>JBAQGH010000113.1:0-14802 GCA_049287685.1 Solirubrobacteraceae bacterium | reverse complement strand
CCCCCGTCTCAAAGGATGTTCACTCAATCCGTGCGCGGAGCTCGAAGCGACTCGTAGCGCGTTGCCGCTTGCGCGAGGATCTCGAGCATCGCCGGCGTAGCCGGGCTCAAGCGCGCGTCGGTTGGCGCGGCCGCGATCACCTGGCGCACCGGCGGACTTGGAGCGAGCGTGCGGATCGCGATGTCCTCGCGCACGACCGACAGCGCCAGCTCGGGAATCAGCGCGACGCCGACCCCGGCGGCTACAAGTCCCTGAACTGTCTGGTAGTCGTCGCTCTCAAACGCGACGTTCGGCTCGAAGCCGGCGGCGTGACAACAACGCACGACATGACGCGCGCAGGGGCTGGAGCGGGAGGTCTGCACCCACGCCTCGCCGTGCAGATCCTCCAGGCGCAGACCGCTCTTCTGGGCGAGCATGTGCTCGCGGGGCAGCGCCAAGTACATCGGATCCTCGAGCAGCTCAACGCGTGTCAGCCCCTCGACGCTTGCAGGCTCGTCGAACTCGAACAACAGGGCCAGGTCGAACTCGCCGGCCTGCAGGCGAGGAGCGATTTCCTCAGGCTCTCCCTCGGCGAGCGTCAACTCTAGCTCTGGGTAGTGCGAGCGGAACCTGGCGATCGCAAGCGGCATCAGCGTCGCGCCCGCGGTTGGAAAGGAGGCCATGCGCAGTCTCCCAGCCCGCAAGCCCGCAATCGCTGACAGCTCGTCTTCGGCAGCCTCCAGGCGCGCAAGTATCCCTTCGGCGTGCTCCACGAGCGCCTGTCCAGCGGCGGTCACGCGCACGCCGCGCGCGTGGCGCTCGAGCAGCGTCATGCCGGTTTCGGCCTCGAGCGTTGCCACTTGCTGGGAGACGGCCGACTGGGTGTAGGAGAGTGCCTCGGCCGCGCCCGAGAACGAGCCGCGTCTGGCGACCTCTACCAAGACTCGCAATCGAGCAACGTTGAGCATTAGCTGTCCTTATAGCTCAGATTACGAGGTTCACTGGAGCTGATGGCAGGGAATGGGCACTATGTAATGGAAGTTCAGTTTGGATCGTGCCACAGGACGATCGCCACAAGACGGCAATAGGCGCCAGGCAACACAAAGAAGCCGGGCGAAACGGCACAAGAGAAAGAGTCAAAAATGTCCGCCAACATCATCATTTCCTATGACGGAACCAACAACGAGGACGACGCGGTTGCGCTCGGCCGACTGTTCGCAAGCGCTGGTGCGACGGTGTCGCTCGCGTACGTACGCCACGCGCCTGAGGGGGAGACTAGCCGTGAGATCCTCGCCCAGCACGAGGCAGAAGAGCTGCTGCGCCGGGGCACAGAGCTACTCGGCGATAGCGATGCTCAGCGTCACGTCATCACCGACCCCTCCACCCCCGCGGGCCTGAGCAAGCTGGCCGCGCGAACCGAGGCCGACATGATCGTGTTCTGCTCGGACTCGCACACCGCCAAAGGCAGCGTCACGGTCGGCAACTCCGCGCAGCGTCTGCTGAACGGCGGCACCGTCGCCGTCGCGATCGCCCCAGCCGGATACGCACAGAACGGAGACTCCCAGCTGGCTCGCGGTATCGCCGTGGCCGGCGACGGTGGCGCCCAGGCGACCGCCGAGGCACTTGCCAGGGCGTTTGGAGCAGAGCTCGTCGCCGCGGAGCGGGACGCCGGCCTGATCGTGGTCGGCTCACGCCCGGAGGCCGAGGAGGGTCGTGTCTCGCTGAGCGCCGCCAGCGAGAACCTGATCGAGAACGCCGGTTGTCCGGTGCTCGTCGTCCCGCGCGGCAAGGCGCTGGCGTTCGACGGTCACGTGGTCGCGGCCGCGTAACGATTCACACAGGTAGGCGCCCCGCTCGACGATATAGGTCAGCGGGGCGCATGCCCATCGTGCCGAGCGCGCACATAGCGCACCAGCGCTTCCGCGAAGTCCAGCGAGCCACCGAGCAGGTGTCCGACAGGGCCTGTCCAAAGCCAACCCTCCAGACGGCGTATGCCGCGAGCGCGAACCAGCATCGGCTTGCACGGTATCGTGGCAGCCATGCCAACGGCCTTGAAGACAACCGTCACCGAGCTGCCCGAGTCGCGCGTGCGCGTGCAGGTAGAGGTCCCCTCGAGCGAGATCGAGGATCGCCTCGCGCGCAAGGCTCGCCAGTTGGGGCGTGAAATGAAGCTCCCCGGCTTTCGCCGCGGCAAGGTCCCGGCGCCGCTGGTGATCCAGCGCGTGGGACGCGATGTCGTGCTGGAGGAAGCCGTCCGCGACACCTTGGGCAGTTGGTATTCGGATGCGATCGAGACGGCCGGCATCGTGCCGGTAGGAGATCCGCAGCTGGATCTCGCCGATCTCCCTGGGCAAGGCGCGGCACTGGAGTTCTCGATCGAGATAGGTGTGCTGCCGACCGCACAGCTCGGCCCCTACAAGGGCCTCGAGGTCGGTCGCCGCGAGGTCGTCGTCGAGAACGACGCGATCCAGCAGGAGATCGACGGGCTACGCGATCGCTTGGCGCGACTGGAGACCGTTGAGCGGTCAGCTGCCTCAGGCGACTTCGTCGTAGTCGACTACCTAGGATCGACCGCGGGCGAGCCGTTTGAGGGCGGGGAGGGGCGCGATCAGCTCATAGAGCTCGGCTCGGGCAATTTGATCCCCGGCTTCGAGGAGGGCTTGGAGGGTGTCGCGGCGGGGGACACACGGACGATCGAGGTCTCCTTTCCGGCCGATTATCAGAGCGAGCAGCTGGCGGGCGCCGACGCCTCCTTCGAGGTGACGGTCAAGGAGGTAAAGCACAAGTTGCTCCCAGAGGTGGACGAGGATTTCGCGGTGGACATGGGCTTTGACTCGGTTGAGGAGCTCACCGAGGACATTCGCACGCGCCTGGCGGACGCCGACGCCAAGCGCATCGAGGCCGAGTTTCGCGAGGCCGCGCTCGACGTGGCGGCCGCCGAAGCTCACGTCGAGACGCCCGAGGCCCTCGTTCAGGCAAAGGCCCGGGAGATGTGGGATCGGATGCTGCACTCTCTCTCCCATCGTGGCATCACCCGCGAGGTGTATCTGAAGATCACCGGACGCGAGGAGGACGACATGATCGCCGAGCTGCTGCCCGACGCCGGTCAGTCGCTTCGCCGCGAGGCGGTGATCGCCGCGGTCGTCGCGGCCGAGAAGATCGTGCCGAGCGAGGAGGATCTGCTCGAGGTCCTGACTCCGACCGCGGAGCGCGATGGAGTCGAGCCGCAGAAGCTGCTCGAGGAGCTGCGCGGCTCCGGGCGCCTGGATGACATCCGCGAGGATCTCGCCGCCCGTCAGGCTGTCGAGCTGATCGCCTCCGAGGCCACGCCGATCCCTCTCGAGCAGGCCCAGGCGCGTGAGAAGCTTTGGACGCCAGAGTCTGAGGAGAAGCAGGGCGAGGGCGCTGGCGAGGCAGCTGCGGCGAGACTTTGGACGCCGGAGCGCTAGCCTAGTCAGCACCCCGCTCGGGATATGTTCAGAAGGAATCCGGCCTGTAAAGCGAAACTGAAGCGAGGACCATGAGCCCACTTGTACCAATGGTGGTTGAGCAGACCTCGCGAGGCGAGCGCGCGTTCGACATCTACAGCCGTCTGCTCAACGAGCGGATCATCTTTCTTGGCACCCCTGTCGACGATCAGATCGCCAACCTGATCGTCGCCCAACTGCTGCATTTGGAGTCCGAGGACCCCACCAAGGACGTCTCGATCTACATCAACTCGCCCGGTGGCTCTGTGTATGCGGGCCTTGCCATCTACGACACGATGCAGTTCATCAAGCCCAAGGTGCAAACGATCTGCGTCGGCATCGCGATGTCGATGGGCGCCTTGCTGCTGGCGGGCGGCGCCGAGGGCAAGCGCATGGCGCTGCCCAACGCGAAGATTCTGATCCACCAGGTCTCGTCGAGCTTCCAGGGGCAGGCGAGCGACATCGAGATTCACGCAAGGGAGATCATCGACGTGCGCAAACGCCTCGATGAGATCATCGCCAAGCACACCGGCAAGAAGCTCGAGCAGGTCAGCAAGGACACAGAGCGCGACTACTTCATGAGCTCCGAGGAGGCCAAGGAGTACGGCATAATCGACCGTGTGATCTCAGAACACTAGGACGCTCGCTGAGCGGCGCGAGGCTGCGTACTCGGTCGCTCATGTACCGATTGGAGATCGACGGGATCTCCAATCGGCCAGCACACTTCGCGCGGGTGGGCGGGCATTCTTATCTTGCCTCGCTTGCCCAGCGACCGTCCTAGACGCTTTTGCGAAGTAACGTCCACCAGAGATACAAGAACACCAATCATGGCCAGACCAACCGATTCCAACGAGCAGCTCCTCTGCAGCTTCTGCGGCAAGTCTCAGCGGCAGGTCAAGAAGCTGATCGCCGGTCCTGGCGTCTACATCTGCGACGAGTGCATCGATCTCTGCAACGAGATCATCGACGAGGAGCTGGCGGCACCGCCCGCGTTCGACCTCGAGAACCTGCCCAAGCCGCGTGCCATCTACGACGTGCTCGACGAGTATGTCGTCGGCCAGGAGGCATCCAAGCGCACTCTGTCGGTCGCCGTCTACAACCATTACAAGCGCGTGCAGATGATGCAGTCCGAGGATTCGGACATCGAGCTGCAGAAGTCCAACATCCTGCTGCTCGGCCCCACCGGCTGCGGCAAGACGCTGTTGGCCCAGACTCTCGCACGCATCCTGAACGTGCCGTTCGCGATTGCCGACGCGACCGCGCTTACCGAGGCGGGCTATGTCGGTGAGGACGTCGAGAACATCCTGCTCAAGCTGATCCAGGCCGCCGACTACGACGTCAAGAAGGCCGAGACAGGGATCATCTACATCGACGAGGTCGACAAGATCGCGCGCAAGGCCGACAACCCGTCGATCACGCGCGACGTCTCCGGCGAGGGTGTGCAGCAAGCGCTTCTGAAGATCCTCGAGGGCACGCAGGCGTCAGTCCCGCCGCAGGGAGGACGCAAGCATCCACACCAGGAGTTCCTCACGATCGACACCACCAACATCCTGTTCATTTGCGGAGGCGCGTTCGCGCACCTCGACAAGGTGATCGAGCGGCGCATAGGCCACAACGGCATCGGGTTCGCCTCGGCGATCGAAACCAAATTGGAGCGCGACACCGGCGAGATATTCGAGCACTGCCTGCCCGAGGATTTGATCGAGTACGGCCTGATCCCCGAGTTCATCGGACGCCTGCCGGTCATGTCAGCCGTGCACCAGCTCACCTGCGAGGATCTCGTCTCGATCCTCACCGAGCCGCGCAACGCTCTCGTCAAGCAGTTCCAGCGCTTCTTCTCCTTCGATGGCATCGAGCTCGTGTTCGCGGAGGACTCGCTGTTGGCTGTGGCTGAGAAGGGTCTGGAGCGAGAAACCGGTGCTCGCGGGCTGCGCTCGATCATCGAGGAGATCTTGCTCGAGGTTCAGTTCGAGCTTCCCTCCCGCCGTGATGTGAAGAAGTGCGTCGTCACGCGCGACACGGTCGAGAAAGGCACGACGCCGACGTTGGTGACCGAAGCCGCGCCAGAGGAGCCGGCCGAGCGCTCGTTGCGTGAGGAGTCGGCTTAAAACTCGTCGAAAGCGCTCTTGTCTGCGTAAGAGCTTTCGTCTGTGTCAGGCCGACGCGCGGCTGTGGCGCTTAGCTCGAGACGGTGTCCGGTGGCCCATAGGACATTGTCGAGTGTGTCCACGGTTGGGTTGGCCCCCTTCCTCTCCAACTTGGCGATAGCGGCTTGGCTGACGTCAAGTCGCTCGGCGAGCTCAGCTTGGGTGAGGCCTGCTGCGTAGCGAGCCTCACGGAGGAGTGTTGCGGCTTCTGACATTGTCTAAAACGCGATTATAACCAATGGGTTATAAGTGGGATCTGCGATATGCAGAGTGCCAAGCTTTGTTCGCCGGCGGCACCGTCCGCTAGCATCCTCCGCCATGCCCATACACATCCGTGATCTCCATGCATGACGACTTCCGCATCCGCGTGGAGCTGCCGCGCGCACAAGCGCATGAGCTGTTGCACGCGTTGGAGGCGCACGAGCGCGATGGCAGTAGTGGCCCTCCAAGCCCAGAGCACGTCGCCGTAAGTCACGAGGACGGGCATGTCTTCCTGTATGCCGACTCCGGCGAGGAGGCCGCGAACGCACAGGCAGCCGTCGAAGCGATCCTCTCCCAAAAGGGCATCGCCGCGCAGGTCAGCTCCTGGCGTTGGCACCCTGAGGAGGAGCGTTGGGAGGACGCCTCGCTCGCGTTGCCCAGCACTTCCGCTGAGCATGTCGCCGAGCACGAGCGTCTGGAGGAGCTGGAGACCGAGGAGTCAGAGCAAACCGGCTACCCGGCATGGGAAGTGCGTGTCACTCTACCCACTCATCACGAGGCACATGCGTTTGCCGAGCGCCTCGCCGCCGAGGGGGTCCCGGTGCAGCGCCATTGGCGCCATCTCACGCTCGGCGCCGAGGACGAGGACGACGCTCGTGCGCTCGCGGAGCGCTTGCGCTCTGAGGCGCCGCAGGGCTCGACCCTCGACGTGGAGGGCTCCGCCTGGGACGCCTGGGTAGCAGTAAACGGACCGGCGCGCCCGTTTGCGCTGTTCGGCGGTCTGGCGCAGTAGCAGTCGCGGAGAAGGGCGCAGGCTAGAGCGTGGCCTGAACGTGGCCGCAGTCCCGCGAGGCGTACTGCGCCGAGCAGTAGGTCTGGGCGGTCCACTTGTTCCTGAAGTGGCTCACAAAGTGCTTTAGCGCCTCGCGCTTCTTGTGTGCGCCGTGCTTGCCGGCTACAACGCGTCGTTGGAGGCGCTGTGAGAGGAGATCAAGTTCCACGCGCAGAAGTATGTCTGTGACAGTCTCCTTGCTCTTTCCCAGGAAGGTCTGGAATTCGCTCTGCTTGGGGAACTGCGTCTTGCGCGTCTGGTTGAAGGTTCGCCTTACCTCGGCTGGGCTTACGTGGACATCCAAGTCGCGTGCTTCGCCGATAATCCAATCGGCCGAAATCAGGAAGCCCATGACCTGGGTTGTGACTTCGGCGGCGCTCGGTTGGTGTCCGGCTTGCGAGCTCGACTCGGCTTGAGCTACAGAGCTCCAATGCTGAAAGGTCGCTTCAGTGATCGGCGTCGATCCGACGCATGCCACGAGTGTCTGCGATTGAGTAGTGGGCGCTGACGGCGGCGCGGCACTGGTCGCGGGGCTTGAGCTGGGCGGACAAGTTGTTTCGCCCGCCGCTTGGGCTTGGCTCGGCAGGTGTCCCAGGAGCAAGAAGCAGACGATCGTCGCCGCGCAGGCGACCGCGCTGAGCCACCTGACGGTATGCGCGTACAAGTTGAACATTCGCGAGAACGATATCTCGAAAGATGGAATGAAGAGCTGTGATCGGGCCTGGAGTGGTGCGGCTGCGTACACTCACGCTCCATGAGCGAGCGCATCAGAGAGCTTGAAGATCGCACACGGTTCGAGCCCTCACAGGTCGAGCCGCGGATCGTCGAGTGCTGGCTCGCTTCAGGCCTGTTTCATCCCGAGCCCGACGGAGAGGCGAGCGAGAACTACTCGATTGCGATACCGCCGCCGAACGTAACCGGCTCGTTGCACATGGGGCACGCGCTCAACGGCTCCGTGCAAGACACGCTGATTCGCTACAACCGGATGAAATCCCCACCCGCCCGACGCACGAAGTGGATCTTCGGCACCGACCACGCTGGGATCGCCACGCAGGCGCAGGTCGAGAAGGCGCTGCTCGCCGAGGGCATCAACCGTCACGAGTTGGGGCGCGAGGCGTTCGTGGAGCGCGTATGGGAATGGCGAGCGCACTACGGCGGCACGATCGTCGAGCAGTTCAAGCGGCTTGGCGCGTCGTGCGACTACTCCGAAGAGCGCTTTACGCTCGACGAGGGCTACGCCCGTGCGGTTATGCAGGTCTTCGTCAACCTCTACGAGAAGGGCTGGATCTACCGCGACCGCTACATCGTGAACTGGGATCCGGGCAGTCGCTCGGCGATCTCGGACCTGGAGGTCGAGGAGCGCCGCGAGACAGACACGCTCTACTCGATTCGCTACGACGTGGAGGGAGGTGGCAGCGTCACGATCGCCACCGTTCGTCCTGAGACGATGCTCGGTGACACCGCGGTGGCGGTTCACCCAGAGGACGAGCGCTACCGGGCGCTGGTCGGGCGCAAGGCGATCCTGCCGCTTGTTGGGCGACATCTGCGGATCATCGCCGACGACTACGTGAAGATGGACTTCGGCACCGGCCAGCTGAAGGTCACCCCGGCGCACGATCCCAACGATTTCGAAATCGGCAGCCGCCACGAGCTCGATCAGGTATCGGTGATCGGCGAGGACGGACGCATGACCGCCGAGGCCGGGGAGCGCTTCGCCGGCCTCACGGTCATGGAGGCGCGTGAGGCCGTTGTCGCCGAGCTGGAGCGTGAAGGTCGGATCGTCGCGCGCGAGGACTACGAGCACGAGGTGCCCTACTCCCACCGCTCCGGCCAGCGCATCGAGCCGCTGATCTCGCTGCAATGGTTCATGAGCATGGACGAGCTGGCGCGCCCGGCTGCCGCCGCTGTGCGCGAGGGACGTGTGCGGATCGTGCCCGAGAACCACCGGCGCGTCTACCTGGACTGGATGGAGAACATCCGTCCCTGGTGTATCTCACGCCAGCTCTGGTGGGGTCACCGCCTGCCTGTCTACTACTGCGAGACTTGCGGCCACGTCAACGTGGCGCTCAGCGCACCAGACGCTTGCGCGGAGTGCGGAGGGCATCTCCGCCAAGAGGAGGACGTGCTGGATACGTGGTTCTCTTCCGCGCTGTGGCCCTTTGCGACGCTCGGTTGGCCGCAGGACACCCCCGAGCTAAAAGCGTTCTACCCGACGAACGTGCTCTCCACGGCCAGGGACATTTTGTTCCTATGGGTCGCGCGCATGATCATGATGGGGCTCGAGCTGACCGGCGATGTGCCGTTCTCCGACGTGTACATCCACTCGGTGATCCAGGCGCCCGACGGGCGGCGCATGTCCAAGTCGTTGGGGACCGGCATCGACCCGTTGCAGGAGATCGACCGCCACGGTGCCGACGCAGTGCGCTTCGGCCTGCTTGCGATGTCCTCCACACAGGACGTTCGCTACTCCGCCGAGAAGGTCCAGCAAGGGCAAGCGCTGGCCAACAAGCTGTTCAACGCGGCGCGCTTCGCGCTGGTGCGTATCGACGCGAGCCTTGGATCAGAGCGCGCACAGGCCGTCGAGCCGCAGCCGAAGCCGCGCACGGTCGAGGATCGCTGGATCCTCTCACGGCTCACGCGGGTTCTGGCAGACACCGCCGCGCGCATCGAGCAGTACGACTTCTCCCATGCCGCGCTCGGCCTCTATGACTTCGTCTACGGCGAGTTGTGTGACTGGTATCTGGAGATCATCAAGCAGCGGCTGCCCGACCTCGCTGAGGCAGGCAGCGAGGATGACGGTAGGCAGGAGCTCGCCGCGACATTGCTCTACGTGCTGCGCGAGACGATCGCGATGGCCCATCCGCTGATCCCGTTTGTTACCGAGGAGCTTTGGCGATACCTCGACGACACGGGCGAGTTGCTCGCCGGCTCTGCCTATCCGCAGGCTCGAGAGGATTTGATTGACCTGCAGGCTGAGGCAGAGTTGGCGCGCACGATCGAGGCGGTAACGCTGGTGCGCGGTTGGCGAGACTCGGTCGGCGCTCGGGCCGGTCTGTTCGTGGCCGCGCGTCTTTGCGCGGATGGCTACGAGCTGACCGCCCCGCTGCTCGCTCGCCTGGCGCGTTTGCGGCTTCTCCCTGAGGAGGGGCAGTCTCAGGCACTCGATGCGGTGGACGCGAGCCCCGCTAATGGGCATGCTCCCGTCGCGGGCGGGGGAGAGCCTGCGGCGGCGCCTACCGCGGTCGCCTCCGTCCCAATCCCGGGCGGCACGGTAGAGGTGCTCTCGGGGGAGGGTCTGGATCTCGGCGCCGCTGAGCGCCAACGCGAGGCTGCCAAGCAGAAGCTGCTTGCCGAGATCGAGCGTGTGCAAGAGAAGCTGGCGCGGCCGGGCTTCGTAGAGAAGGCACCGGTAGCCGTGGTCGAGGGCGAGCGTGAGCGCCTTCGGCGCTTGCGCGCCGAACTGGAGGCCCTATGAGCCGAGATTGGAGCCCCGAGCACGCCGAGCGTCATCTGCGCTCACTCGAGCTATTCGGGATGCGCTTCGGGCTGGACCGAATGCACCGCATGATGACAGTGCTCGGAGCGCCCGAGCGCAGCTTTGACTCGATCCATGTGGTGGGCACGAACGGAAAGAGCTCGACCACGCGCATGATCGCGGCGATCCTCGAGCGCCACGGGCTGCGTAGCGGCTGCTACCTCTCGCCGCACCTCCTGTCCTATTCCGAGCGCGTTCAGATCGGCGAGTGCGATGTCGAGACCCACGCCTTCGCGGCGGCGATCGCGCGCGCTGCTTGGGCAGCTGAGCGGGTCAACCGTACCCTTGCCGAGGACGACCATGTGACCCAGTTCGAGCTGCTGACTGCCGCTGCCTTCTGGGAGCTCGCGCGACGCGACGCGCAGGTGGTTGTCGTCGAGGCCGGTCTCGGCGGGCGCTACGACGCGACGAACGTAATCGACTCGAAGGTGGCTGCTCTCACCAACGTGGGCCTCGAGCACACACGCTGGCTCGGTCCCACACTGGCCGACATCGCCACCGAGAAGCTCGCGGTCCTAGGCGAGCGCTCGGTATTGGCAGTCGGCTCTCAGCTGCAGCCAGAGGTGCTCGCGCTCGCGCGCCGCGTCGCCGTCGAACGTGGTGCCGAGCTCTTGATCGCGGATGCATCTCCCGACGATCTACGGATGGGCGCGCGCGGCTCGTTCCAGCGTGAGAACTTCGCGCTCGCGCGGCTGGTGGCTGAGTCTTATCTGCAGCGTTCAGGGTTTGCTTTGAGCGAGCAGGCCGTGCAAGACGCCGCAATCTCTACGTTAGTTGCGGGTCGCATGCAAGTCCTCGGAGACGACCCGCTCACGGTGGTGGACGGCGCGCACAATCCGGCTGCGGTCGCCGCGCTGGTGGAGTCCTTGCCCGAGCTGCTTGACGGCCGCTCGCTGGCGCTGGTGCTCGGTGTGCTCGAGGACAAGGATGCCGCCAGCATGCTCCGTGCGCTGCTGCCTTTGTGCGAGCGGGCCTGGTTCACCGCGCCCCCGAGCCAAAGGGCACTCTCGCCCGCGACGTTGCAATCGTTGGCCGGCCAGCTCGGCTTCGAGCGGTGCACTTGCGAGTCCCAGCCGGCCAAAGCGTTGGCGGCGGCGCGCAACTGGGCGCGCGAGCGCGGCGCCGCGGTTCTGGCAACTGGATCTGTCTATCTGGTCGGAGATCTGCTCGCTCACTCGGGGGAGCTCGATCTGGACGCCGCGATAGGGCTTGGGGAGCGCGACGAGCAACGAGAGCGCCCGCGGGAAACGGGGTCGCCGTGAACGATGACGGCCCATCGGTACTGACGATGATCGGCGCCGTCGCCCTGATCGTGGCGCTCGTGATCCTCGTGTTCTTTGTCGCCGGCTATGGCTTCGGCCGGCTGTTCCTGTGAGGCTGGGAACCTGCAAGAACATGCCCTCCCCAAGCTTGATCGCGCATTTTTTGCCCGATAGCCTCTAAACTCGGCCGCCCGATGCGCCATCACGGATCGAAGCGTCCCGTTTCACGCGTGCTTGCAGGGAAATCCTTCGGCGGAGCCGTATAGGGTCATCGATGCCACCACCAATCGCCTACTTCGGAATCGAAAGCAAAAGCTTGAGCCTGGCCATCGACTTGTTGATCCTGTTCATCGTGGTCTTGTATCTCTCGCTGCTGTACTGGACCTACGCGGACGCTCGCCGTCGCATCGCCGATCCGATGCTGGTCGGCTGCGCCACGGTCGCGTCGCTGTTCCCGTTCGTAGGGACGATCGTCTACATGATCCTGCGTCCGCCCGAGTACCTAGAGGACGTGCGTGAGCGCGAGCTGGAGTTGCAGGCGGCCGAAGTGCGGTTGCACGAGCTCGACCACAGCCTCTGCCCCCACTGCGACTATCGCATCGAGCGTGACTTCATTCGTTGCCCAAGCTGCCTGCGCAAGCTAAAGGAGCGGTGCGTCAGCTGCTCGCGACCACTCGATCGTGCCTGGACGATCTGCCCGTACTGCGAGACCGACGTGCCCACGACGGCCAAGGCAACGCGACGGGCGACTCGCTCCGAGCGTGCGAGCGCCTCGGCTACGGCCCGTACCCGCGCCGGCGTCGAGGACGAGCTGGAGGTGGCTGCGCTCGATGTGGAGGCGGTATCGCCGGCACGTGCGCGCGCGGCCAAACGCGCTGCGGTAAGGGCGCCTGAGCCGGCCGCCTTCGTCGGCGAGGTCTCGTTTGCCTCAGAGTCGAGCTCTGCCGCTGAGGATCCCGAAACCGGCCGCGAGGACATGGAGCCTGAAGCCACCGTCAAGCCGAGCTCTCGCTCGCGTCCGCGTCGTCCGCGCCCGACTTCCTGAGCGCCCTCCAACATTCTTCTCAAGACCAGTCGGCCCCGGGCCGCGACTATCTCCTACGAACCAAAGGAACCCATGGACCGCACGTTGATCCTCGTAAAGCCGGACGCCTTCGCCCGCTCGCTCACGGGCGAGATCATCGCTCGCTTCGAGCGCAAGGGCCTGCGCATCGTCGCGCTGCGACACATGACCGTGACGCGTGAGCTGGCAGAGCGCCACTACGCCGAGCATGCCGAGAAGCCATTCTTCGGCGAATTGGTGCAGTTCATCACCTCCGGGCCGATCGTGGCGATGGTGCTCGAGGGTCTCGACGCGGTCAAGGCGGCTCGACAGACGATCGGTGCCACCAATCCGCTCGATGCCGCCCCGGGCTCGATCCGTGGCGACTTCGCCATCGAGATGGGCCAGAACATGGTCCACGGCTCGGACTCGCCCGAGTCGGCGGCCCGCGAGGCGGCATTGTTCTTTCCCGAGCTCTCGGCCTGAGCAGGCGCACGAGTGCGGCTAAAGGCGGCTCTCGTGCGGCTAGAGCGCGGCTAGAGCGGCGCACTATCTGCGCGGAAGGCGAGGGCAGCGATGGTTCGCGAAAACGCGGTCATTCCAGCGAGGCACCAATGAACGAGTGCTATCCACTCGTGCTGGCCTCAGCCTCGCCGCAGCGTCGGGCAACTCTCGAACGCCTCGAGGTGCCGTTTACGGTGCGCGCCACCAACGTCGAGGAGATAGAGCAGGGGGAGCCTGAGACGGTCGCGGTCGAGAATGCCCTGCTCAAGGCGCGCGCGGCGTGCTCCGCCGATCCAGGGGAGACGGTGCTCGGAGCTGACACGCTGGTGACGCTCGGCGGGCGCATATACGGCAAGCCGACGGACGAACAGGCGGCGCGCGAAACGCTGCGGGCGCTCAGCGGCGAGACACACGCCGTGCTCAGCGGTGTGGCGCTGTTGCGCAGAGATCGTGAGCAGGTGGGGCTTGCGCGGACGGAGGTCCTCTTTAGGCAGTGCTCAGAGGAGTTGATCGACTGGTATGTGGCCAGCGGCGAGTGGCGCGGGCGGGCCGGCGGCTACGCAATCCAGGGGATTGGAGCGGTGCTGGTGCGCGAGATTCGCGGTGACTACGAGAACGTCGTCGGCCTGCCGGTGGCCAAGCTCATGGACATGGCCCCCGAGCTTTTCCCGTACCAGTAAACGACCGGCTCTGAGGCGCTTTCCCGCTGCAAATACGCTGTCAAGGTTGCAAGCCGGGCGACGTGGTCCGCTAGACTCCCCGCCGGGTACGCCCCGGAGCGCCGGGATGCCAGCCGACCGGCCAGGCGAAGCCGAATCCGAGCGTGCTCCCCTATCTAAAAGATGAGCATCCTCAGCTACCTCACAGGGTTCGGTGGCCGCGACATGGCGGTCGACCTCGGAACTGCCAATACGCTCGTATACGTGCGCGGGCGTGGGATCGTGCTGTCTGAGCCGAGCGTGGTGGCGATCGACTCGCGTACCGGCGAGGTGCATGCCGTCGGGATTGAGGCCAAGCGGATGCTGGGTCGCACGCCCGGCACGATCCAGGCGATCCGCCCGCTGAAGGACGGGGTCATCGCCGACTTCGACGTCACCGAGGAGATGTTGCGCCACTTCATCCAGAAGGTCCACCAGAACCGCTGGGCGCATCCGCGGGTGGTCGTGTGCGTGCCGTCCGGGGTGACCGGTGTCGAGAAGCGCGCGGTCGAGGAGGCCTGCCTTTCGGCTGGCGCGCGCACCGCCTATTTGATCGAGGAGCCGATGGCGGCGGCGATCGGTGCCGGGCTGCCGGTTGGCGAGCCGACCGGCTCGATGGTGGTGGACATCGGCGGAGGCACTTCCGAGGTGGCGGTGATCTCGCTCGGCGGGATTGTCGTGTCAGAGTCGATCCGCGTCGGCGGCGACGAGATGGACGAGGCGATCATCAACTACGCCAAGCGCGAGTACAAGCTGCTGATCGGTCAGCAGACCGCCGAGGAGCTCAAGCTCGAGATCGGCTCGGCGTGGCCGATGGAGGAGGAGCTCCAGGCCGAGATCCGCGGTCGCGACATGGTTTCGGGCCTTCCCAAGACGGTGGTGCTCACCAGCGAGGAGATTCGCCAGGCGCTGGACGAACCGGTGGTGCAGATCGTGGATGCGGTCAAGGAGACGCTCGACCGCACACCCCCGGAGTTGGCTTCGGACATCATGGATCGCGGGATCATGCTCGCCGGCGGTGGCGCGTTACTACAGGGTCTTGACGAACGCCTGCGTGAAGAGACTCAGATGCCGGCACACCTCGCCGAGTCACCCCTGACCTGCGTCGCGGTCGGGTCGGGACGCTCGCTAGAGG
>JBAQGH010000112.1:0-25319 GCA_049287685.1 Solirubrobacteraceae bacterium | reverse complement strand
CGCCAGTACCGCGCCTGAGTGCCAGGCGACGGCCTGTCGCGGTCGCGATCGCCACGCTGTCGAGGCCCCTGACCTCGAGCTCGGGGGCCCGCTCCAGCCTAACCTTGACCTGCTGTTCGGCGGCCTGGGCGACGCCTGTCAGGGCGCCTCCACCGGATCGCAACGGGCTCACCTCCCAGCCCAAGCGCGAAGCCAGCCAGCCCACCAGCAGTATCGCGGCCACCGTCGAATCGGGATGGTGGCGAACCGAGACCGTGTCAATGTTTTGCAGCTCCGCGCGCATGCTCCGCGAGTCGAACGCGGCCGCCACCCGCTCGCGCCACGGGGTGCTGCGCAGCCATGCTAGGTCGACCACGTAGGCGCGTCCGCGCAGCTCGCACGCACGCCCGATCGCGTCGCGCCACGAGGGATCGTCGAGCGAGTCCACCAGTACCGCCTGGGCAAGCTCGAGCAGGGCGTCGACGGCCTCGGGATGCCCGTGCGGCGACCACAGCAGCGTCGCCAGGTCGGTTACGACCAGCGGGTCCACGATCGTCACAAGGTCGTCGAGGTGGCGCTCGCCGATCTCGACCGTGATCGTCTCGCGCAGCAGTCCCAGCTCGTCGTTGCCGGGCTCGCCCTCGGAAGAGACAATCGCGCGCGCGTCGAGGGTCGTGCGGTGGGGGTCATAGGAGAGCACGACCAGTCGCGAGGCGTGGTAGCGGCCCACTGCCGCCAGGCGGTTCGCGATCTCGCCGCTGTAGCTGCTCTCGACGAACGTCACCATGTTCAGCGCCCGTGCTGGAACCAGGCCGCCGTTTTCGCTGTGACGCTGATTTACCAGCTCTCGTAGCGCTGCTTCGATCGCGTCGGGTGTGGTGCCCTCGGCGCTCCAGACCGCATCAGGCAGGGATTGAGCGGCGGCGGTCGGGGGAGGAGAGCTCAAGCTATCGAGCCGCGAGCAGAGTTGGACGACATCGAGGCTTGCTCCTCAGATAGCTCGCCACGAGTGCTCGGGCAGCAGGATCTCGTCTGCCTCGCTGGGACCCTGCGAGCCCGATTCGTACTGTGGCAATGGTCCCGGTGTCTGCGGGTGGGTGGGCTCCCAATATTTGAGTACCGGATCGCAGATGCGCCACTGCGCCTCCACCTCGTCGTCGCGGGTGAACAGCGTCGCGTCGCCGCGCATAGCGTCGGTGATCAAGCGCTCGTAGGCCTCGGGCGACTGCGAGAGAAACGCGGTCCCGTAGAGGAACTCCATGTGCACGGGCCTGATCACCATGCGCGAGCCAGGGATCTTTGCGCCGAGACGCAGCGAGACCCCCTCGTTGGGTTGCAGGGTGAGGATCAGCTGGTTGGGCAGCACCCCAAGCGAGCCGTCCTGGCTGAAGGCAAGGTGGGGCACCGGCTTCAGCGTCACCGCGATCTCGGTCACTTTGCGCGCCAGGCGCTTGCCGGTGCGCAGGTAGAAAGGCACCCCAGCCCAACGCCAGTTGTCCACCTCCAGGCGCAGCGCCGCATAGGTCTCGGTGATCGAGCCCTGCGGTATCCCAGGCTCTTCCAGGTAGCCCTCCGCGTCCTCGCCGCCCGCGTGGCCTTTGCCGTACTGAGCCCTGACCGCCATCTGCTCGATCTCCGCCTCGACCGGTTCGGCGATCGACTGCAGCACCTTGACCTTCTCGTTGCGCACCTCGTCTGCCGTGAAGCTGACCGGCGGCTCCATCGCTACATGGCAGAGCAGCTGCAGCATGTGGTTCTGGATCAGGTCGCGCAGCGCGCCAGCGTGGTCGTAGTAGCCGGCACGCGTGCCGATCCCGATGTCCTCCGCCGCGGTGATCTGCACCTGGTCGATGTAGTTGCGGTTCCAAAGTGGCTCGAACATGCCGTTGGCGAAGCGGAACGCCATCATGTTCTGGACCGTCTCCTTGCCCAGGTAGTGGTCGATGCGGAACACCTGCTGCTCCTCGAACACTCCGAGCACGCGCCGGTTGAGCTCGCGCGCCTCCTCGAGCGAGGTGCCAAACGGCTTCTCGATGATTACGCGCACGTCGGTCTGCTCGTGGCGGTCAAGCCCCTGCTTGCCCAGCGCCTCCACGATCACGGGAAAGAAGGAGGGCGCCGTCGATAGGTAGAACGCCCTGTTCAACAGCTCGCCGTCGCGCTCCTCGAAGCGGTCGAGCACCTTCTCCAGCTTCGAGTACACCCGCTCGTCGTCGAAGGTCCCAGGCACGTACTTCACGTGCTCCAACAAACGCTTGAGCACCTCTGGGTCGGGCGTGCGGCGCGAGAACTGACGGATCGCCTGCTCGCACTCCTCTCGGTAATCGGCGTTCTCCTTCTCTCGGCGCGATACGCCGACGAGGTGAAAGCGCTCGGGCAGCGCACCGTCGTGAGCGAGGTTGTACAGCGCCGGCAGCAACTTGCGCCGTGCCAAGTCGCCCGTGGCGCCGAAGATCACGAGTGTCGTGGGAGAGACCGGCAGACGCTCCAATCCTGCCGTGAGCGGGTTCTCTAGGTCAGTCAAGGAATAGGTTGTGGGATCGGGGTGCTCGACTGGTGGATGCAAAACGCCGCACGCGAGCGCAGGTGTGCCGGTTGCACATCGAGCATCGCGGGGTAGTGTTTTGCGCCGCCAGACGAGTGCACCTGACCGCAAGATATTCCTTGACTGACCGCTGGCTCGACGGCGACAGCCGTCACCGCTTCGGCGCCTGCTTGACAGCGTGACCGCCGAACTGGTTGCGCAGCGCCGCCAGCACCCTGTGAGCGAAGTCGCCGTTCCCGCGTGAGGAGAAGCGCTCGTACAGCGATGCGGTGATCACCGGCGTCGGCACGTCTTTGGCGGTGGCGTCCTCGATCGTCCAGCGTCCCTCGCCCGAGTCCTCGGTGAACCCCTCGATCGCCTGCAACTCGTTGCCGTCGGCTTCGAACGCCCGCGCGGCAAGTTCGCAAAGCCACGAGCGCACCACTGAGCCCTGGTTCCACAGGTGCGCGATCTTGGCGTTGTCGAGCTCGTACTCGGACTTGTCGAACACGTCGAAGCCCTCGGCATAAGCCTGCATCAGCCCGTACTCAACGCCGTTGTGCACCATCTTCACGTAGTGCCCGGCACCGGAGGAACCGAAGTGCATCCAGCCGCGCTTGCCGATCGCCGCCACGCTGTCCGCGCTGGTTGGCGGCGCCAGTACGTCGAGGATCGGCGCCAGCCCTTTGACCGCTGTCGGCGGACCGCCGACCATCATGCAGTAGCCAACGTCGATTCCCCACACGCCGCCGGAGACGCCCACGTCCACATAGCGGATGCCGAGCTTTGTCAAAACCTTTGCGCGGCGCTTGTCGTCCGTCCACTTGGAGTTGCCGCCGTCGACGATCGTGTCGCCCTTGTCGAGCAGCTTCGCCAGCTTGTCGACCGTCTGCTGCGTCGGATCGCCGGCCGGCACCATGATCCACACGATCCTCGGCGCCTCGAGCTTTTTGACGAGGTCCGCCAGCGAGCTTGCGCCGCGCGCACCGTTCTTCTGCGCCTGGGCTACGGCCTTCTTGTCGAAGTCGAACGCGACCACCTCGTGCTCGGAGTCGCGCCGGACGCGGTGAACCATGTTCCCGCCCATCTTGCCCAAGCCGACGAACCCGATCTCGCTCATCCCCGGCATCCTAGCTGTAACAGGGGCGTACACGCCCCAAGTCGTGGGTGGGTTGGTTCGCTCGTGTAGGTTTCCGTTTCGATGAGCGACGACACGTCAACGCGCCCGGACCGCAACCTTGCGCTCGAGCTGGTGCGCGTCACCGAGTTCGCGGCGCTTGCGGCCGCTCCGCTCGTGGGCATGGGCGACAAGGAGGCCGCCGACCAGGCGGCAGTAGACGGCATGCGCTATGCCCTGCACTCGGTCGCGATGGACGGCACCGTTGTGATCGGCGAGGGCGAGAAGGACGAGGCGCCGATGCTCTATAACGGCGAGCGCATCGGCGACGGCTCCCCGCCGGAGGTGGACATTGCCGTCGATCCGCTGGAGGGCACCACGCTTGCCGCCCACGGCATGCCGAGCGCCCTGGCAGTAATCGCGCTGTCCAGCAAGGGCACCATGTTCGACCCAGGCCCATGCGTCTATATGGAAAAGATGGCCGGTCGCCCCGAGATCGCCGATCTGCTCGACATCGATCGCCCACTGTCGGAGACGGTCAAGCTGATCGCCGAGCGCAAGGGCCGTCCCGTCGGGGAGGTGATCGTCGTCGTGCTCGACCGGCCTCGGCACGAGGCCGCCATCCGCGAGATTCGCGAGGCCGGCGCGCGTGTGCGCCTGATTCCTCACGGCGACGTTTCAGCTTCGCTGTTGGCCGTCACCGAGCGCTCCCCGGTCGATCTTCTATGGGGCATCGGCGGCACGCCCGAGGGCGTCATCTCCGCCGCCGCCATCAAGTGCCTCGGCGGGCAGCTGCTCGGACGGCTGTGGCCACGCGACGAGCAGGAGCGCACGGTTGCGCTGGAGGCTGGCTATGACTTGGAGCGCGTGCTGGATCGCGACGACCTCGTAGCCGGCGACGATGTCTTCTTCTCGGCGACGGGCATCACCGACGGGGATGTTTTGCAGGGGGTCCGCTATCCCTCCGCCGGCGGGGCCACCACCGAATCGCTTGTCACGCGCTCGCGCTCGGGTACGGTGCGCCGGGTGCGAGCGACGCACGACCGCGAAAAGTTGCGCGCACTGGCCGGAAACGGGCGCTTCGGTTAGGGCTCATCTGCCTGCGCAAACTGTCCGACTCGCGACTCCGCCAAGTCGAGGCGCGCAAGCGAGCGCAGGAAGCCGTTGGTCACGAACACGTGGATCCTCGCTTGCGTGGCGTTGTAGACACGCTTACCGAGTCTCGTCGCGATCGCCGGGTGGAAGTTGGCGACTTCCACCTCGACGCGCAAGCGCGCGCAGCCGTCCGCCTGAGCCGGCAATCGGCGCACGTCGATTTGCAGATGACCGAGGCCGCCGTGTCCGCTGCGCGCCACGAGCAGCCCACGCTTGATTCGCCAGCGCACCACCCCGCGCTCGGCGTCCATCTCGTATTCGGGCGCATCGAAGGTCAGCAGCTTCAGGTGACGCTCCAACAGCACCACCGAGCGCTCGGACTCGCTGTAGACGATCCGCACAAGTCCCAGCGTCACATGCGTGATGAAGCGCCAGTAGGTGCGTGCCAGTCGCTCCAGATGTCCCGGTGTCCACAGTTTCTCGAGCTCTCCTTGCCCGAGCGTCACGTGGGCGGCCTGCACCGAACGCATCGCACCGCTCGCCCGGTCTTCGGTCGTGTGGTCGACGAGCTCTGAGACCTGGGCAAGCTTCGGCATGCGCCTCACGCCGCAAAGGCTATCCGCGGATGAAGTGCGCCTCCTCGACCGTTGATCTGAAGTGCGACGTGGCCGGCGAGAGCGGCCGGCGAGCTGCCGAGCGGCGCGCGTCTTGTCCTTGCCTGCTGATATCAACCTCCTGTGAGAGACCAGCCCGACCAATCGATTCCCTCCTCGGCCGCTGCCGAGCGCTTGGTACGCGCCGCACGCGCCGCTCAGCAGCTCAGCGATGTTCTGTGGGAGACGCTGCAAGAGGAGCTACACGGTGGACCCCACGCTGAGCGCGTCAGGGAGCTCTCCGAGCGGCTCGTAGAGGTGTCCTCCACGGTCGCCCTGCTGGCTGCCGCGCCCGCTGGGTCGAGTGCCGCCGGCTCAAACGCCCCGGGCCTAGAGCTCGATTCCGCAGGGGAGCGGACCCGCGATGAGCCTGAGGCCTTCGGTTCCAGGGGAGCGGTCGGCGCCAGGACCGCGACAGAGGGCTCGGCGCCCGCCGGCACGCCGCCTGTCAGCTCGCCACCAGGCGGTGCCGGCTCTGGCGAACCTCCAGTCGAGCGTCGCAAACCGCCAGCCCCGTCGCGGCCAGAGGCCCCGCCACCCGTGGTGCTGCAGTCACTTCCTACAAGCGTCGGCGAGTACACGTTCACGAAGCTCGTCGACGAGCAGGAGCAGACAGCTGCGCAGCAGCCGCTGGCGTCGGTGGAGCCGATTCAGCCGGAGATCGAGATCAGAGACGTCCGTCGCGAAGAGGGACCTTCCGCTTGGGTCTCTTCAGTCGGTCGCCTGCTTGCTCGCCATGCCGAGGACGGTCTGCCGTTCGCGGTCCTGCTAGTCGAGATCGTCGACGTCGCGCGTCTGGAGCGCTCGGAGACCCCGCACGATCTGCACGGTCTCGTGGCCCAAGTCGAGAATGCGCTGGGTCGTGGTATGCGTGCCACAGATCGGCTCTCTCGCGAGACGCTCGGTCGCTATTGGCTGGTCGCCCCTGAGACGAATGGCACCGGCGCGCAGATGCTCGCGGAGCGCTTGGCGCGGCTGGTGCGCACCTCCGCCACGCATCGCAACGTCCCGATGGAGGTCGCGATCGGCATAGCCGTCTGTCCCGACGACGGCACCGAGGCGCCCGCTTTGGCCGCGCGCGCCGATCTTGGCGTTTACTCCGCGCGGGCCACAGGGCGCTCGATCGCCCACACCGATCCGCCTACTGCCAGCTGAGCGCATGCCGACGCGCGGTCAGCCTGCCAGGCCCGGGGTAGTGCGTAGTGCCGCTGAACTCGCTCAGGCGGCGGCGGTGCCGCCGCTGGCCGCCTCTTCGGGCGTCGGCTGCACTTCGGCGGGTACGCCCAACAAGGGGGTGTTGGGCGCCTGACCCACCAGCTTTGTCTTGATCCGCACCGTCTCTGTGATTGTCAGTGCGCTGGCGGCGCCCCAGGTCAGATCCCATGTTGCGCCGTTCCCATATGGGCCGCGATCGATCACGGGCACGGTCAGGCGGTGACCTTTGTAGTTGACTAGCACAAGCGTTCCGCACGGCAGCGTCCTCGATGCCACTCCTACGATCACTGGACTCATCGTCTGTCCGCACGCGGTCTTCTGGCCATAGAAGCCAGGCCCGAACCAGGTGGCGATCTGAGCCTTCGTGCTGGGCGTGACGGGTGTGCCTGCAGTTGTCGTGCCAGGAGCGCTGGCGCCTCCTGTGGCGGCTAGGGCCCCAGGGCTGACGGCCGCCCCGCAAAGAAGCGCGACGGCAAGGACGAGCAGCGTTGTTTTCGCAAGCGTGCGGTTCATATCGATGTTCTGCGCGTCGCCTACGGGGTGAGCTGACGGGCTCGCGCTCTACTTCTGCGCTACGGCCTGAATCAGGCCGATTCGCCCCCGTGGACCGTCTGCTCCCTACATGGGATGTACACGGACCACATTGGGTCCCCCGTTCCTCGCGACCTGGGTCACGAGAACTCGGCGTCGGCGCGAGTATACAGAAGCTCAGGGACGGCGCAGCAGCGAAAAGGCATCCTTGAGAAGACGACCGCCGGCGGTTAGTCCCGAGTTGGCGAGCTCGCCAATGATGTCCGCCACCGACTCCACAAGCTCGGCCCCGCTCGGTGGATTGACGCTCTTGCCGAGCTCGAGCTCCTCCTCGGGCTCATAGCCCTGCTTGGGAGCAGGCGGCGCGACCGGCTTGGTGATCGGCTTTGCCATACGCCTCTTGGACGATGCGGCCTTCTTAGCGGCGACGGGCTTCCTGGCCGTCGGCTTCTTGGCTGCCACCGGTTCGGCCACGGCAGGACTCTCTCTCGCAATGTGCTTCTTGGTCGTAGCCGCCCGGGCGCTCTTTGCCTTTGTGCCCGGGGTCGTCTTGGTTGCTGTGGTGCCCCTCTTGGCCGCTGTATTCGTCCGGGCGGCAGCTCGACGTGCACTCGCACGTTGGGGTCGGGACCGTGGTAGCGACGCAAGGATGCCGCCTTCGGGGATCGAGTCGGCTTCGCGTCCGTTGCGGCTTTCGCTGGGGCTCATCGTCCTGGAATCATCGCGCACCTAAGAGCTGCGTGCGGCTACGAGCGATTTTCGGCTGCCTCGGCACGTTAAGCCGTTACGATAGACGCGTACATCTGAGTTGTACTGTCGGGCGGGTTTCGGCCACAAGCCCGGCTAAGGTAGTCCTCTAACAGCACTCCGAGGGGGTCCCGTCGGCGGGTCCTGCGCCCTCGGGGCGCCTTACGACGGAAACGGGAAAAGCATGTCAGTGGTGGAACTGCAAGAGCTAGAAGAGGTCAAGAACCTGTTGACCAAGGGCCAGCAAGTTGGAGTGCTCACGTTCGCCGAGATCTCCACGGCGACCTCCGATCTCGATCTGGACGAGTCCGACGTCGAGGAGCTGCACGGCTACCTCGAGAAATCAGAGATCGAGCTCGTCGAGGACATCGATCCCGCTACGGCGGCCGGCTCTCAGGTAGAACGCGCACCCGACAAGCGAGGTAGGCGCAAGGCCAAGACCGCGCTCGATCTCAAGCCGGACATGACCACCGACAGCTTGCAGCTGTTCCTCAAGGACATCGGCAAGGTGCGCCTGCTCACCGCCCAGGAGGAGGTCGATCTCGCCAAGCGCATCGAGCGCGGCGACCTCGACGCCAAGCAGAAGATGGTCGAGTCAAACCTCCGCCTGGTCGTCTCGATCGCCAAGAACTACCGCAACCAGGGCCTGCCCTTCCTCGACCTGATCCAGGAGGGCACGCTCGGCTTGGTGCGCGCCGCGGAGAAGTTCGACTACCGCAAGGGCTTCAAGTTCTCCACGTATGCCACATGGTGGATTCGCCAAGCGATCGCTCGCGCTCTGGCCGACAAGGCGCGCACGATCCGCATCCCCGTGCACGTCGTCGAGAAGCTCAACAAGATCGGTCGCGCCGAGCGCAAGCTCGTCACCGAGCTGGGCCGCGAGCCCACCGCGGCAGAGATCGCGGAGGTCACCGGGATCGATCCCGAGGAGGTCGACTCGATCAAGCGCTCCGCTCAGGCGCCGGTGTCGCTGGAGAAGCCGGTCGGCGACGAGGAGGAGTCCGAGTTCGGCCAATTCATCGCCGACGAGCGCGCCGAGTCCCCGTATGAGCGGGCCGCGGAGATCCTCACCAAGGAGGCGCTGCGCGAGGCCTTGGAGAACCTCTCCTACCGCGAGCGTCGCGTGTTGGAGTTGCGCTACGGGCTTGGCGGCGAGCATCCGCGCACGCTGGACGAGGTTGGGCGCACGTTCAATGTCACGCGCGAGCGCATCCGCCAGATCGAGAACCAGTCGCTGAAGAAGCTGCAGTCGCTCGCGGAGGCCCAAAAGCTCCGCGACGTCGCCTGAAGCGCTCAAGCTCCAGCGGACGTCAGCCGATGCAGTGTGCATGTTCGACGTGCATGCAGCGCTGCGCAAGCTCGTGGCCAGCAAGGGCTCCGACCTGCACCTGAAGGTCGATTCGCCACCGCTATATCGCGTGCAGGGAACGCTGGGACCGGATCCAGGTGCACAGCCGCTCAGCGCCGATGACACTGAACACGCTCTGCACGAGCTGCTCACCGACCAGGTCAAGCTGAAGGAATTCACCGACGAGCACGAGGTGGACTTCTCCTTTGAAATCGCCGGTGTCGCGCGCTTCCGCGTCAATGCCTTCCGCCAGCGCGGGCTCACCTCGCTGGCCTGCCGTGCCATTCCGGCCAAGATCTCAAGCATCGACGAGCTTGCCCTGCCTTCCGTCGTACGCGACCTGGCCGAGGAAGAGCGCGGAATCATTCTGCTGACCGGCACCACTGGCTCGGGCAAGTCGACGACGCTCGCGGCGATGATCGACCACATCAACGTAACCATGAGCAAGCACATCGTCACAATCGAGGATCCGATCGAGTTCGTGCACAGCGACAAGCGCTCGGTCATCAATCAGCGCGAAGTCGGTATGGACACGAAGTCCTTCGAGCGCGCTCTGCGCCGCGTGCTGCGCCAGGACCCTGACGTGATCCTGGTGGGCGAGATGCGCGACGAGGAGACGGTACGTACCGCGCTCTCAGCGGCAGAGACCGGCCACCTCGTGCTCTCGACCGTCCACACCGTGGACGCCCCCGAGTCGATCAACCGTTTGCTCGATTTCTTCCCGCCCCACCAGCACAACCAGGCACGCTCGATGATTGCCGGCACGATTCGTGGCGTCATCTCTCAGCGGCTCGTCTCGGGTGCCACGGGCGGTCGCGTGGCGGTCTGCGAGATCCTGCGCATGACCGGTCGCGTGCGCGACATGATCGTCGACCCAAACCAAACTGGCCAGCTGGGCGAGGCGATCTCTGCCGGCGCCTACTACGGCATGCAGACCTTCGACCAAGCGCTCTTCCACCACGTCAAGGCTGGTCGCGTCACGACCGAGGAGGCTCTGAAGGTCGCGAGTAGCCCACACGACTTCAAGCTGCTCTTGCAGGCCGACGGTCGCGTGGGCACCACGATGGAGGATGTCGCCCAGGCTCAGGCACGGCGCGACGGCGCCGAGGCTCCCGCTCCACACATACCGCCGCAGCCTGTTGCGCCGGCGCCTAGTGCGCCCGCTGCAGTTGGCTGAGCCGGCGGCGCGGACCAAGCCTCCTTTACTTCACTTGGTAAAGTAACGGTTGAAATGGCCGCTGACGAGACCTGTCCGGTATGTCGCACCGCCGAGGTGGTATGCGGTAAGTGGACGCTGCTGCTAGTTCGCGACTTGGCCGAGGGACGTACGCGCTTCTGTGAGTTGGAGCGCTCGCTTGCGGGCATCAGCCCGCGCACGCTCTCGCTGCGTCTACGCGCACTCGAGGAGGAGGGCATCGTCGAGCGCCACACTTTTCCCGAGGTCCCGCCGCGCGTGGAGTACGC
Source organism: Solirubrobacteraceae bacterium (assembly GCA_049287685.1). Classification (GTDB taxonomy): domain Bacteria; phylum Actinomycetota; class Thermoleophilia; order Solirubrobacterales; family Solirubrobacteraceae; genus Palsa-744. The sequence continues at coordinate 14,646 of JBAQGH010000112.1, read as the reverse complement.
GCTCACCGAAAAGGGCTTGGCGCTGCTGCCGATCATCGAGGACATGCGCTCCTATGGTGAGCGTTGGCTCGGTCTCGGCTGCGAAGAGGCGGTCGCCTCGCCGCTGGTCGCCGCGGTCGCGTAGTACTCGCAACAGTCCCTGCGCCGGCAGGAGCCCTGACGCGCGCGGCGAAGTGAGCCAATCGTGCGCTCTCTCCAATTGCAAGCTGCACTCGCCGAGTTCATAGCTCAGGCTGCTGAGCGCCTGCATGTGGACGTCGCCGCTGGTCAGGAGGTGCCATTCGAGCTTGACTCACAGTCCGGGCGCGGTCGTGGCGCCGCATCTCTGTACTGCTACCGCCCGCTCACTGACGCGTTTATCGCCGAGCGCTTCTCTGAGCTGCGACGCCTCGACGCTTATGCCCAGGCCGCGGCATTGCTCGATGAGTTCGAGGCGCTCGACCGTTACCTGATCGCAAGTGGCATCGAGCCAAGCCGTGGCCGTGGTCGGCCGGCCCGTAGCCGCGCGGACGCCGCATTGCTTGAGCTGCTGAGAGAGGTCTTCGATCAGCAGACCGACTTCGACCGCTCGAAGATCGGTCAATACGAGCAGCGCGTCGAGCGTGCTCTCGAGCGCCTGGAGGACTCCACTTTCGCGGTCGCAGGCGAGGTCACGCTCGTGGCCACACTGCACGGCTTGACGATCGCCTCGCCGGAGCTGGCGCTGGCGCGCGGGCTCTTGATCGCCCATCCAGATGCCCTCCAGGGCGCTCCCGAGCAAGCACAGACCGGATCCCGCGGCGACGACGACCATCTGCTCGTCGTCTTCAGTGCGCAGGCAACCGATCCGCGCGGAGCAATCGCCCAGGGCAAGGATGTGCTGCGCGAGCTGTTGCGTGCGCTGCGCCTGTTCGGCGACGGGCGCATCGCGCTGGGCGCGCTCGCCTGGGCACGAACCGGCTCGGCGCCGTGGGCGACGCTTGCACTCGGCACGGGCGGGCGACCGCACGGCATGCTCATGGTGAGCGCCGAGCAGGAGGACGAGCTGCGGGCCTTCTGCAACCTGGTCTCGCGCCGTGCCCCGCACGCAAACGAGGTGGCGTGGGCGCTGCGACGCTTCGAGTTGGGCTGCGAGCGGGCCTCGGAGTACGAGGCAATCAGCGACCACTTGCTTGCCCTGCGCGCATTGCTGGGCGCGCCGTCCGAGCTGGAGCCCGCCGGTTTGCCAGACGGCTTGCTCGCCGCGCGACTGGCGGCATTGTGCGCGACGCCCGAGCACCGCACCGTGCTTGCCGAGCGGACCTTGAAGGCAATCGCACTCGAGCGCCAAGCAATCGCCGGCATTGCAGAGGAGCGCATGAGCGCGATCAATCTTGTGCGCGAGCTCTCAGATCACTTGCGCGCGCTGTTGCGCGACGTCGTGTGCGGACACCTGCCGGGCGATCTCAGCTCGCTTGCTGACGAGCTGTTGCTCAAGGGAAATGAGGAAGACGAGGAACTGGGAGAGCAGCAGACATCTGCTGCGGCGGCGAGCGCGAGCGAGCCGCGCGCGGGACGCATCGTCGGATCCTCAGGAGAACAGGCGCTCGGCGATCAGGGCCAAGCCGCCGAGGTCCTGCACGTCGCCGTCTAGGTGAGCCACGAGCAGCGGGTCGGGTTCCTCGAGCTCCCGCGAAAGCTCAGCGACGCTTGCACGATCGCGAGTGGCAAGCACATCGAAGTCGGCCAGGTTCCCGGCTACACGCGCGGCAAGCGAAGCCCCAAGCTCGCTTGAGAACAGCTGCGTTACCTGCTCTGGGGTCTGCCCGTCAAGACCGCGGTCGTGGACGCGGTTGACGATCAAGCCGCTGAACGCCATCTGCTCGTTCACAAGCTGGGCATGCAGGAAGACGGCCTCCCGCGCTGGCTCGTGCTCGGGCGAGGTGACGATCAGAAAGCCTGTAGCCGGATCTCGCAACAGCTGCTCGACGCCGCGCGCGCGCTCGCGGAAGCCGTCGGTGAGCGAGGCCAGCGAGCCGAAGAATCCAGACAGCTCGCCGAGCAGGTTGACGCCCGTCACGCGGGCAAACACCGAGAACATCAAGCCGGCGCCGCGCCCGAGCAGTCCACGCGTGACGCCGCCGGGGGAGAGCAGCACCTTCAGCGCGCGCCCCTCCAGGAAGTGGGTGAGCCGGTCGGGCGCATCCAGAAAGTCGAGCGCATCGCGCGAGGGCGGAGTGTCGAGCACGATCGCATCCCACTCGCCGCTGCGGTGCAGCTCGAACAGCTTCGCGACAGCCGTGAACTCCTGTGAGCCGGCAACGGCCGAAGAGAGCTCGCGGTAGATGCGGTTGGAGAGGACTTCATCGCGCGTGCGCTCGTCTGGTGCCAAGCGCGCGATCAAATCGTCGAACGTGCGCTTGGAGTCGAGCATCATCGCCCACAGCTCGCCGCGTGCCTCGACCCCGTGCTCGGCGAGCGTGTGCGGCTCGATCCGGTGCGGCTCGCCCGGAAGCTCCCGCAAGCCCAGCGCTCCAGCCAGACGCTTGGCAGGGTCGATGCTCACGACCACCACCTTCTTGCCGCGTACCGCCAGCCCGAGCCCCAGAGCTGCCGAGACAGTGGTCTTGCCGACCCCGCCGGCGCCCACGCAGACGCACACCTGCTTCCCATCAAGGCGCTTCTCCAATGGAATGCGACGTGGCGTCACCGGGGGGATCGTAGGGGCACGCACTGGTCCATGGCCGAACGAACACGCCGCACGCTCGTGAACATCGACGAGCACGCCGCCCTGGTGTCTCAAGGGGCGAGCGGACGTGCGTTGTGCCAGCGAGCACCGGCAGGCACGCAGCAATCCCCATCAGCAGTGCAGGAATCGCGGAACGCCGTGCGAATACCCAACCCGACGGCTTTCCAAATTCGACCATCGGAGCCTGCCGTGACTGCACGGGCCAAGGTCATCGCGTTCGCCAATCAAAAGGGCGGGGTGGCAAAGACAACGACGACACTCAACCTTGCCGCCGCGTTCGCGGAGGAGGGTCATCGTGTGCTGTGCGTCGACATGGACCCCCAGGGCAACCTCACGATGTCCCAGGGCATCGACCCCGACACGCTCGAGCTGTCGATGTATGACGTGCTCACCCAGCGTGCCACGATCAGAGAGGTGATTCGCAAGCGCGAGATCGACGTCGCCTGCGCGTCGATCGACTTGGCCGGCGCGGAGATCGCGATGTCCACGATGATCGGTCGCGAGCGTTCGCTGCAGAAGGCGTTCGAGCCGATCATGGAGGACTACGACTTCATCTGCATCGACACGCCGCCGAGCCTCGGGCTGCTGACCATTAACGCCCTTACCGCCGCCAACAAGGTTATTGTGCCCGTGCAGTGTGAGTATCTGTCCATGCGTGGGCTCATCCAGCTGCAGAACACCCTGGCGATGATTCGTGAGAACCTCAATCCAGACGTCGATATCGAGGGTATCCTCCCGACGTTGGTCGATTCGCGCACGATCCACGCCAAGGAGGCGATCGAGATCCTCGAGGAGAACTTCGGCGACCGCGTATTCGCTTCGCGCATCCGCAAGACGGTGCGCTTCGCCGAGGCCCCTGTGAAGGGGATGTCTGTCCTCAAGTACGAGCCGGATGGTGTCGCTGCGCAGTCCTACCGCCAGCTGGCACAGGAGGTCTTGGCTCATGGCAAACCCTAAGCGAGCGTCGATGCGCGAAGGGCCGCTCGCGGCCCTGTTCCGCAAGACCGAGGAGCTGGAGAAGGACGAGTCCGCCGAGCAGCCGGCGTCTGAGGCCACCGCCCCCCATGGCGGGGGGCAGGCGCCTGCGGGCGCTGTCGAGCCGGTGACCGAGGCGGCCGCCTCCGTCGAGTCCATGTCTGCCGCAAGCCGGCCATCCGCACACGCACAGGTAGAGCACCCGCGCGAGAGCGGCGTACCGCACCCGTCGCTGCGCCCCAGCATCGAGCAGGACCAGGAGACCACACGCATCCCCAGCCCGCAGGAGCGCCTGCGCCACGCGTTCTCCTCGGAGATCCCCGAGAACCTGATGGAGCGCCCAGTTGTGAGCGCCCCTGAGCGCGTAGCTCCCCGCGACGCACATGCGCAAGACGTACACGTGCGCGAGGAGTCGCGTCCGTTTGGCTCCGCGATCCCGGTGACCCAACCGGTGATCCGCGTGGTGGGCGTTGGCGGTGCGGGCACGAACGCGGTCAACCGCATGGTCGAGGCCGAGGTGGAGGGCGTCGAGTTCCTTGCGATCAACACAGACCTGCAGTCCTTGCAGCAGTCCACCGCCGACATCACCTTGCATATCGGTGCCGAGCTGACTCGTGGCCTCGGCTCGGGCTCGGACGCGAACGTCGGCAGGCAGGCGGCTATGGACGACTACGACCGCGTCAAGGCCCTGCTGAAGGGCTCGGACATGATCTTCATCACGGCGGGCGCCGGCGGGGGCACGGGCACGGGCGCCGCGCCGATCGTGGCCCGTATCTCACGCGAAGTCGGTGCGCTCACCGTCGCGATCGTCACAAAGCCTTTCGGCTTTGAGGGCTCGCGTCGTGCGGAGCAGGCCGACCATGGCGTGGAGGCGCTGGCCGAGGAGGTCGACACGCTGATCGTGGTGCCGAACAACCGCTTGTTGACCGTGCTCGACAAGCAGACGGCGATGGTCGAGGCTTTCCGCGTCGCCGACGACGTGCTGCGCCAGGGCGTCCAGGGCATCTCCGACCTGGTCACGCTGCCCGGCCTCATCAATCTCGACTTCGCTGACGTGCGCACGATCATGTCCGACGCCGGCAACGCCTTGCTGGGAATCGGCATGGGCTTCGGCGAGAACCGCGCCTCCGAGGCGGCGGCCCAGGCAGTCGCCTCGCCGCTGCTCGAGACATCGATGGAGGGCGCACGCTCGATCCTCCTGTCGATCACGGGGGGTCGCGACCTGTCGCTGTGGGAGGTCAACGAGGCAGCTAAGGCGGTCTCCGAGGCGGCACATCCAGACGCGAACATCATCTTCGGGGCGATGGTTGACGAGAAGCTCGACGATCAGGTTTGGGTGACCGTTGTTGCCACTGGCTACGGCGTCAAGAGCTCGCGCCCGCAGATGCGCGAGCCCGACGGCGAGCCACGCATAAAGCGCACGGGCCCGCCTGCGCCCCGCCATGGGGTGTCGGCCCGCGATGCTCGCTCTTCGCGCGGCGACAGGCAGTCGCGTCGCGGCGGTCTCTCCGTCAGCGATATGGACGTGCCGGAGTTCATCCCAAACTTCTGAGCTTCTGAGCACCGTCAACGCTTCGCATACCTGCGTCCTCGGCCGCGGGGTGGGTGGGCATCTCAATCCAGGTCTGCTCGGTTGACGGCACTCAGAAGGGGCCTCGTGCAGATCGTGCGAGCGCACCGCCGACAGGGGTGCTGTGCTATCGCTCACTTATGAGCGAGGCCGAAAAGGGGGTTGTGGCGGCGGGCCATCCGCTGACCGCGGAGGCGGGAGCGCGGGTGCTGCGCGAAGGTGGCAACGCGGTCGACGCGGCGGTGGCGGCGATGCTCACCTCGTTTGCCGCCGAGCCGCTGCTGACCGGTCTCGGCGCTGGGGGATACATGATGGTGGCCGGTGGCGGTCGGCAACCGGCTCTGCTGGACTTCTTCGTGCAGGCGCCACAGCGGGCCACGGACGGCAGCGCGGCCGAGTTGGAGGCGGTGGACGTCTCCTTTGGCGACGCCGTCCAGGTGTTCTACATCGGCGCGGCCTCGTGTGGAATATACGGAGCGCCGGCTGGCGCCTGCGAGGCGATCGAGCGCTGGGGCACGATCGAGCTGGCCGAGCTGGCGGCACCGGCGGCGACGCTCGCGCGCGAGGGAGTGGTGCTCAACAAGGGCCAGGCCTACATCGCAAAGATCCTCGGCGACTTGCTCTGCTCGACTCCAGAGTGCGCCGAGCTTTGGGCACCGCATGGCGCGGTGCTCGGAGAGGGTGAGTTGCTGCGCAACCCCGAGCTCGGCGACGCACTGCTCAGGCTCGGGCAGGAGGGCGCCGAGCCTTTCTACGGCGGAGATATTGCCGACGCAGTGTGCGCGTGGCTAGGCGAGCGCGGCGGCTCGCTCACAGGGGAGGAGCTCGGCGGTTACCGAGCGATCGAGCGCGAACCATTGCCGATGCGCTATCGCGACCGCGAGGTGCTGACCAACCCACCACCTTCGGCCGGCGGCACGCTGTTGGCATATTCGCTGGGCCTGCTCGACGCGCAGCCATCGCCGCCCGCGCTCGAGGCTGTGATCGGCGCGATGGAAGCGGCCCAGGGTGAGCGTACGGCTGAGTTCGTCCAGGGTCTTTCAGATGAGGATTTTGGGGCGTGCTTCCTCTCGTCACGACTCGGGTCCACGACCCACATCTCTGTACTGGACTCGTCGGGGCGTGCCTGCTCGGTGACGTGCACCAATGGCGAGGGATCGGGCGTGGTGGTCCCGGGAACCGGCATCCACTTGAACAACGTGATGGGCGAGGAGGACCTCAGCCCGCTCGGCTTCCACAGCCATCCGGCAGGGCGACGCATGCCGAGCATGATGGCGCCGACGATTGTGATGCGCGAGGGAGAGGTCGAGCTGGTGCTCGGTAGTGCCGGCTCCAACCGGATCCGCTCGGCGCTGCTGCAGACGATCGTGGGGGTTGTCGATCTGGGTCTGCGCGCACCCGAGGCGGTGAGCGCGCCGCGCGCTCACTTCGAGGAGGGAATCGTCTACCACGAGCCAGGGATCGAGCCCGCTGTCGAGCTGAATGCCGGGTTGGACGGCGCGGTCGGTCGCCCGCGCGAGGTGGTGCGCTTTCACGACCTCAACCTGTTCTTCGGCGGCGTCCAGGCTGTGCAGCGCCAAGGCTCGGAGCTGATCGGAGCAGGCGATCCGCGCCGAGGCGGCGTGGCGGTGGTGGCGTGATCTCTCCGAAAAGAGACTCCCCCCGCGCGCCTGTCCCCGCGCGGGGACACGCGGTGGTTTGGCTTGGGCTGTGGTCGGGTGTGCGCCGGTGGGTTGGGGGCTCTCCAGATCGGCATGCCACCCGCGCGCGCGGGGGGCATGTGCTGCTGGCAGGTCTTTTCCTGTGTGGAGCGCTGCTGGTTGGCGGCTGTGGCGGCGTGCTCTCGCCCGACCTGTTCATCGTGCAACGCAGTGGGAGCGCATCTGGAGCCAAGCTGACGATGCTCGTCAACGAAGAAGGCGTAGTGCACTGCGACAACGGGCCAGCACGCCATCTGAGCGACCCGCGGATAATCGAAGCGCGCACGATCCAAGAAGACCTCGAAGAACCTGCGGCCAAGCACGAGTCGCTGCCCGCCGAGCCCGGCTCAGTGCTGCGCTACTACCTGCGCGACGCCAACGGTAGCGTCCGCTTCAGCGACAACTCGGCGCATCAGGTCACGGCGATGCGCAAGCTTGCGGGCTTCGTGCTCACGGTCGCCCAGAGCGTTTGCGGGCTGCCCCAACAGGGGGCTTGAGTGGCCCGTCGCGTCCAGGGCACGCGCAAGAGCCTCAGCAGAAGTGCACCTTGCCGTTGGAGAGCGCGCGCAGCTGCGCGCGCTCGACCAGCTCCATCTGCTTGATCGCGGCGCGAAACAGCAGCGTGAGCAAGCGCAGGCGCGCGTTCTCTGAGCGCAGCTCCAACAGCTCCTGCTTGGCGTCGGTGCCGAAGTCCACGGTGCCAGCCATCGCATAGGCGCTCATCGCCTGAAGCTCTTGCGGCTCGAGCACGCGGTCGGTGGCCTGCTCCACGAGCTCGCCGTAGAGCTCGTGGGCCTCGCGCGCAGCCTGCTCGTCGGGAGCCTCGTCGCGCTCGGCCACGAACTCGACCACTCCCGCCGGATAGGGAAGGTCATCCTGTCGCTCGAGCAGGCGAAAGACGCGCGTGCCGCGTACCAGGATGGTGAAGCGACCGTCGTCTTCGCGATCGAGCACGCTCTCGATCTCACAGGCGCAGCCTACCGGCTTCAGCTCGTCGTCTGAGAGCCACACGATCCCAAACTCGCTCTCGTCCTCCAGGCACTCTTCGATCATCGTGCGATAGCGATCCTCGAAGATGTGCAGCGGGACGCTCTCCGTCGGCAGCGCGACGATCCCAAGCGGGAACAGCGGAAAGTCTTGGACGGGGGCTTCTGGCACCTCCTCCAGTCTATGCAGGCAGCGACCGCCAGCCAGACCGGCCGAGCGATTGCCAGCCAGACCGTCCGGCGGGCGGCTACACTTCCGCGGATGGAGAACGAGCTGATGAAGCGTGTGATGTGGTCGGGTCTGCTGACCGCCATCGGTGCGCTCGCGAGCATCGTCACGCAGCGGGCGGCCGCCCAGCTGTGGCGACGCGTGTTCGACGAGGAGCCTCCGGAGTGAGCGACGCTCCCAACCCGCCCCCTGGCCAGGACGGGCGACAACAGGGCATCGCCGTAGCGATAACTGAGGTAACCGAGCGCGCGAGCCTCTTGATCCGCGAGGAGATCGAGCTCGCAAAGACAGAGATCACGGAGAAGACGACGCGCCTCGCCAAGGGCGCGGTCGTGGCGATCGTCGCCGGCGTGTTCTTCTTCACCGCGCTCTTCTTCGTCCTGATCGGGTGCGCCTGGCTGCTCTACTTCGAGCTGCCGATCGGCAACGAGTTCACCTACTTCTGGGGCTTCTTCGCGATGGCGCTGATCCTTGTGGTGCTAGGTGCGATCGCCGGCCTGCTTGCATACAAGGCCGTCAAAGCGGGCGCGCCGCCGACGCCGGACATGGCGATCGAGGAGGCTCGCAAGATCCGCGAGACGGTGAGCTCGTCCTCGCAGCCCGCTGCCCCTGCGACACCGGTCTCGACGTCCGCGACGACCACCAGCTCAAGCCCGCCGCCGGTACCCGCGGCCGGGCCCGCATCGGACACGGATCTTGGAAGGGGGACAGTCGATGGCACAACGCTCGGCAGCTGAGATCCGCGACTCGATCGAGTCAAACCGCGCGGAGCTGGCGGTGTCGCTTAACAATCTGCACGGCGAAGTCGCGCGCATCACCGACTGGCGCGGGCAAATCGAGCGCCACCAGCGCGAGATCGCGATCGGCGCGACTGTCGTCGGGGTGTTGCTGCTCGGGCGCCGCCGTCGGCGCAAACGTCGCCGCGCCTGAGCCCGTCAGGCGAAGAACGAGGCGGGAAGCGCCCCCACACCGAGCAGGCCTGGGCCGGTGTAGGTGCCAATTACCGGCCCCACCTCGGAGGTAAAGAGCGGTTCTGAGCCGAAGATCTCGCGGCAGCGGTCCATCAACCGCTCTGCCTGCTCGGTGGCTTGGATGTGTTGGACCACCCAACGGTCGGCGCCACTGTCGTGCAGCTCCTCGGCGTACTGCACCATGCGCTCGAAGGCACGCTTGGCGGTGCGCACTCGCTCGACGGGGACGATCTCGTACTCGAGCGAGAGGATCGGCTTGATCTTGAGCGTGCTGCCGATCCACGCTTGGGCATTGCCGATGCGCCCGCCGCGGCGCAGGTACTCCAGCGTGTCGACGCAGAACCAAATTTTCAGCGCCGCGCGAGCCTCCCGCGCTCGCGCAGTGACGGCATCCTTCTCGGCGCCTTTGTGAGCCGCCGCGGCGGCGGCCAGCAGCACCATGCCGAGGCCGCCGCAGGCGGTTTCCCCGTCGATCACCTCGATGCGCTCGCCCAGGCCGCGCTCGACCAGCAGACTCTGCGCTTGGCGGGCGGACTCGCACGTGCCCGAGATGCCGCCGGCGAGATGGATCGAGACGATGTCCTGCCCGGCCTGGAGCAGCGGCTCCCACACGGCCAGAAAGTCGCCGATCGAGGGTTGCGAGGTGGTCGGTAGATCCGGGTCGGTGCGCAGCCGCTTGTAGAAGGCGTCAAAGCCGTCGAGCTCGATCTCGCGCCGCTGGTCGTCCTGCCAACCGACGTACAGACTGACCTGGTGGATGCCTTCTTTATCCGCCAGCTCGCGCGGGAGGTAGTTGGTGGTGTCGGTGACGACAGTGACGGGACTCATGCGGCGCGGCGGACCTTACCGCACCGCCGGCCGGGCTTCGAGGCTCCTCTCAGAGCCTCAGCCGAGCTCAAGTCGCTATCCGAGCCGGTTCTCGATTTGGGTGAGACCAGAGGATTGCACCACATTGGCGACAGGCTCCGCGGGCTCGATCTCGCGCTCGTCCAGCCCGAGTGTCTCGGCAAGCTCGCCGGACTCGTACATCTCCGTGACGATGTCGCAACCGCCGACCAGCTCGCCGCCGACGAACAGCTGGGGGATGGTGGGCCAGCCAGAGATCGTCGAGAGCTCTTGGCGGATGCGGGGATCGGGCAGGATGTCGACCGCGGCGAACGGCGCCTCCAGCGACTGCAGCATCGCGACAGTGCGCGCGGAGAAGCCGCACGCCGGCGCCTCGGGGGTGCCCTTCATGAAGAGGATCGTGTCGTGCTCGGCGATCGCCTCGGCGATCGCGTCACGGATGGGGTTTGACTCGGTGTCGGACATGGCTGACTCCTGGCTTGGTGGTCCTATGTGGCCGCCGCGGCGTGCTGCTCGCCGTCGGCGATGGCGCTCGGTTCCTGCGGTGCTTGCGTCTTCAGCGAGAGAGCGTGAATCGGACCGCCGATCTCATCGCCGAACACGCCATACACAAGCTTGTGCTGCTCGATGCGGCTGCGCCCCGCGAACGCTGGCGAGACGACCGTCGCGCGGAAGTGGTCGCCACCGCCGGTGTAGTCCTCGACTTCCGCTATTGCCCCAGGAATGGAGGCTTCGATGCGCTGCTTGATCTCCTCGGCGGTGGGCATTCCGGTCAAGGTTAGAACATAGAAGGGCACCGCTATACTTTGGAAAGCGATGATCTCGATCACTGACAAGGGTGCAGAGAAGGTTCGCGAGTTCCTCGGTGCCCAGCAGGCCGATGTGACGCTCGCGGGTTTGCGTGTCGGCGTGCGCGGCGGGGGATGCTCTGGCTTCCAGTATCAGCTCGCCTTCGACGAGCAACGCGAGAGCGACATCGTCTTCGAGGATCACGGTTTGAAGCTGCTGGTCGACAACGAGAGCCTGCAGTTCGTGAGCGGCTCGGTCATCGACTATCAGGAAAGCCTTCAGGGGGCCGGTTTCAAGGTCGAGAACCCCAACGTGGTCGCGGCCTGTGGTTGTGGCTCCTCGTTCAGGGTTGCCGAGGAAGAGCAGGTCTCTGCGGTCTGACGGCCCGAGAGCGGGCGATGGTATGCCCCTCTCATTTATTTCGTTGAGGACCTGACGCTTTGCTTGCCGGGGTGCCCTGTAGGACGGGCTACCGGTTCGTTGTTCAGGGAGCGCCACAGGTAGCGGCAAGCGAGCGTCCGATGCGGGCGCCAGCGCTCCGCGAGGCGTTCGATCGTCTCGCGGTCGGGCTCTTCCAGGGAATAGGCGCGTTCGATCGCACGGCGGATGCCAAGGTCCCCGGGGGCCATCACGTCGGGACGGTGCAGGTGGCTCATCAGGAACATGTGCGCGGTCCACTCGCCGATGCCCTTGACGGCCACCAGCTCCGCCATCACCTCCTCATCCGATAGGGAGTCGAGCTGGTCGAGCTCCAGTTCTCCGGAGAGGATGTGCTCGGCCAAAGAGCGCATGAAGCCCACCTTCGAGCGCGACAGGCCAACGGCGAGACGCAGCTCTTCGGGGTCGTCGGCCAGGAGCTCCTCAGGTGTGGGAGTTTTGCCGCCGAAGCGCTCGGTCAGCCTGCCATAGATCGCTGCGCCTGCCTTGACCGACAGCTGCTGGTTGACCACCGCGTGCAACAGGGCGCCGTAGTGCTCCTCAGGGTCGGCCTTCTTGCGCGGGGGACTCGAGATGACACCGCACATGTCGATCAGCCCGGCCATGATCGGGTCGGCAGTGCGTAGCTCCTCGACGGCAGCCTTCTGGGAGCGGGCCATCTTCGCCTAGCTCGCGGACAAAGTCGAGGTTTCCAGGGCGATCGGCTCGCCGTCGAGCGCGTTCAACGCTCGCTCCAAGGAGCATGCGATGCACGTGAAGCTCGGCGTGTCGCGCACCGTGAAGCGCGAGGCCTCGGTCGTGCGCAGACGCTGGACGAGGTCGAGGAACGTGCCGATGTCGTCGGTATCGAAGGCCACCACGAACTCCTGGTCGTCAAGGCCGTAGGAATAGGTCGTGTGGTTGTCCACGCTTGGGTATTCGCGTCCCACGGTGATGTGCCCCTGCATGATCCGCCAACGCTCCTCGGCCGGCAGCGCATACCACTCGCGCGACTTCACGAATGGGTACACGAACACGTACTTGCCCCTGAACCCGCGCGGGTGCACGCGCTCGTCTTCGGAATATTCAGAGCTCTTGCGCATCCCCAGGAACGAATAGGGCTGCTCAGCCCACTTCATAAGACCGCTCTGGGCCAGCACGACGTGAAACTCGTGGATGCGATCCAGGTTCTCAGCCTCCGAGATCAGCAGTAGCTCCGCGTCTCCGCGGGTACCGACGAGCGAGAAGGACTGCAGCAAGTGACCGTCGGCGAAGTCCCCGCAGGCAGCCATGAACTCGCGCTTGTGCTCCGCCCGCGCCTCGTCATCTAGGCGCCGCCACGCTGGGTCGAGCTTGAGGAAGGTGTACTTGACGAAGTGGCGTTCGGGCATAGGAACCCATATCGGTGGGCAATGCCGAGTATATGGCCAGTGCTCTGGCGTGCAGCCGGTTTGAGCGTCGGACCGTGTGGTCGCTACTGCGCCCGATACAGTGCAGCTGTGCGGATTGCTCTGGTTTCGCCGTACTCATGGACCTACCCGGGCGGCGTTACGCGCCACATCGAGGCGCTGTCGGTTGAGCTGTCCGCACAGGGGCACGAGCCCGACATCCTCGCGCCCCTCGATCCCGACGACGCGCTCTCGCGGCGGCTGCATCGCGGGGCACGCCCACAGCGTCTGGATCCGCCGGAGAACTTCGTATCGCTGGGCCGCACGATCGGGATCCCCGCCAACGGCGCGGTCTCCAACTTGACGGGCACACCCCATTCGGTCTTCGCCATCCGGGGCGCGCTGCGTAGCGGTGGCTATGACGTCGCGCACATCCACGAGCCGATCGTGCCGTTGATCGGCTTCGATGCGCTGATGTCCTCCGGGGAGCTGCCGCTCGTCGGCACGTTCCACACGTACTCCACGAATCCCGTCTCAAATGGGATCGGCGCGGTCGCGATGGGGGGCAGACGACGCATGAACCGCCTGCACGCGCGCATCGCCGTATCCGAGGCCGCGGCATGGACCGCTAAGCGCTTCTATGGCGGGCACTACCGGATCGTGCCCAACGGCGTCCTGCTGGGCGAGGCGGCCGCGACCGACAGTGCGGCAACCGGTGCGGAGTATGGTGGCGCGCCGGCCGGCGCGGAGCATGATGTTGCGCCAGACTGGGAGATGGGGGGATCGAAAAACCCCGATGCCCCCTGCGCGCGCGGGGGGAAGGCCGTTTTCGGCAACCATCGGCCCCTGCGCATCCTGTTCATCGGTCAAGCCGTGGAGCGCAAGGGGCTGCCCGTGTTGCTGCGCGCGTTCGAGGCCTTGCGCGAGCAGATTCCCGCGACGCTCACGCTCGTCGGGGCAAGCGCCGCCGAGATCGCGCCGATGCTGCTCGACGATCGCGGCGTGCGTGCGCTCGGGAAGGTCTCAGAGGAGCAAAAGAACGAAGAGTTGCGTCGTGCTGAGGTGCTGTGCGCGCCTTCGCTGCGTGGGGAGAGCTTCGGCATGGTGCTCACCGAGGCATTTGCCGCAAGCACGCCGGTCGTCGCGTCGGATATCCCCGGCTACAGGGATGTCGCGCGCGACGGCCGCGACAGCCTGCTCGTCCCGCCCGGCGATGCGCTGGCGCTTGCGGAGGCGTTGCGGGCGCTCGCACTTGACCCTGGCCGTCGCGCAAGCATGGCCGCTGCCGCGCGCGAGCATGCCGAGCGCTTCTCGTGGGCGCACGTCGCGGAGGAGATCGTCGAGGTCTACGAGCAGGCGATCGCTGTCGGCAGGCCCACGACGCGCCTATCGCGCATCGCGGTGCGCCACGGCCTCACGCCCGCTGACCTGCGCCCGCCTGTGCGCGCACGCCGCTTGCCGAGCCTCGAGCCGGCTCCACCGGTCAGGCATCGCGCGTTGCGCGTGCTCTCCCGCGGGGCGTTGCTTGCCACCTCGCTTGCCGGTGTGGCGCTTGCCTACCTTGCGCTACAGAAGATAGGCGTCACGAATGTTGCCGCGAGCCTTGTTGCCTCCAGCCCCGGGCTGGTCGCCGCCGGTGTGGCCGTGATGTGCGCCTCGATGTTCGTGCGCGGCATTGCCTGGCACGCGATCCTCAAGGCTGCGCCCACCTGGCGCGCAGCGCGCCGGCGCGACGCGCTGCAGGGGACATTCATCGGCGTGCTGATGTCCGCCACGCTGCCTGCCCGTCTCGGCGAGCCCTCGCGTGCGCTGATCGTCGCGCGCCGCATCGGGCGCGCGCGCGAGACGCTGCCGGTGGTGCTGGGCACGATGGTCTCCCAGACATTGCTCAACCTGCTGGCGCTCACGATCCTAGGGGCGGTGATGTTCTCGAGCGTGAGCTTTGCCGGCAAACACACCGACGCGCTGCTCGCGGTCGGGCTGGCGCCGCTCGCCGGGCTCGTCGCATTGTTGGTGGCGCCGGTGCTGGTCCCGCCGGCTGCGGTCTCGCGCTCGCGGCGCCTGGGGC
>JBAQGH010000111.1:0-5735 GCA_049287685.1 Solirubrobacteraceae bacterium | reverse complement strand
GCGACGGGGATGTGCTCGTCACCCACATGACCTCCCCCGACTGGCTGCCGCTGCTGCGCCGAGCGGCTGGTGTCGTCACCGACTCGGGCGGCATGACCTGCCACGCCGCGATCGTCTCACGCGAGCTTGGCATCCCCTGCGTCGTCGGGACGGGCGAAGCGACCAGCAAGCTGCGCGACGGCGAGATCGTGACCGTCGACGCGACCCGCGGCCTCATATTGGAGGGCGCCTTGGCACCCGACGAGCCCACGCCGGCGCCCTCCGGCGGCGAGCAGGTCACGAGGATCAGCCTGGGTGCATCCTCGGCGGCTGTCGTGACGGCGACGCAGATCCTCGTGAACCTGTCTGAGCCCTCGCAGGTGCAGCGGGTCAAGGACCTGCCGGTCGACGGTGTTGGCTTGTTGCGGGCGGAGATGATGGTGCTGGAGGCGCTGGCGGGCGATCATCCCCGCACGCTGCTCGAGGAGGGCCGGGGCGAGGAGCTGGTCTCTCGGATGGCGGAGGGCTTGAGCGCGTTCGCGGTCGGGTTCGCGCCGCGGCCAGTGACCTACCGCACGATCGACTTTCGCACCAACGAGTTCGTCGGGCTGCGCGGCGGAGAGCGGTTTGAGCCCAAGGAGGCCAACCCGATGATCGGCTACCGCGGCGCGCTGCGCTACACCCGCGAGCCGGATGTCTTCGCGCTTGAGCTGGAGGCGGTGCGCAGGGTGTGGGATGCCGGCCAGCGCAACCTGCACGTGATGCTCCCGTTCGTGCGCACCGCCCGCGAGCTGCGCCGCTGCCGCGATCTGATGGCCGAGTCGGGGCTGCTTGACCGGCCCGGTTTCGAGCTGTGGGTGATGGCGGAGGTCCCCTCGGTGCTGTTCAACCTCTCCGAGTACGCGGCGCTCGGCGTGAGGGGCATCTCGATCGGCTCCAACGACCTCACCCAGCTGCTGCTCGGCGCCGACCGTGACAACGAGGTGCTGGCTGAAACGTTCGACGAGCGCGACCCTGCCGTCACGACGTATCTGCGGGAGCTGATCCCGCGCGCCCGCGGGCTGGGGCTGCGCACCTCAATCTGCGGGCAGGCGCCGTCGGTGCATCCCGAGTACGCCGAGCTTTTGGTGCGGGCGGGGATCGACGCGATCTCTGTCAACGTCGACGTGATCGACCGAACGCGAGCGCTGGTGGCCGCGGCGGAGCAGCGCGTGATGCTCGACTTCGCACGCGCGCACGACACCGCTGAGCGGGCCGCCGGTCCTGGCGCGCGTGTTGGGGCCGGGTGATGTTGCAGGTCCGTATCCACGGCCGCGGCGGCCAGGGTGTCGTTACGGCTGCGGAGCTGTTGGCGCTGGCGGCTTTCGATGAGGGGCGCTTCGCGCAGGCGTTCCCGAGCTTTGGCTCAGAGCGCATGGGCGCCCCGGTGGTGTCGTTCTGCCGGATTGACGATCGTGAGATCCGTGTGCGGGAGCCTGTGATGGCGCCCGACGTGCTGATCGTCGTCGACCCGACGCTGCTGCACCAGGTGGACGTGTTCGGCGGCCTGCGCCCCGACGGGTTCATCCTCATCAACACCACACGGAGCTTTGACGAGCTCGGCTTGGGCGAGTTCGCGTCAGGGTTCCGTCACGAGCGGCTTTTGACCGTGCCCGCTGGCGAGTTGGCGCGAGAACACACTGGTCGGCCGGTCGCCAACGCCACGCTGCTCGGCGGTTTCGCGGCGCTCAGCGGTCTGGTCTCGTTGGACGCCGTTGTGAAGGCGATCCGTGAGCGCTTCGCCGGGGCTGTCGGCGAGGGCAATGTGGCGGCGGCGATGGCGGCCTACGCCTGGGTCTCCGAGGAGCGTAGGGAGCTGAGCGGTGCTGCGTCAGGTTGAGGGTTCGCGTGCTGTCGCGGAGGCGGTGGCGTTGTGCCGGCCGGAGGTCATCTGCGCGTATCCGATCTCGCCGCAGACGCACATCGTGGAGAACCTCTCCCAGCTGGTGAAGACGGGCGAGCTCTCGCCGTGCGAGTTCGTGAACGTGGAGTCGGAGTTCGCCGCGATGTCGGTGGCGATCGGCGCCTCAGCGACCGGGGCGCGTTCCTACACGGCGACGGCGAGCCAGGGGCTCTTGTATATGACCGAGGCGCTGTACAACGCCTCGGGGCTGGGCCTGCCGATCGTGATGACGGTCGCCAACCGCGCGATCGGCGCCCCAATCAACATCTGGAACGACCACTCGGATTCGATGTCCCAGCGCGACTCGGGCTGGATACAGCTCTACGCGGAGACCAACCAGGAGGCAGTCGACCTGCACGTCCAGGCGTTCCGCCTCGCCGAGGAGCTTTCCACGCCGGTGATGGTGTGCATGGACGGCTTCATCCTCACACATGCCGTCGAGCGGGTTGAGATGCCCACGCAAATGCTGGTCGATGTCTTCCTGCCGCCGTTTGAGCCCAGGCAACTGCTCGACCCTGACGAGCCGGTCACGATCGGCGCGATGGTCGGCCCGGAGGCGTTCACGGAGGTGAAGTACCTCGCGCACGCCAAGCAGATGCAGGCGCTTGAGGTGATCCCCGAGATCGCGGCCGACTTCCAGGACGCCTTCGGACGGGGCTCGGGTGGTCTCATCACGACCTACCGCAGCGATGACGCGGAGACGGTCGTCGTCGCGCTCGGCTCGGTGCTCGGCACGATCAAGGACGCGGTCGATGAGCTGCGCGTGGAGGGCGTGAAGATCGGTGTCGTCGGGATCAAATCCTTCCGCCCGTTTCCACTGGACGCGATGCGGACGGCGCTCGGCCAAGCACAGCGTGTGCTCGTGCTCGAGAAGGCCCTCGCCGTTGGCGTCGGCGGGATCGTCTCCGCGAACGTGCGCATGTCGCTGGCGGGCATCCAGCTGCACTGCTACACGGTGATCGCGGGCCTCGGCGGACGGCCGATCACCAAGTCCTCGCTGTACAGCCTGTTCTGCGATGCGGCAGCCGATCGCCTGGAGGCGTTGACGTTCCTGGACATGGATTGGGACGTTGTGAACCGTGAGCTTGAGCGGATCGGCGCCTCGCGCGCTTCGGGTCCGCACGCCGAGAACATTCTGCGCGATCTCGGCACGGTCGCGGCGGGGCCGGTGTGAGGAGCCCACGAGCATGAGCGCGCCCGCGATTCGCTTCTACCAGACCGGCAGCTTCGCAGTCGGCAACCGGCTGCTCGACCCCGAGCAGCGCTCGGTGCAGGCCGGCGAGCAGCGCACGAACTCGATCACGTGCGGGCACCGTGCTTGCCAGGGCTGCGGGGAGGCGCTCGGCGCACGCTACGCGCTGGACGCCGCGATGCGCGCCACCGGCGGGCGGATGATCGCGGCGAACGCGACCGGCTGCCTGGAGGTGTTCTCCACGCCCTACCCGGAGAGCTCGTGGCGGATACCGTGGATTCACTCGCTGTTCGCCAACGCGCCCGCCGTCTCGACGGGCATCGCGGCAGCGCTGCGCGCCAAGGGACGCGAGGACATCCGGGTCATCGGCCAGGGCGGCGACGGTGGCACCGTCGATATCGGGATGGCGTGCCTGTCGGGGATGTTCGAGCGAAACGATGACGTGCTCTACATCTGCTACGACAACGAGGCGTACATGAACACGGGCGTGCAGCGCTCGGGCGCCACGCCACCAGCAGCGCGCACGGCGACCACGCAGGCCGTCGGCCCGGAGCCGGGCAACGTGTTCGGGCAGGGCAAGAGCGCGCCGCTGATAGCGATGGCGCACGAGATCCCCTACGTGGCGACCGCGACCGTTGCCGAGCTGCGCGACCTGGAGGCGAAGGTGCAGACCGCGATGGGGCTGCGCGGCGCCCGCTACCTGCACGTGTTCGTTCCCTGCCCGCTGGGCTGGGGCAGCGCGTCCAAGGACACGATCAGGATCGCCCGCTTGGCGAAGGAGTCGGGCATCTTCCCGGTCTTCGAGGCACGCGACGGGGAGCTGTGCGGTGTCTCTGAGATCCGCCGGCAGGTGCCCGTGGAGGAGTACCTGCGTGCGCAGAAGCGCTTTGCGCACCTGTTCGAGCCCGAGCTTCGCAGCGACACGATCGCCCGCATCCAGGCTGGTGCGGATCGCAACATCCGCCGCTTCGGCCTGCTCGGCGGGCGGCCCGGCCTCGCCGAGCGCTGTGGCGAGCACGAGGCGGGTGGCTCCGGTGGATAAGCCGTTTGCGATCACGCTCGATGTCGGTTCGAGCCTTGCCAACAAGACGGGCTCCTGGCGGCAGGAGCGGCCTGTGTATGTGCATCGGCTGCCGCCGTGCAACCACGCCTGCCCCGCAGGGGAGAACATCCAGCAGTGGCTCTACCACGCCGAGTCCGGCGACTATGAGACGGCCTGGCGCGAGCTGGTGGCCGACAATCCGTTGCCGGCGGTGATGGGCCGCGTCTGCTACCACCCGTGCGAGACCGCCTGCAACCGAGCGCAGCTGGATGATCCGGTCGGCATTCACGGCGTCGAGCGGTTCCTCGGTGACGAGGCGATCCGTCAGGGCTGGCGGCTGAGCGTGGACGCCGAGCCGACCGGCAAGCGTGTGCTCGTCGTCGGCGCCGGCCCCTCCGGGTTGTCTGCGGCCTACCAGCTCACGCGGCGCGGGCACTCGGTCACGATCCGCGACGCTGGGCCGATCGCCGGCGGCATGATGCGCTTCGGCATCCCCCGGTATCGCCTGCCGCGCGATGTACTCGACGCCGAGATAGCGCGCATCCTCGACCTCGGGGTCACGCTCGAATTGGACAGCAAGGTCACGCGCATCCTCGACGCGATGCGAGACGGCGGGTTCGATGCGGCGTTTCTGGCCGTCGGTGCGCACATCGGCAGGCGTGCATACATTCCCGCCGGAGAGGCCGCGCACATCCTCGATGCCGTCTCGCTGCTGGCAAGCATGGAGGGGCAGGAGCGCCCGCTGCTCGGCCGGCGCGTCGTGGTCTACGGCGGCGGGAACACAGCGATGGACGCCGCGCGCACCGCCAAGCGCCTCGGGGCGAGCGACGCGATCGTCGTCTACCGCCGCACACGCGAGCAGATGCCCGCGCACGACTTCGAGGTCGAGGAGGCACTGCAGGAGGGCGTGATGATGAAGTGG
This sequence comes from Solirubrobacteraceae bacterium, assembly GCA_049287685.1. Classification (GTDB taxonomy): domain Bacteria; phylum Actinomycetota; class Thermoleophilia; order Solirubrobacterales; family Solirubrobacteraceae; genus Palsa-744. The sequence goes on along the minus strand of JBAQGH010000111.1, from coordinate 658 downwards.
CTCTCCACCATCCGCCACGCCAGCGAGGGCAGGGTGTTGCTGGAGCGGATGGAGCTGGACGAGACGGGTTTTCCGCAGCCCACCGGCGAGCTGGCCGAGCTGAAGGCCGACTCGCTGGTGCTCGCGCTCGGCCAGGAAGCCGACCTGTCGCTGCTCGACAGCGTGCCGGGCCTACAGGTCGAGGATGGTGTTGTGCAGGTCGACGCGCGCATGATGACCGGCTACCCCGGCATCTTCGCCGGCGGGGACATGGTGCCTGCGGAGCGCACCGTCACCGTCGGTGTCGGCCACGGCAAGCAGGCCGCGCGGAACATCGATGCCTGGCTGCGCGGCAGCGAGTTCACACACCCCCCGGTTGGGGAGCTCGCGGACTTTCCGACGCTGAACACCTGGTACTACAGCGACGCGCCGCCGACCGTCGCACCGCGGCTGGACGTGATCCGCCGGCAGTCGACGTTCGATGAGGTCACGCAGGGGCTGGATGAGAGCAACGCGCTGTTCGAGGCGCGTCGCTGTCTGTCCTGCGGCAACTGCTTCGGCTGTGATAACTGCTATGGCGTGTGCCCCGATAACGCGGTCCTCAAGGTCGATGAGGGCGATGGCTATGCGTTCGATCTCGACTACTGCAAGGGCTGTGGAATCTGTGTGCAGGAGTGCC
>JBAQGH010000110.1:0-2533 GCA_049287685.1 Solirubrobacteraceae bacterium | reverse complement strand
CGTCTTGTGCTGGTTGGCGAACGCTGACTCGACGTGTGTGCACTCGCCGGCGATCTGGATCTCGGGGTAGCGCTTGAGCGTCTCCTCGATCAGGATCCGCAACTCCAGTCGCGCGAGCGCGGTGCCCAGGCAGAAGTGCCGGCCACCGGCACCGAACGCCTGGTGCTCGGCTTCGCGCGTCAGGTCGAAGCGGTCGGGGTCCTCAAAGCGCGTCTCATCGCGGTTGGACGACGGGTACCACATGACCAGCTTCTCGCCCTCACGGATGCGCTGCCCGCGCAGCTCGGTGTCGCGTGTGGCCGTGCGGGCGAAGTGCGCGAACGCCGGGAACATGCGCAGTGACTCCTCGACCGCCGCCGGCACCAGCGAGGGGTCCTCGAGCACCATCCGTCGTTGCTCGGGGTTTTCCATCAGCGCGCGCATACCGCTGCAGTAGGTGGCCTTGGTGGAGTCGTTGCCTGCGGCCATCAGCAGCAGGAACCCCATCACGATCTCGTGGTCCTCGAGCCGCTCGCCGTCGAGCTCCGCGTGCACGAGCACGCTCGTCAGGTCATCGGTCGGCGCCGCGCGTCGTTCGGCGATCAGCTTGCCGCAGCGCGCGAACACCTCGGGCACCTCGCGCTCCATCACGCTCTGCGCACCCTCCGGCGTCGCGTCCGGGTCGCCCGCGCCGACGATCGCGTTCATCAGGTTCGCCCATGCCTGGTCGTCCTCGGGCGAGAGGCCCATGAAGCTGCCGATCACCCGCGCCACCACCGGCTGGGCGACGTCGCTGACCAGATCGCAGGTCTCCCGGGCGGGCGGGCCCTCCAAACGCTCGAGCACCTCGATCGTGATCGCGCGGATCGCGTCCTCGTGCTCGGCGATCCGCTTCGGCGTGAAGCCACGCTGGAACAGCGCCTTCAACCGGTCGTGCTTGGGCGGGTCCATCCCGATGAACATCGCCTGCTGCATCTCCAACGACAAGCCTGCATTGGATGCGGTGAAGCCGCCGACTTCAGAGGAGTAGGTCTGCCAGTCACGACTGACCTCGAACACGTCCTCGGCGGTCGTCACCGACCAGAAGCCGGCTTCGTCGGGAAACTCAGCGATGCCGCTTGACCAGTGAACCGGACACTCAGCGCGCAACCGCCTGAACAGCTCCAGCGGCGGCCCCTGCTGGAAGTGGGCGCGGTCAGCGACGCCCAGCTCGTCAAGCGGCGTCTGATCCTGGCTTGTAGTGCTCAAGTGTCCTCCCGTCGTGACTTGGCTTGGTCTACAGACGTAGCCTACTCCTCGGGCTGGCCGCCGCCGTCAGGTTTCGGCGCGCTCCCAGTTGCTCGGATCGACCGAGAGGGCGATCCTGGTTCTTAGGCGTCTTTTGAGGTGCTGGGGTTGTGTGTAGGTGCTATAGGCTGGGCGCCACTAACGCTCGCTCGGCCGCTTCATTTGTCGATTCGCGCGCAGAGCAGAGCAGAACCCGCGTCGGATCTCAAGAGCTCACCGAAAGACACGCCGATTGGACCGGCGCAGCGGCTGATCGAGCCAGAGGATCTATCGACAGTCACGTCCTCCGCGAGTAACGCGGCTAGCCATCTGCTGACCTTGATCCTCGTCGGTGACGGTGCCGTCGAGGAGAGTCACGAAGGCCTGGCGCGCCGGCTTCGCAACCCAGGATCTCAGCCACTTCAACGCAACGTCCTCAATGGACGCAATGAGCGTCTCCAATGGTGTCGTGCCGCACACCCGACCGGGCAAACGCGCCCGCTATTCTGTGCTGGCGAGCGACATCCGCCCGCCAGGCAGCCGCACGAAGCGGTTCGCGTTGACTTCGGTTTGCTCCATTCTGAGACACCGAAGTCGCCGGACTCCAACCGCCTTTGCAAGTTGTGCGGCTATCGCTTCGGGTAGGAAGCAGGCGGGATGCAGAACAAGCACCGCTGCCGCGAAGGTCAACCCCCAGGACGAGCAGTGACCAGTGGTCGCCGATCACCTCCACCGCCGCGTCGATCGGGTAGCCCGAGCGAGGTTCGCTGGCCGGACGCGTCGCGATGACGTAGATGGTACTTGCAGCCTTGCCACCACATTTCCCGTGCGGTACGGTGCCGACGCTTGCAAATCGCAATCACTTGGAGGAGGCCGATGCCGGACACCACCTGCCACATGTCGATCTCGCTCGACGGCTTCGTCGCCGGACCGGACCAGAGCCGGGAGAATCCGCTGGGGAAGCGCGGCAGAGAGGTCCACAGCTGGCACCTCGGCGACGAGCGCGCGAACGATGCCGACGCGATGGCAGAAGGCTGGCTCATGCGACCGCGCGGGGCGTACGTCATGGGCCGCAACATGTTCGGGCCGATCCGCGGCGAGTGGGACGAGGACTGGGATGGATGGTGGGGCTCCGAGCCGCCCTACCATGCGCCGGTCTTTGTGCTCACCCACCACGCCCGCGAGCCGATCGAGATGGAGGGCGGCACGAGCTTCCACTTCGTCACACAGGGCTTCGAGGCCGCCTACGCGCAGGCGCGTGAGACGGCCGGCGAGGACGGCATCGACA
>JBAQGH010000109.1:0-19135 GCA_049287685.1 Solirubrobacteraceae bacterium | reverse complement strand
ACGTGACCCCAGCGGCCGCCACACAAGCCGGCCGCGACCGGCGCGTGCGGGTGCCCCACGGGGGCAGCGGAGGCGCGACGTGACCGTCCAAAGCAGAGCACGTGCAGCTCCGAGACGACTGAGGCAGTACGCAACTGATCGGGATAGAGCATGAGGGCCGCCAAGCAGGAATCGAGTCAACTAGCGCGGCGCAAGTAGCGATGCACGCGCAAGGACAACACGGGCCGCCGTCTAATCCTTCCGCGTCGATGCCCGCTACAGATGACGAGATCCGCGAGAAGTACCTCGAGCGGGCGATCAGGGAGCTCAACGCGCTGACGCGCGAGCTGCAGAGCTGCCCGCACTGCCCGCGCGGCCAGCTGATGCCGGTGCTCGGCTCTGGTCATCCACAGGCGGACATCATGCTGCTCAAGCACGCACCGCTGCCCTCCGAGGTCGAGGAGGGCGTCGCCTTCTACGGACGCTCGGGCGGCGCGCTGATGAAGTCCTTCAAGCGGCTGTCAATCGATCCGTTGGCTGTTTACGGGACGTTGTGCGTGAAGTGTCCGCTGGCCGACGCCTCGATGGCTGACCCGGAGTGCATTGCCCGAGTGGTGCAGGAGATCGCAATAGTGCAACCGCGGATCGTCGTGGTCATGGGGCCCGAGGCATTGGCAGCGCTGAACGAACTGGACATTCCGCTCGCACGACCGCTTGAGCCATGCATGGGCGAGATCCAGCAGCTCACCGCCACAACCGACGCGCTGTACGTGCCGAACATCGACGAGTCGCTCGACGAGCAGGACTCCAAGCGCGCGTTCTGGGCGGCCTTCCGCGCGCTCGGGGAGTGGCACGCGGCGCAGCCGCCCTACTAGCCACCGCATCGTCCTCCTCCTGGGCCACGGCAGGAGGCCACCCCTTCGGCCTCTCGCCCTCGACGCCGCGCGGCGGACGCTCCTAGAGCGTCAGGACGATCTTGCCAAGCTTGCCGCCGGCGGCGAAATGATCGTACGCGGCCGCGACATCCTCCAGCGGGAAAGTCTTGGCGATAGGGACGAACAGCGCCGGTGTCGAGGCACCGCCCGCTGCATCTGCCTCAAACAAGGGCAGAGCTTCCCGCTCCAAGCGGCGTGCGGCTAGCGCCTTCTCCTCCAGCGAGCGTGCACGCAAAGTAGAGCCGTGGATGCGAGCACGCTTGCTCATCAAGGCGAGCAGATTCAGCTCGGCCTTGACGCCAGCTGAGACGCCGATAACACAGATGCGCCCGCCGACGGCAAGAGCCTTCATGTTCTCTGCCAGGTTTGGCGCTCCGACAAGCTCGATGATCACATCGAACGGGGCTTGCTCCGCAAAGCCTTCGGGTGCGATGACCTCGGCGCCAAGCGCGGCCACAGCTTCACGCGACTCGGCACGGCGCACGGTCGCCGTGACGCGCGCGCCCGCGGCTTTTGCAAGCTGGATCGCTGCCGTGCCAACGCCACCGGCACCACCGTGCACGAGCAGGCGCTCGCCAGGGCGCAACCCCGCCTGAGCGAAGAGCGCGTCGTGGGCGGTCGTAAACGTCTCCGGCAGGCCACCCGCCGCAGGCCAGTCCAGCGCGCCTGGCACTGGCATCAGCTGACGTTCGTGCACGACCGCCAGCTCGGCCTGCCCGCCACCACCGACGATCGCCATCACGCGATCGCCTATTTTGAAGCGTGGAGGAGCGCTTGGGCCAAGCGCCTGCACCTCGCCGGCCAGCTCCATGCCGGGAATGTCTTGCGGCGAGCCCGGGGGCGCCGGATAGAGGCCGCGCCGCTGCATCATGTCGGCCCCGTTGAGCCCAGCCGCGCGCACGCGCACGAGCACCTCTCCGGCACCCGGCTCCGGGTCGGGATGTTCCTCGACGAGGATCTCTTCGTCGCGAATCGTTGCGGCGCGCATGCGGCGCGTACCCTACCGGCCTGGTCAAGGCCGCGACCAGTGGCCGTTGAAACGGATCCCTACGATCGCTGCGTCATCCGCGGCGCCGCGTTCACGACGCCGCCTGCGCAGGCTGGGGTGGACGGAGCATGAGCCGTAGTGGTGGGCTGCCACCGACGCGCAGCTCCTTGATGAGCCTGAAGCCGTGGCGCTCATACAATGCCGCGCTGCGCTCGCTGGACGCCTCCAGATATGCGGGCAAGCCCTCGCGGTCGCAGCGTTCGAGCGTGGGGCGCAGCAATAGGCTGCCAAGGCCGTTGCCCTGCATTTCCGGATGTACGCCGATGTCTCGGACGTAATAGTGGGGCTCGCGTGGCTTACGCGCATGGTGCCACTCCATCGCGGCTCCGATCCTCGCCGCTCTGGACAGGTGAATTCCGAAGGCTCTGCCCTCCATCAAGGTGACCTGCGTTGGAGCACGCCAGGCGCCAGGCGGAAGGGTCAGCGCAGCGCCAGTGAGATCGCCTGTGGTCCATACGCGCCCCCGCGGCAGCGTGTAGTAGCGCAGCTCGATCCCAAAGTAGCGACGCAAGCGCGCGTGTCGCTTGCTGTCCTCAGGCATCAACCAACCGAAGACCGGGTCATCGAAGAATGCTTCTGCCAACACCGTCTTCAAGCGCTGGATGTCCTCCGTGGACCCCTGGTGCAGCTTGAGATCGACCTGCATACGCGGAACCTTAGCGCGCCCGAAGACGGCCATTCAATAGGTCAGACTTGACCGAACTCGCGGCCTACGTCCGCTCGAGCAAAGCCACGCACTCGATATGAGGCGTCTGCGGGAACATGTCCACTGGGCGCACCTTGACCAAACGCCAGCCGGCCTCGACAAGCTGGGTGGCGTTGGGGGCCAGCGTCGTCGGGTTGCAGGAGACGTAGACGATGCGCTTGGGCGAAGCTTCGATTATGCGGCGCACGACCTTCTGCGAGAGGCCGGCCCGCGGCGGGTCGACGACCACGACATCTGGCTTGCCCGCGCGCTCGATCAGCTCCGGCAGCGCCAAGCGTGCGTCGCCGGCGAAGAAGTGGGCGTTGGTCACCTCGTTGCGCTTGGCGGCGGCGATCGCGTCGGCGACCGCCTGCTCGATTATCTCGATCCCCCACAGCTCGCCGGCGCGCGGGGCGAGCGTGAGCGCGATCGTGCCGATACCGCAGTAGAGGTCATACACCCGCTCCCAGCCCTCCAGCGCCGCGTACTCGGCAACAATCCCGTACAGCACCCCGGCCATCTCGGTGTTGGTCTGAAAGAACGCTTCCGAGGAGATGCGCAGGTCCAGCTCGCCCAGGCGCTCTGGCAGCTCAGCGTCGCCCCAGACGAGCTCGGTCTCGCCGCCCATCGTCGTCTCCGCGAGCGCGGAGGAGCGCGTCCACAGTACGCCACTGATTGCCCCCTCGGCCCTAGCGGTATCGGACCCATTCCCGACATCGGGCCCATTCCCGGCGCCGGGCCCAAGCTCGGAGACCAAGGCCGCAGCCAGTGAGGGGACGTCCAGCTCGCCGTCAGTGCTGACGAGGCGGATCTGCAGCTTGCCGCCGTGGTGACCTTCGCGCACGACAAGGTTGCGCAGCAGCGGTACCGGCGAGTCGATGCTCTCGCGGCGGCGATCCCAGGCGCTCAGATCCTGTGCGCGCGCCCAGGCGAGCGCCACTTCGCGTGCCTTGTTGCCTCGCTCGGAGGCGAGCAGGCAATCCTCGATCGGATCGACTCGCTTCCAGCCGCCGGGGGCATGGAAGCCACATACCAAAAACCCTGTTCCGGATTTCCCAGTGTTTTCTGAGACGGTGGAAGACAATGAAGTATCCAGGGGATACCCAGTACCAAAGGAGTACTCCAACTTGTTGCGGTAACGCCATTGCTGGAGCGCAGGCACGATCTCCTCCAAATCGAAGCCATCGAGCCTGCCGATGCGCCGCAGGGCGTCATCCACCTGTTCCCGCTTGATCTGCAGTTGCCGCTCATACGGCAAGACCTGCCAGGCCACGCCCGGATGCTTCGCTGTCGGCGCGATGCGCTCCGGGCTCTCCTGCAAGACCTCCACCATGCGCGCGTGCGCATAGCTGCGCTTGCGCTTGACCACGACCGCGCGCACGCGATCGCCTGGGAGAGCCCCAGAGACGAACACGACGTAGCCGCCATCGCCGAGTCGCCCGACACCCTCGCCCCCGTGAGCGAGCGAATCGATCTGAAGCTCGATCTCCTCGCCCCGCTCGGGGCGTTTGAACGACACCTGCGAGTCGCCTGCGGCAGACAGATGCACGTCGAGGCCGTTGGCGGCCAGCTTGGCACCCACTTGAGAAGTCGAGCCGTCCGCCTGGGGAATCGTGCCGCCTGCGTCCGGACCCACGCCGTCCACTTGAGGAATCGAGCTCATGCCTGGCGCTCGCGCGCGGCCGTCGCGCTCATAGCGACGGCGACTCGACCAGCAGCTCGAGCAGCGCCTTCTGCGCGTGGCGGCGGTTCTCGGCCTGATCCCAGATGCGTTGACGCGAGCCGTAGAGCACCTCGGCGCTGATCTCCTCGCCCGGGTGGGCCGGCAGGCAGTGCAGCGCGATCGCATCCGGATCCGCCGCGTCCAGCAGCGCGTCGTCGATCCGGTACGGCGCCAACGCCGCGCGCCGATGATCGGCCGTGTCCTCATCGCCCATGCTCACCCAAACGTCGGTGTAAAGCGCGTGCGCGCCCTTCGCCGCCTGCAGCGGGTCTTGGTAGAGAGTCAGCGAGCCCTCTGCGCCCGGCGGCAGCGACAGGTCGTGCTCGAGCGCGTAGCCCGGCGGCGAGGCGATCGCCACGTCCATGCCCGCGATCGTGCCCAGGATCGCCAGCGAGCGGGCCACGTTGGTGCCGTCGCCGACGTAAGCGATGCGCAGGTCCCTGAGGCTGCCAAAGCACTCGCGCATCGTCATCAGGTCGGCCAATGCCTGACACGGGTGGTGCAGAGTCGTGAGCATGTTGATCACGGGAACCGAGGCGTATTGCGCGAGCTCTTCCAACAACGAGTCCGGTCCTGTGCGCACAGCGATCGCTGCCACCTGACGGGAGAGCACCAGAGCAGTGTCGCGGGGGGACTCGCCGCGCGAGAGCTGCATCTCGCCGGAGCGCAGCACGACCGCGTGGCCGCCCAACTCGTGCACGCCCATCTCGAAAGAGACTCGCGTGCGTGTCGAGGGCTTCTCGAAGATCAAGGCGACGCCGCGACCGGCCAGCGCACGCGAGGACAGCGGAGCCGCCTTCAGCTCGATCGCGCGATCCAGCAACGCGTCGAGCTCGGCCGCGCTAAGCTCGGCGCCTGTGAGGAAGTGGGGAGACACAGTCCGTCAGTTTATGGGGCCGGTCGCGATAGTCTGCGCGACGGCGCTGCTCGTCGCCGGCTGCGGCTCGAGCGAATCGAAAGGCACGGCCGCCACAACCGCCGCGACGACGCTCAAAAGCGACACCGTCAAGGGGGGGCTGACGGTGCCTGGCAAGATCAACTACGCGAAGCCCCCGGCGAACGCCCCTGTACAGAGCGGCGTCGTCACGATCACCTACCACGAATTCGCGATCGAACCCGACACGCTCAAGGCGAAGGTCGGCAGCACGCTCAAGTGGATCAACAACAACACGGAAAAGTGCAACGTCAAGAGTGAGGGCGGGCCGTACACGTTCGACTCCGGCGACCTCGCCCCCGAAGGCGGGACTTTCGAACTGAAGCTCGACAAGCCCGGCACGATCCACTACGTGTGCACGTCCTACCCGACCACGATGAACGGCTCAATCGAAGTCGTGGAATAGCGGAAAGCGCGATGCCCCTCCGCGCGCGGGCATCGCCATGTTCAGAGCATCTTTCAAACGAGCTGTACGCCTCGATACCCCCGTGCGTAGGGCGACGGATTTATTTAGGTACCAAACTTTCATCTAAGCGCCCGAAAAAGGGGGGTGTTCCTGGGACCAATCAAACGAGCCACACAACCGCGGCGTTTCACGACGATCCGCGAAAACATCCGCCACACAAGCTCACGCACAAGCTCATTTCGAAAGACGCGCTCAGAGCTGGCGGCCCCCGACCGCTCAGTCCGGCGACAGGAACTCCGCGATCCCCGCCTGCGGGCTCGACGCCGTCGCATAGGTACGCCGCGGAATCCGTCCCGCCCCACGAGCCAGCCGTCCCGCCTCCACCGCGTGCCGCATCGCACCAGCCATCGCCACCGGGTCCTGCGCGCGAGAGACAGCGCTTGCCACCATCACCGCGTCGCAGCCAAGCTCCATCGCAAGCGTCGCGTCCGAGGCGGTGCCCACGCCGGCGTCGAGCACCACCGGCACTTGCACCGCCTCTCGGATCAAGCTGATGTTGTACGGGTTGCGGATGCCCATGCCACTACCGATCGGCGCGCCCAGGGGCATCACCGCCGCGCAGCCGACGTCGACCAGACGCCGTGCCAGCACAGGGTCGTCGGTCGTGTAGGGGAGCACCACGAAGCCATCGTCCACCAGCAGCTCCGCCGCCTTCAGCAGCTCGGGCGCGTCGGGCAGCAGCGTGTCCTCGTCGCCGATCACCTCGAGCTTGATCCAGTCGGTCGCGAACGCCTCGCGCGCCAGCTTGGCGGTCAGCACCGCGTCGCGGGCTGTGAAGCAGCCGGCGGTGTTGGGCAACAGCTCGACACCCTCCTGTTCGAGCACGTCCAGCAACGAGCCCTGATTGGGATTCCCACCCACCCCGATCCGCCGCAGAGCCACTGTGACCAGCTCCGAGCCGCTGACGCGGATCGACTCGGCGAGCAGCTCCAGAGAAGGAAAGCCGCCAGTGCCGAGCAGCAGCCGCGAGTGCAACGTGCGCCCGGCGATCGTGAACGGGTCCGTCGAGCGCGGAGCCGTTGTGGTCGGGTCGCCCGCGAGCGGATCGGCAGAGGCGGCCACGACGTGTCCATTCTCGGGCTTACCAGACTCTTGCTCCGCCTCTGATCGCGTCGTGAGATCGGCCATTGCTCAGATCATCCTCCCTGCATCGCGGTCAGCACCTCGACGTGTGCGCCGTCGGGAATCGCGACCGTGCTCCAGTCAGCTCGCGGCACGACCTCGCCATCGACCGCCACCGCCACTCCACGCGCGCCGGACCCAAGGTCGAGCAGCCGCAACAAGCCCACCACGGTCTGCCCATCGCTGTCATCGCGCGGATTGCCGTTGAGGTAGATCATGAAGAGGAAATGGGTTCGTGCCGGACCTCGTTACCCCGCAGCGACCACATCACAAGCTCCGCGGTCAGGGGAGCGAGCAGGATGCCGTTGCGGTGGTGGCCCGTCGCCCAGGTCAACCCCTCCAGCGTTCCTGGCCCAATCACAGGGGCGTTGTCTGGCGTGCCCGGACGGTAACCCACGCCCAGCTCCTCAATCCGCAGCTCGCTTACACCCGGCACCAGCTCGTGCGCGTCGCGCAACAACTCATATACCCCTCCCGCGGTCGCGCAAGGCTCGAACCCGCGCTCCTCCATCGTCGCGCCCAGCACGTAGCGACCATCGCCGCGCGGCACGAGATAGCCACCCGCGAAGCGCACGACCCGCTGCAAGAGACCCGGCCCGGCGGGATCGCGCAGGCGCATGATCTGACCCTTGACGGGGCGCACGGGCACGCCGGCGCCCTCGGGCAAACCGCCCAAGCCGCCGCTCCAAGCGCCCATGGCCACCACCACATCGCGCGCGTAGATCGATTCGCACGCCCCATCCTCCAAAACATCCCCATAGGCAACGCCACCAGCCTCCACATCGCCCGCCCACTGCCGCGACACCCGAACCGCAACGACACGCTTGGCAGCGGCGTCCAGCTCCAGACCATGGACCTGCCTATGTGCACAAACAAGCACGCCCTCAAGCTCGCAAGCACGACGCAGCGCGGCCACAGCACGACGCGGATCGACACTGTGGTCATCGGGTGCTTCAAGCGCCAGGCGCACCGTCGGCGCAAGCGCGGGCTCGCGTTCGCGCGCCTCGCTTGCGCGCAGGCGTACCGCGTGTAGACCCAGCGACTCGCGGAAGGCAAGCTGGCGCTCCAGCTCACGCGCCTCGTCCTCGTCGCGCGCCACGACCAGCGTGCCCGTGCGGCGCAGCCCAACGTCGATGCCTGAAGCTTGCTCGAGCTCCGCGGCGAAGTCGGGCCACATGCCCGCCGAGCGCACGCCAAGATCGAGCACCCGCCGGCCGGCCTCGCCGAACTCCACCTCGGCCACCGGCGCCAACATTCCGGCCGCCACGTGCGTCGCGCCGCCGCCAAGCTCCCCGCGCTCCAGCAGCACAACCGACATGCCAAGCCGGCGGGCACTCCAGGCCACCGACAGCCCAACGATGCCGCCGCCGAGGACCGCCAGATCGACCGGGGAAGCGTTGCTCGCACTCATAGGTTGATGCTAGAGGGCGCCTGCCCGCGGCGCCGGCCCCGGGGTGGCAGGGGCACGCCAGCAGCAGCGGTGGGCGGCCCACCTCGACGCGAGCAACGTCAAACGGGCCGCCTTGCGCGCGCATCCGACTGGCAAGAGCGCCCGCAGGTGTCAGACTGGCGTGCGATGGCCCACCTGCGGCCCGTGCCCGACCCCGATGGCGAACAGCGCCGAGCGCGCCTGGCCGCCGCACGCCTGTACCTCGTATGCGACTGCATGCCTGGCGATCGCGACCTGAGCGAATTCCTGGCCGAGGCGATCTCGGGCGGCGTCGATGTGGTGCAACTGCGAGAGAAGCATCTGGAGGACGAGTTCCTGGCCGAAGCGGCGAGTGTGGCCGCGGATGCCTGCGACGCGGCCGGCGCCCTGTTCATCCTCAACGACCGCCCAGACATCGCCGCGATGGTGCGAGCCGACGGCGTGCACATCGGCCAGCAGGACATGCCGGTCGCCGAGGCCCGCAATATCGTCGGCCCAGACATGCTCGTCGGGCTCTCCACGCATGCCCCGAGCGAGATCGACGCCGCCGTGCCCTCGACGTCCGGCGGTAGACCATACGTCGACTACATCGGCGTCGGCCCGGTGCACGCGACCCCAACCAAGCTGGGCCGCCCGCCAGTGGGCCCCGAGCTCGTCAGCTACGCCTCCGCCCACGCCCACGTCCCGTTCTTCGCGATCGGAGGGATCGACAGCGAGAACATCGTGTCCGTGCTCGACGCGGGCGCGGGCCGCGTGTGCGTCCTGCGAGCGATCTGCGACGCACGCGACCCAGAGCAGGCAGCCCTCACGCTGCGCGGCGCCCTCGAGCTACGACCGTTGTTGAACGGCAATGGACGACGCTAGCGAGGGAATGCAGGTGGAGTCGCCCGATTGCCCCGTCGCGGCCGAGCCAGGCGGGGGTCAGAGCAGGCGGGGGGAGTCTCGCAAAAGCGCGATGCCCCCTGCGCGCGCAGGGGGCATCGCCGAGACCCACGTACCCGACGCGTTGCAGCCGCTCGGCGAGCACGAGCGCCCCACGCCGCTGCTCGTCGCTGTCGTCGTGGCAACGGCATTGGCGATCGGCGTCTGCGTAAGCGTCGCCACCGTCCACGACCTCGCGAGCCACGGCGGCTCGCTGCCGGGAGGCCTGTTTCTCGCCGCCGCGCTGTTCCTGCTCGCGTGGGGCATGTACCAGCGCCGCTACTGGGCCGTGCTCGGCTTCGAGGCGCTGCTGGCCTTCCAGATCATCGTCACCTCGCTGGCTTTGATCGTGGCCGAGACACTGCTGGCGGCCGGATTGTGTGTGCTCAGCATCTGTCTTGCGGGCTGGCTGTTCTGGAAGCTCGTGCGCGTGATGGGCCGGATTCAGGCAGGTGAACGCAGCACAGACGAGGCGCTCGGCTAGCTCGGCGCCGCGCTTGCGAGCGAACCAACCGACGGGCGCCACGACAGCTCAACCGCCCCCAATGCCCGGTTTGAGAGCTGGCGTGCGATAGGCTCGCGCCGGAATGGCTGAGACCTCATATGACGTGATCGTGATCGGCTCCGGCCCGGGCGGCTATGTCGCCGCGATCCGCGCCGCCCAGCTCGGCAAGAAGACGGCCGTGATCGAGAAGGACATGGTCGGGGGACGCTGCCTGAACTACGCGTGCATCCCAGCCAAGGCGGTCTTGCGCTCGGCCGACCTGCTCTCGGAGATCCGTGAGGCCGGCGACTACGGCCTGAACGTCAGCGGCGTCGAGGTGGACTACGGGGCAGTGCAAGGCCGTCGCGAGAAGGTCGTCTCTACGCTCACCGGCGGTGTGGCCGGCCTGTTCAAGAAGAACGACATCGACCTGATCGAGGGCGAGGCATCTCTGGTGCGGCCCTCTGCCGGAGACCGCGACGCCTCGCGGGCCGGGAACGGAGTTGGGGGGCAAGCAGGTGGGGAGGCGCAAATAGGCGATGCCTCGCGCGTGCTTGTGCCCGTGAGGGTGCGCGTGGGTGACCGCGAATTGACAGCCACAACGGTGATCCTCGCCGGCGGCTCTGTCAAGCGCTCGATCCCCGGCGTCGAGTTCGGCGGCGGCGTGATCGGAACCGAGGAGGCATGGGCGCTCCCTGAGCTGCCCGCGCGCCTGACGGTCGTCGGAGCGGGCGCCTCAGGCGCGGAGATCGCCTCGGGCTTCGCACGTCTGGGTAGCGAAGTGAAGCTGTTCGAGGTTCTGGACCGCCTGCTCCCGACCGAGGACGCCGACATCTCGCGCCTGGTCGAACGCGGCCTCAAGCGTCAAGGCATCGAGATCCACACGGGCACTCCCGTCGAGGGCGTCACTCTCGGCGAGGGTGGCGTCAGCTTCAGCTATGGCTCGGAGTCCGCCGAGGTCGACTACCTCGTGATCTGCGCCGGCCGCGGCCCAGACGTCGACGCACTCGGCTTGAAGGACGCGGGCATCGAGCTGGACGAGCACGGCCTTGTGCGCGTCGACGGCGCGCAGCGGACCACAGCCGCCGGCATCTATGCGATCGGCGACCTAGTGCACGGCCCAGCGCTCGCCCACAAGGCATCGGACGAGGGCATCATCGCCGCCGAGGACTCCGCCGGTCTCCCAACTCACCCGCTCTCCTATGTCGATATCCCACGCGCCACGTTCTGCACGCCCAACGTTGGCTCGTTCGGCTTGACCGAGGAGCAGGCACGCGAGCAGGGCTATGACGTAGTGGTCGGCAAGGTCCCCTACGGCGCGGTAGGAGGCGGCACGGTCTACGGCGACCGCACAGGCCTGGTCAAGCTCGTCGGCGAGTCCAAGTACGGCGAGCTGCTCGGCGGGCACATCGTAGGTTCGCGCGCAACCGAGCTGATCCAGGAGCTGGTAAACGTGCGTGCTTTGGAGGGCGGCTTCGCCGAGGTGGCGCGGATAGTCCATGGCCACCCGACGCTCTCAGAGGCCGTGATGGAGGCGGGCCGAGCGGCTGACGGCTGGCTGATTCACGGCTGAGCCTGGCGGGCCGGCTGAAGTCTGAAAAAGGCGATGTCTCGCGTCCGCGCGCGAGGCCCACGGCGGCGGTTAGTCTGGGTAAAGATGCCCACAACGACCAGTCAAATACAGCCGGACGCCACTTTTTACTTCGACCTGGCCTCGCCGCTCGCCTATCTCGCGGCGGAGCGCATTCTGCACACGATGCCCGTCGCGACCGAGTGGCAGCCGGTGCTCGTGCGCGAGCTGCCAGGCGCAGAGTCGTTTGCGGCGTTTCGCTGTCGCGACGAGCAGGACATCTTCCGCTTGGAGGTGGAGCGCCGCGCGAGCGAGCTTGGCCTGCAGCAGTTGCGCTGGCCGAAGCCGTTCCCGTTCGACAGCGACTTCGCCATGCACGCCGCCACCTACGCCAAGTCGATCGGCCGAATCGTCGCCTTCGCACAGGCCGCGTTCCGCCAGGCATACGCGGGAGGACGACCGCTCGAGAGCACAGACAACGTGTTGATCGCGGCGGCGGCCTGCGAGATGCATCCGTCCGCCGTGCTGAAGGGAGCCGAACTGCGTTCGGTCGGCGAGCAGCTTTCGGCCGCCACCGCCGCGGCCGCCGCGCTCGGCGTCAGCGATGTCCCGGCGGTGCGCGTTGGGGACCGCGTTTTCCACGGCGAGCGCGCGCTCGAGGAAGCAGCTGCCTACGCCCGAGACGCCATTGCGGAGATGGCGCGATGAGAGCCAACCGCTGCTTCCGCCTGATCGTGCGCCGCGGCGGGCTTGCACCCGCGTTCCTTGCGAGCCCAGACCGCATCGACCACATCGAGGTTGTCGAGATCGACGGTGGCGAGGTCGTCTTCTTCTGGGACTGCCCGCCCCACACCGCCTCGCGCCGAGCCCGTGAAGTGCGCGAGGACCTGGGCCGGATGGATCGCGAGGACTTCCTCGCGCGCTGGAGTACCGTGGAAGCGTGATGAGTATGAGGGTATGTCCCTAGGGCGCCCCAACGGATGGGGTGCCCACCCTCCCGGTGCCAACCTGCCAGAGCCCGAGATGGCACGCGAGTGGCTGGCCGCGATGGTGCTAATCCGCCGCTTCGAGGAGCGAGCAGGCGAGATGTACGCACGGGCGAAGATCGGTGGCTTCCTGCACCTGTCGATCGGCGAGGAGGCCACGATTGTTGGTAGCGAGCGGGCGCTGCGCGACAGCGACTACCTGGTCTCCACGTACCGCTCGCACGGAGACGCGCTCGCGCGTGGCACGCCGCCGGAGAAGGTGATGGCTGAGCTGTTCGGAAAGCGCGACGGCTGCAGCAAAGGACACGGCGGCTCGATGCACATGTTCGATGCGCAGCGGCGTTTCATGGGCGGCTACGGGATCGTCGGCGGCAACCTGCCAATCGCAGCAGGCATCGCGCTCGCCTGCGACCAGCGCCGGGGCATGACACCCACAAACGAACATGGCGACGAGGCATCTGGCAGCGAGGCACATAAGGATGGCGCCGGGGATGAGGTGACCCTCTGCACCTTCGGCGACGGTGCCTCCAACCAGGGTACCTTCGGCGAGACTTTGAACCTGGCCGCACTGTGGCGCCTGCCGGTCGTGTTCATGGTCGTCAACAACCAGTTTGGCATGGGCACATCGCTCAGCCGCCACTCGGCCGTCACCGACCTGCAACGCAAGGGCGAGTCGCTTGGCGTGCCCGGCCTGCGTTGCGACGGCATGGACATCCTCGACACCCATCGCGTGGTCTCCGAGGCGCTGGCGCGTGTGCGCGAGGAGCGTCGGCCACTGCTTGTCGAGGCGGTCACCTACCGCTTCCGCGGCCACTCGATGGCAGACCCCGAGGACTACCGCACCAAGGAGGAAGTCGCCCAGTGGCGCGAGCGCGACCCGATCCCAGCCTTCAGCGATCTGCTGGAGCGCGAGGGGGCACTCACGAAAGAGCTGCGTGAGCAGATCGACCGCGATGCCGTGCAGCAGGTGGACAGGGCGGTGGAGTTCGCCGAGCGCTCCCCGTTCCCCGACCCGGACATGCTCTACGAAGACGTGTATGTGCTGGACGAGCAGGTCCATGGCCACTATCACTGGTCGCCGCGGGTGGTCCTATGAAGCGCGTACGCCCCACCCGAGCCAGCCATCTTCCTACGCTGAGGACCCACGCGCTTGCGTCCCCCGGAGGTCGCCGGTGACCGAGATGCGCTATCGCGACGCTTTGAAACTGGCGCTGAGCGAGGAGATGCGGCGCGACGAGAATGTCGTCCTGCTCGGCGAGGACATCGGCGTCTTTGGCGGCGCCTTCAAGGTGACATCCGGCTTGCTAGAGGAGTTCGGCGAGCGGCGCGTGCGCGACACCCCGATCTCCGAGAACACGATCGTGGGTATGGGCGTCGGAGCCGCGATGGTCGGGCTGCGCCCCGTCGTCGAGCTGATGACAGTCAACTTCGCCTTGCTCGCGTTCGACCAGATCGTCAACCACGCCGCCCACATCCACTACATGTTCGGCGGGCAGGTGCGCGTGCCGCTCGTCGTGCGGATGCCACAAGGAGCAGGACACCAGCTCGGCCCGACCCATTCGCATAGCTTCGAGTCGATGTTTCTGCAAGTGCCCGGCCTGCTCGTCGCCGTCCCCGCGACGGCCTCCGACGCGCGCGGCCTGCTGAAGGCCGCGATCCGCGACGAGAACCCGGTGATCTTCATCGAGCACGAGTCGCTGTACGGCGTGCGCGGCGAGGTGGACGAGGAGGACGAGCAGCCACTCGTGTTCGGACGCGCCCGCATCGTGCGCTCTGGCGCTGACGTCACGATCGTGGGCGTCTCGCGCATGGCGCTCACAGCCGAGCGAGCAGCCGAGGCGCTGGCGGCCGAGCACGGCATCGAGGCGGAAGTGATCGACCCGCGCACGCTGCGCCCGCTCGACCTCGACACGATCCTCGAGTCGGTGGCCAAGACCAACCGCTGCATCATCGTCGAGGAGGGCTGGCCGCACGGCGGCGTCGGCGCCAACCTCGCGGCGCTGATCTCAGAACAGGCTTTCGACGACCTCGACGCGCCCGTGATGCGGGTCAGCGGGGCCGACGTGCCGATGCCCTACTCCAAGCCGCTGGAGGAGAGCGCGTTCCCGCACGAGCCGCAAATCGTGCAGGCCGCGCTCAGCGTTCTCGGGCACGACCCCACCCAAGCGCCTCTAAGCCGGCCCGCGGCACGCGACAGACAACGAGAGGGAGAAACAGACGCACCCGGTGCGGTCCAGGAAGCGATGCAGGAGACTGGCATCGCTAACGAGATCAGGCAGGTATCGCGATGAGCGAGATCGTGATGCCACGCCTGTCCGACACGATGGAGGAGGGCACGATCCTGCGCTGGCTCAAGCACGACGGCGAGCATGTCGCGCGCGGCGAGGAGCTCGTCGAGATCGAGACCGACAAGGCGGCGATGACCTACGAGTCCGACAGCGAGGGGACGCTGCAGACCGTCGCGCGCGAGGGCGATACTCTGGCCGTGGGGGAACCGATCGCGCGGGTGGGCGAGGCCGCCTCACCCAATGGCTCACCGGCCACTCCGGATACCCCGGCCACCCTGGATACTCCGCCCGCTCCCGCGACCACGGACACCCCCACAGCCACGGACACCCCCACAGCCCGAGATACCGCCGACGCGCCTTCCGCGGCCGAGAAACCACAGAAGGCATCAACACCCGGGGAGCCACCAACGCCTCCCCACAATGGTGAACGCGTCAAAGCGTCTCCTCTCGCCCGACGCATGGCGCGCGAGAGGGGTGTGAACTTGGGAGCCTTGGTCGGCAGTGGGCCGGGCGGGCGTATCGTCAAGGCGGATGTAGAGGTCGCGGGGGTCGCGGGCTCGACTCCCGTCGCTCCCGGCCCGATGACAGTCGGGCCAGCGTCCGCCGCCTCCACCCCCCCCTCGCCTCCATCGGGCCCGGAGCGCCCGCCGGTCGAAGATGTTGCCAGCGCCAAGGGCGAGACGAGCACCGTCGAGCTATCGCGCACCCAGCGCACGATCGCCAGGCGCATGGCCGAGTCCAAGGCGACGATCCCCGATTTCACACTGACGGCCGACATCGACATGGAGCGC
Source organism: Solirubrobacteraceae bacterium (assembly GCA_049287685.1). Classification (GTDB taxonomy): domain Bacteria; phylum Actinomycetota; class Thermoleophilia; order Solirubrobacterales; family Solirubrobacteraceae; genus Palsa-744. The sequence goes on along the minus strand of JBAQGH010000109.1, from coordinate 3,774 downwards.
TGCGTAGCGCTGCGCACCGAGCTGAAGCGGCTCTCGCACAACGATGCGCCCACCTACAACGACATGATCGTCAAGGCCTGCGCGCTGGCCCTGCGCGACCATCCCCGCGCCAACGGCAGCTACCGGGACGGGCGCTTCGAGCTGCACGCACGTGTGAATGTCGGCGTGGCGGTGGCGGCCGGCGCCGGGGACCCGACAGGCGGTGCGCTCGTTGTCCCCACCGTGTTCGACGCCGACACGAAGGCGCTTGGCGAGATCGCCCGCGAGACGCGCGCGCTGGCCGAGCGGGTACGCGAAGGCTCGATTACTCCACCCGAGCTGAGCGGCGGTACCTTCACTGTGTCGAACTTGGGGATGTACGGAATCAAAAGCTTTACAGCGATCGTCAACCCGCCGCAGGCGGCAGTCCTCGCAGTCGGCGCAGTGACGCCACGCGCCGTCGTCCGTAAGAAGAAGCTCGTCGCACGGCAGACGATGAGCGTCACGCTCGCATGCGACCACCGCATTCTCTATGGGGCCGACGCGGCACTGTTCTTGGCGCGCATCCGCGAGCTGTTGGAAGAGCCTGCCGCGCTCACTTTGTAGCGTTTCCAGCACGCCTGCGAAAAGTATCTACCGGAGTCGTGAGTAGGGTCGAATACAGGAGTTGCCACCTCGCCCGATGATGCCGGTCCGAGGCCGAACGGCCCGGGAAAGGAGGTGGTAGAGATGAGCCAAGGAATTGAGCTCATTCTGGCGATTGCGCTCATGGTCGCGGTCATCCGCGGCGTGACGTAGGAGCCGCTCCAGCTCTGGCGGGAGTCGGCCTCGATGCCCGCCAGAGTGGCTATACACGTAAACGGGGCCCGGCGAAACCGGGCCCCGGAGGCGATGCAGACGACTCAAGCAACTGAGCTCATCCTGGCGTGGAAAGTATGCTACCACGAGAGGCGGTACATGAATCGAGGTCCTCAACCACCCGCCGATATGCGCATCTGCCATCTGGGCACGTTGTCTTACCGCGACGCGCTCGCCATCCAGGCCGAAGTGCAAGCCCGACGACAGGCCAACGAGCAGCCCGACACACTGCTCCTACTAGAGCACCCACCTGTCTACACCCGCGGCCGGCGCGCCGCCGATAACGAGCTGTCGCTCGGTGAGGACTTCTACCGTGCCCACGGCGTCGAGATTGTGCCAACCGATCGCGGTGGCAAGGTCACCTACCACGGCCCTGGCCAGCTCGTCGGCTATCCGATCATGCGTGTTAGCGACATCGGCGCGCACCTGCGCAAGATGGAGGCGGCGATCGTCGCTGCTCTAGCCGAGTACGGCATCGAAGCCCGCTCACGCTGCGCTGAGGGCATCGACTACACCGGCGTGTGGGTGGCGGATCGCAAGATCGCCTCGATCGGCGTGCACGTCTCGCGCGGCGTATCCACACACGGGTTTGCCGTGAACGTCTGCAACGACCTCGCCCCGTTCACCTGGATCGTGCCCTGTGGCCTCCCTGACGTGACGATGACATCGGTCGCGCAGGAGCTCGGCCACGAGCCGGCCGGCGGCGTCGACTCATTCGCCGGGCGCGTGGCCCGCTGCTTCTGCGAGGGCCACGAACGCATCGAGCATCCAATCGCTCCAGCACAGCTCGGCCTCGCCGGGTCGGGGGCTGAGGCGTCGGCGCGGGACAGGACGTCCCGCGCCCCCAGCCGTCAGCCACCCACGGGGCTGCGCGGATGCGACCCAAATGAACACCCTCCGCACTCCACGGCGGCTCGCTCCGAGCGGGAGCGTTCGATCGCATGAGCTCCACCCGCTCCCGAGCAAACCCCGGCGGCATGGACGTGCTGCAAGTGCTCGGCTCCGATGTGCGCCCGCTGCGCGAGCGCAAGCCGCCCTGGTTCAAAGTGCCCGCCGCGGGCGGACAGCGCTACCGCGAGCTGTCAGCGCTGATCAAAGAGGAGAACCTGCACACCGTCTGCCAGGAGGCCGCCTGCCCGAATGTCGGCGAGTGCTGGGAGCGCGGCACTGCCACGTTCATGATCCTCGGCGACACCTGCACGCGCCGCTGCGGCTTCTGCAACGTCAAGACAGGCAAGCCCACGTGGAACGATCCACTGGAGCCGGCACGCGTCGCGCGCTCGATCGCGCGCATGGGCCTGCGCCACGCCGTCGTCACCTCCGTCGACCGCGATGACCTGCCCGACAAGGGTGCCTCCGCTTTCGTCGGGGTCATCCGCCAGGTGCGAAAGCAGGCGCCAGACTGCCAGATCGAGGTGCTGACGCCCGACTTCCAAGGCCAGGAGATGCCCTTGGCGAAGGTGATCGCCGAGCGCCCCGACGTGTTCAACCACAACGTCGAGGTCGTCCCGCGCCTGTACCCGATCGCGCGCCGCGGCTCGGAGTTCCTGCGCTCCTGTCGCGTCTTGCGCAGCGCCGCGGAGATGGGCGAAGGCGAGGTCGTCACCAAGTCCGGCCTGATGGTGGGCCTTGGTGAGACCCACGAGGAGATGGTCGCGACGTTCGAGGTGCTGCGCGAGCACGACGTCCAGGTGCTGACCGTCGGGCAGTACCTGCGCCCCTCCGAGCGCCACCTGCCGATCGTGCGCTACTGGCATCCCGACGAGTTCGCGGCTCTCGAGGAGGCTGCCTATGCGCTCGGCTTCGACCATGTCGCCGCCGGGCCGCTCGTGCGCTCCTCCTACCATGCCGACCAGCACGTACCTCAGTCGCGCCCGGGCGTCGGGCCGCTTGCCGCGAGCGGATAGCGCGCAGGGGTCGCGGGGCCCATGCCCCGAAACACAAAACCGGGTTATAACCTGTAAGTTATAAATGGGATCGTGGGTATAGAGCATCCCCGACGCCTCAGGGACACCCACTTTTTTGGCGCTGGTCCCATCTTGCCGGCCCTCGCCGCCGGGGCGGGCGGATAGTCTGCGGGTATGCTCGCCCCCCGCGCGCAAGGGGGAAGCGGCCCCTCGCATGATCCCCGTCAAGGACAACATCCCACGCGAGCGCTTCCCGCTCGTGACGATGATCGCCGTCACCGTCGTGGTGATCTCATATCTGCTGTCCAGCGACCACAAAGGATTGTTGGCCCTGCTGGCCGACATTCTGTTCCTTGGCCTGCTGGGCCCAAGCGTCGAGGGTGCACTCGGGCGCGTTCGCTTCGGCAGCTTGTGCGTCTTGGTTGGCTTGCTCACGCTGGCAGTCCGGCCTCTCGCCGGCGTCGGATCGCCCTCGGCGGTCCTGCTCGGCACCTTGGTCGTAACCGCGACCGTGCTAGGCGGCTATCTCCTGCTCTTTCCACGCGCGCGCGTCCTCAGCCTGGTCCCGATCCCGTTCTACACGACGCTCGTGGAGGTTCCCGCGGCCTTGCTGATTGGCCTGTGGCTGGCGCTGCAGGTGTGTTTCGAGATAGCAGGCCTCGCGTGAGCCGCAAACCTGGCGTGAGCGATAGGCCTTGCTCGGGTCACCGGCTTGGCCCGGCTGGAACACTATGACCCGCGTCGCCGTGCTTGCCATATCGCTTGCGTTCATCCTTGGCTTCGCCTTCCTGACGATCGGCGGTATCGAGCAGTTCGGCTTCAGCGTCCAGGGGGTCCTGTCGGTGATCGTGCTCGTGATCCTGACGGTTGGCATCGTCGGGGCATTGCGCAATCCTCCAAGGAGATGAGAAGGCACCCATGACCGGCTCGCCTTTCCTGCCGCAAAGCGGTCGCTCGCGGCGGGCGCGGGCGCTTGCCAGGCACCGGCGTCGGCGTCGGCGCATGCGCGCGCTGGCCGTCTGCGTGCTGG
>JBAQGH010000108.1:0-2933 GCA_049287685.1 Solirubrobacteraceae bacterium | reverse complement strand
CTGATGAGGCCCGCGGCGCGACCAGGCGCGAAGGCCGGGGCCAGGTCCTCGACGCGTCCGCCCTGCGCGCCGACGCCCGGCAGCAGGAACACGGCGTGAGGCATCAGCTCGCGCGCGCGCGCCAGGTGCTCGGGCACGGTGGCCCCGACGACCGCTCCCACGTCGCTGAGACCAGCCTCGCCGACGGCGTCGCTCCCCAGCTCCTCGACGAGCATCGCGATCCGCTCCCAGACACGCTCACCGCCGGCGAGCTCTAGATCCTCGATGTCGGCCGCGCCCGGATTTGAGGTGCGTACGAGCACGAGTACCCCGGCCGCGTTGCCGTTGAGGGCGGCTGCCGCGCGCGCCGTGGCGATGAATGGCGTGAGCGCGTCTGAGCCCATCAGCGGGTTGACCGTCACGAGATCGACGCCCAGCCCTTCGACGCTGCCGAACGGCGTGTCGCTGGCCCCCAGTAGCGCCCGCGCGTATGCACCGGCGCTCACGTCGATGTCGCCGCGCTTGCCGTCGGCGATCACGAGCAGTCCCTCCGCCTGGGCATGGCGCACCACCGCTGTGAGCAGCGTCCAGCCAACATCGCCCAACACCTCGAAGCGAGCCAGTTGCGGCTTGACAGCGACACAGGCGCCGCCGACCGCATCGATTAGCGCGCGACAGTGGTTGAGCATCGCCATCCCGGCCCGTTGCACCGGCAGGACGTCGGCATCGTCGCGAACGCGCTTGACGGCGCTCGGCCACAGGCCCATCGGATCGGGGTCGAGGCCGAGCACGATCTGCGACTCGCGCCGCGCGACCAGCGCGGCGAGTCTGTCGCCGAAATCGCCGGGCCCGTCGCCTGAGCTCGGCAAGCGATCCCCGAAACCGGCGCTTGGAGCGGGTGGACGAGCAGACGGGGACACGACACGTAAGAATACGCGGGCAGATGGACCTCGCCCGCGTCTCCTGGATCGTGACCGTGCTCGTAGCGCTGCTGACGGCGGTGTTGCTGCTGCTGTCCGACTACACCGGCTACGCGGCGCTGAGCGTGGCGGTGGCGGCTTCCGCCGCGATCAACTTGCTTTGAGCCGCTCAGCCGGGCCTCACGGCGAAGCCTCCGCGGCGATCAACCTGTTGTGAGCCACTGCCGCAGCGCACGCAGGGCGCGGCCGCGGTGGCTGATGGCGTCCTTGCGCTCGTCGCTGAGCTCGGCCATCGTCACATCGCCTGGCTCGTCATCCGCCAGGAACGCCGGGTCGTAGCCGAAGCCGCGCTCGCCGCGCGGATGCTCGGCCAGCCGGCCCGTGCAACGCCCCTCGAACACGCGCTCGACGCCGCCCACAGGATCGACGTAGGCGAGCGCGCATACGTAGGCGAGCGGACTGCCGGCAGGCGCCTCTCCCAGGAGCTTGGCGAGGTTTTGCTCGTCGCTGGCGTCCTCTCCCGCATAGCGGGCAGAGCGCACCCCAGGCGCGCCGCCGAGCGCCTGCGCTTCGATGCCAGAGTCATCGGCGATGCTTGTTCTGCCGGTGGCCGCCGCGGCAGCACGCGCCTTACCGAGCGCGTTCTCCTCAAAGGTGTGGCCGTCCTCCGGCGGCAAGGTCACATCGTCGGGTAGCGCGTCGACCTCGAAGCCGCTGAGCAGCCGCGCGAACTCGCGGCGCTTGTGCTCGTTGCGGGTGGCCAGCAGGAGCCTCACGAGGCGTCCGCGAGCACCTGCTCCTGCACGGCGCGCAGCTGGTCGATCCCATCGGCGGCAAGCGCCAGCAGCTCGTCCAGCGAGGCACGCGACAGCGGTGTGCGCTCAGCGGTCGCCTGCACCTCGACCAGGCCGCCTTCGCCTGTCATGACGACGTTGGCATCGACCTCCGCGTTGGAGTCCTCGCCATAGTCGAGATCGAGCATCGCGGCGCCACCGACGATCCCGCAGGAGACGGCCGCGATCGAGCCGGTGAGCGGTGAGCGCTCGATGCGCTCCTTGCTCTGCAGCCGCCGGCAGGCAAGCGCGAGAGCCACATAGGCGCCGGTGATCGAGGCGCAACGGGTGCCTCCGTCGGCTTGCAGCACGTCGCAGTCGAGGTAGATGGTGCGTTCGCCGAGCGCGTTCAGGTCGATGACGACGCGCAGCGAGCGGCCGATCAGGCGCTGAATCTCCACCGAGCGCCCGTCGAGGCGGCCCTTGGCGATGTCGCGCGCCTTGCGGTCGCCGGTCGAGGCCGGCAGCATGCCGTACTCGGCCGTCAGCCAGCCGCGGCCCTTGCCGGCCATCCAACGTGGGACGCCCTCCTGCGCGGAGGCTGTGCAGATGACGCGCGTCTCGCCCATCGAGATCAGCGCGGAGCCGGTGGCGGTACGCACGAACCCGGGCTCGATCTCCACGGGGCGCAGCTGGCCCGCGGTACGGCCGTAGCCGCGTTTGCGCATGGAACGCTCGGCCTCGCGGCCGCTCTCCACAGCGGACCCCGCGGTGGCCGGCGTCGCAGCCTCGGGCGCGTGGCGCTGCTCGCTCACGCGAGCGCTCCGACGCTGTGCAGCTCCACGTGCTCGACCTCGCCGAGCGGCATCTGCAGGAAGCGCGTGCCGAGCTCCTTGAAGGCTCGAGCGTCGCCGGTGCAAAGAAAGCGATAGTCCCCCTCGCCCTGCTCGCGCGGGTTGCGCAACTCGCGCGTCGAGAGCGCATGCTCGACTTGACGCGCGAGCGCGCCGCCCGAGCTGACCAGTCGCACGTCGGGACCGAGCATGCGCTGGAGCATGGAGCTGATCAGCGGATAATGCGTGCAGCCGAGGATGACCGTGTCGACTTCGGCTTCGCATAGCGGGGCGCAAGCCTCGCGCACCTGCTCAACCGCGCTGTCGTCGAACTGCCGGCCGGCCTGGATGATCGCGGCGAGCGTCGGGCAGGCGACCGCGTGCAGCGTGACGTGCGCGTCGATCGCGCCGACCGCGCGCTCGTAGCT
>JBAQGH010000107.1:0-9452 GCA_049287685.1 Solirubrobacteraceae bacterium | reverse complement strand
CCGACGCGCGGCGAGACGCTCGGGGTTATCGGCTGGGACGGCGCTGGAGTAGACGATCTCGACGTCCTCGCCGGCAGGCACATTGGCGGCCTCATGGCCGATACGCGCGTCGAGTACGCCTTCCTCGCGCAAACGCTCCAGATATGGGCTCGCCGCGCGGTCCGAGCCGCTAACAGTGGCGCCGAGTGCGTAGGCCGCGCGCGCGTAGCCGCTCATCCCGGCGCCACCGACTCCAACGAAGTGCAGGCGGCGCTGCGTCCATGGCCGCTGGAGATCCTTCATCGCAGCCGCTCCGAGAGACACGCGCACGGGGCCTCTCGCCAGTTGCTCACAGCCGATTTGGGTCCTCTCATTGTCTGGCAGCCTCCAGCAACTCAGCGGCGATATCGCGAGCCGCATCGGGGCGCGCGAGCCGCCGCGATGCGCTCGCCATCGCGCTCAGACGGGCGGGGTTGGCCAGCAGCTGTGCCACCTCGCGCGCCAGCCTGGAAGAACTGAGCTCGGCATCGGGAACAACGACCGCCGCACCGGCGTCGGACATCCAGCGGGCGTTGGCGCTCTGATGGTCGGCAGAGGCGTGCGGATAGGGCACGAGGATCGCCGGCAGGCCCTGTGCGGCGATCTCGAACAGCGAGCCTCCAGCACGCGCCACGACCAGGTCGCTGGCGGCCAGAGCGGCTGTGAACTCGTCGATGTCGAGATACTCACGTAGGTCGTAGCCGCCCGGGAGCGGCTGGCCCGACAGTTCGGGGTAATCGCGCCGTCCGCACACATGCAGGACGTGAAATGTGGCTGAGGCAAACGCGCCGAGCGCCGCCTGGTTGAGCGTGCGCGCTCCGAGTGAGCCACCGAAGACGAGCACACAGGTCTCATTGGCCGCGATCCCAAGCTGCTCGCGTGCTCCTGCACGCTCGATCCGCGGCGCGGGGATCGGACGCCCGGTAAGCCGGTAGCGAGCCCCTTCGCGGCCGGCAATCGGGAACGCCAGGCATACCCGTCTGGCAAAGCGAGCGAGCATGCGATTGGTGAGCCCGAGATGGCTGTCGGCCTCGCTCAGCACGAGCGGGATGCGCCGTGTTAGCGCCGCCACGCCGACCGGCCCAGCCACATAGCCCCCGCCCCCCATTACGGCGTCCGGTTGGAGCTCTGTCAACAGCCCACGCGCACGCAACGTCGCACGAGCGGCACGCAGCAGCGCACGCGCCGCGCGCACCGGGCTCGAGCGGCTGAGGCCTTCCACCGAGATCGCCCTGAACGGGTAGCCGGCCGCCGGCACCAGCTGTGCCTCCGCCCGCGTCCCGCCGATGAATGTGACCGCGGCGCCCTCAGCCCGCAGCGCGTCCGCCACCGCGAGCGCTGGAACTACGTGCCCGGCCGTTCCGCCGGCGGCTATCACGATCCTCTTCTGCGCTGTGCTCACGGCCCCATCGTGCCGGTTCGCGCGGCGGGGCGTCGGCCACTCCTCGTCGGGAGCCCCGCGCGCCGCTCTTCGCGTCGTCCACCTCAGCAGAGACCGCGCGCGGGCGCTTGCCTCGCGATGACGTCACCGCACGCACGTGCGCGCTACCGCCGGCTGCCACGTTCAGCAGCAACCCCATCGCGACGAGCGTCACGATCAGGCTGCTCGAGCCATAGGAGACCAGCGGCAACGGAACGCCGGTGAGCGGCGCCAAACCGAGCACCGCAAAAGCGTTGAGCAATGCCTGGGAGACGATCAGCGAGGTCATGCCGACGGCGATCAGCGCGCTGTGCAGGCTGCGGGCGGCCTTTGCGACGCGCAGGCCGGCGTAGGCGATCATGCCGTAGAGGAACAGCAGCGCAAATACGCCGACGACGCCGAGCTCCTCGCCGATCACGGCAAGGATGAAGTCGGTCTGGGCCTCCGGCAGGTAGAAGATCTTCTGCACCGACTGCCCCGGGCCGACGCCGAACAGCCCGCCGGAGCCGATCGCGATCTGCCCTTGAACCGCCTGAAAGCCGCTGCCTGAGGCGTGGGCCCACGGGTCGATGAATGATGTCAGGCGGGCTCGCTCATAGGGGCGCGCGATCGCGATCAGAGCGACGATCGCAACCACCGAGCCGCCGATGACCGCCAGGTTGCGAGCCGGGATGCCGGCCGCTACGAGTAGCGCGCAGGTCGTGAAGGCGATCACCATCGCGGTGCCGAGGTCAGGCTGGGTGACGACCAGCAGACAGGCAGCGCCGACGACCGCCAGTAGTGGTTTGCACAGCTCACGCAGGTCGTGCACGCGCTGCGGGCGGCTCGCAAGCAGCGTCGCCGAGTAGAGCACGAGCGCGAGCTTGAGTAGCTCGGAGGGCTGGAACTGAAGCGGCCCGCTGCCGATCCAGCGGCGCGCACCATTGATGCTTACGCCGACGTGAGGGATGTGCACGGCGAGCACGAGCACGAAGGAGACGGCAAGCAGCGGCGCGACCACGCCCTGGACGCGCGCGATTCCGTCGCGCGCGAGCATCCTCATCAAAAACAACCCAAGGGCGCCGTAGAGAACGAACCTCACAAGCTCGCCCGTGCCGCTGCCGCCACTCGCCAACAGGCTGCTGGCCGAAGAGGCGCTGTAGACCATGACCGCGCCGAAGGCGAGCAGGCAAAGTGTGGCCGTCAAGAGGATGTTGTACTCGAGCGACTGCCCGCGCTTGGCCTGGACGGACGCTGCCAGCCGTGCGCGCTTGGGCCGCGACTTCGGGGTCGAGGCAGAGTTTGAGCGCCGTCCGGCTACAGACATCAGAGCCCTCTTCGACAGCGGTCCTCGGAAGCCTCTACGGCCTTCCCAGCGCTAGCCCCTACGCCTCCTCTGCCGTACCTCTACGGCCTTCCCAGCGCTAGCCCCTTGCCGTACCTCTACGGCCTTCCCAGCGCTTACGAGAAGGTTGTGGGCCGTGGTGCGCCGCAGTTTTTACAGCTGCCGGACAAGCTCGCGAAAGCACTCTCCGCGAGCTTCGAAGTCTGCGAATTGGTCGAAGCTCGCGCAGCCAGGCGAGAGCAGCACCACCTCACCGTGGACAGCCGTGGCGGCGGCGAGCGAGAGCGCATGGTCGAGGCCGCCGCACATGTGCACCTCCACCTGCTCCCCAACTATCGCCTGGTCGATCGCGTCCGCGTCCTCGCCGATCACGTAGACGGCGCGACAGCCGGCGCTGACGGGCCCGCGCAGCGCGGTGAAGTCCTGTGCCTTGGCTTGACCGCCGAGGATCAGGTGTACCGGCAGATGCTCGGCCGCCATCGCCTCAAGTGCGACAAGCGTACTCGCCACGTTGGTTGCCTTGGAGTCGTTGACGAAGAGAACTCCCTCCCTGTTTGCCACATGCTCCAAGCGGTGAGGTACCCCAGCGAAGCTGCGCAGGCCGGCCCGCACCGCCTCGACATCCAGGCCACGCGCCAGGCACACCGCGGCGGCGGCCATCGCGTTCTCCAAGTTGTGGCGGCCCCGCAGCGAAAGCTCGCTCGATGCGAGTAGCGCTCGCCCTTGCCAATAGAGCGTCCCATCGCGCACTGAGAGCTGTGCATCTGGGTTGCCGCCGAAGCTCACCCTTCGTGCCCCGCCAGGCAGGCCTTCAGGCTGGAACTCAGCTGGCACCACTGCCAAGTCCTCACCGTCCTGTCGCGCAAAGATCTCGAGCTTGGCAGCCAGGTAGGCATCGAGCGTCCCGTGACGATCGAGATGGTCGGGTGTGAGATTGAGCAACACCGCCGCCTCGGGGGCGAACGCGAGCGTGTCTTCCAACTGGAAGGAGGACGCCTCGCATGCGATCGTGACGTGCTCCTCTATACGGCCATCGAGCCCGCTGAGCGCCGCTCCCACGTTGCCCGCGACGACCACCGCAAGGCCCGCCTCGCGGTGGATGTGGCCGACCAGCTCGACCGTCGTGGTCTTGCCGTTCGTGCCCGTGACCGCGATGAGCTCGTTGGGCAGAAGCCGCCATGCCAGCTCGAGCTCCCCGATGACGGGCATCCCGCGCGAGCGCGCCTGGGCGATCACCGGCGCCTGCGCCGGCACGCCCGGACTCTTGACGAGCGTACGTGCACGCTCGAGCAACACGAGTCCCTGCTCGCCCAGGCGCAAATCGACACCTGCCTCCACGAGTACCTCCAGCCCATTTGGAGCGCCGGCGTCGACCCCGAGCACCTCCTCTCCCCTCGCGCGCAGCGCAAGGGCCGCGGCAATGCCTGAGCGGGCTAGACCCACGATCAGGTAGGGGCCTGGCGGGAGATCGGGCCGAGGCTTCACAGCAATGCCGATCTCATTCCGTGCGCCCCGCGCGAGCGCGCATCAACCGTGCAGGCTCTGACGGTAGAGCGTGAAGCCGATCGCACAGCAGATCGCGGCGACGATCCAAAAACGCAGGATGATCTTCGTCTCAGACCAGGCACGTAGCTCGAAGTGGTGGTGGATGGGCGCCATCAGGAATACCCGCTTTCGTGTCATCTGAAAGGAGATCACTTGGATCACGACCGACAACGCCTCGATCACGAAGATGCCACCGATCAGGATCAACAACGTCTCGGTCTTGGTCATCACAGCAAGGCCGGCAATCGCGCCACCGATGCCGAGCGAGCCGGTATCGCCCATGAAGATCGTGGCCGGGAACGCGTTGAACCACAGGAAACCAATGCAAGCGCCGACAAGCACACCCGCCAGCATCGCGAGATCGGAGTCTTCGGCGATGAACGTGATGCCGATATAGGTAAGCAGCACGATTGCGCCACAGCCGGCCGCAAGCCCGTCGAGGCCGTCGGTCAGGTTGACCGCATTGGTTGTTCCGGCGACCACGAAATAGATGAGCACCGGGTAGAAGACACCTAGATCGACGGTGTAGTCGACGAAACGCAAACGCAATGTCGGCGCGAGGTCAGCCCCGTGCCTTGCCACGTACCAAAGCCCCAGCGAAATCGCAATTGTGATTGCGAGCTTGGTACGTCCGCGCAGACCGAGCGAGCGGCGCTTGACGAGCTTTGTGTAGTCGTCGGCGAAGCCAAGCAATGCACAGGCGATCGCGGTCCCGAAGACGCCAACGGAGCGCCATTCGAAATTCGTGAGTATCAGATATGGGATCGCGACAGCAACGAAGATGATGATCCCGCCCATCGTCGGCGTGCCGGCCTTCTCGTGGTGGCCCTGAGGACCGTCCTCGCGAATATGCTGGCCGAACTCGCGGCGGCGCAAGAACTCGATGAACTTCGGGCTCAAGAAGATGCAGATGAGTAGGGCTGCCGTGCCCCCGATCAGGATGCGGCCCATCAGCTGACCCGCGCGCCCAGGGCTTCGCGGGCAACCGTGACGTCGTCGAAGGGCACCTTCACGCCTTCGGCGAGCTCCTGTCCCTGCTCGTGGCCCTTGCCTGCGATCACGAGCACGTCGCCATCCTGTGCGAGCGACACCGCCCGCTCGATCGCAACACGCCGGTCGACCTCGCAGGCGACCGCCGGAGCCCCGGAGGGACGCTCTGCTCGGACCACCCCTTGCATGATCTCGGCGATGATCGTCTGCGGGTCCTCCGAGCGCGGGTTATCGGAGGTGACGAGCAGCACGTCGGCCAGCGAAGCCCCGATCGCACCCATCAGCGGACGCTTGCCACGATCGCGATCGCCGCCCGCGCCGAATACGCAGATCACCCTGCCATGACCGACTTCATGAGCCGTGCTCAACACGTTCTGCAGCGAGTCGGGCGTGTGCGCGTAGTCGACGAGCACCGCGAAATCCTGTCCAGCGTCGACCGGCTCCAAGCGCCCCGGCACGCGCACCCCGCGCTCGAGTGCGCCAAGCAGCGTGTCGAGATCGCCGCCGAGCGTGTGGACGGCGGCGAGCGCGCCAAGCGCGTTCGAGACGTTGAAGCGGCCGGGCAGGCCAAGTGAGAGCGAGCGCGTGCCCGCCGGCGTGTCCAGCTGCAGATGCGTCCTGCCCAGCTCGATCCGCACCTCGCGCGCACGGTAGTCGGCGTCGGTGTCGATCGCGAAGGTCACCACCTCGTCCAGCTCGGCGGCCAGGCATCGCCCGTGGGGGTCGTCCAAGTTGACGACCGCGACTCCGGGCTTGGCCTGTTGCCCGGACGCTACGAACAGTCGCCGCTTTGCTTGGAAGTAGTCCTCCATCGTCTCGTGAAAGTCGAGGTGGTCCTGGGTCAGGTTCGTGAAGATCGCCGCGGCGAAGCGCACGCAGTCGGTGCGTCCCAGCGCCAGCGCGTGCGAGGAGACCTCCATCGCACAGCTGCCCTGGCCACCGTCGAGCATCGCCCGGAAGTCGCGCTGCAGGTCGATCGCCTCGGGAGTCGTGCGAGTCGCGGCTCGCCTCTCGCCGGCGACACGCGATTCCACAGTGCCAAGCAACCCACAGCGCTCACCGGTGGCTTCCAATAGCGCGCACACCAGATGGGCGCTGGTCGTCTTGCCGTTGGTGCCTGTGATGCCCACGACGTGCAAGCGCGCGGTCGGCTCGCCGTAGAAACGCGCTGCGAGCGGTCCCATCGCCGCCCGTGTCGAGCTCACCAGCAGCTCGGGGACACCCAATCCGAGCGGGCGCTCGACGACCAGCGCCGCCGCGCCCGCCGCCACTGCCTGGACAGCGAAATCGTGGCCATCGCGCTCGTAGCCCGGCACGCAGAAGAACAGCGTGCCGGCCTGCACACGGCGACTGTCATAGCTCAGCCCGCTTATCTCAGGCGAATCGGGGATCGGCGAGAGCACCCGCGGTCCGGGCAGCTCCGCGGCCGTCAACTCGTCCAACCTCATGGCTTTGCGCCGTCTGAGCTCAAGGAGCGAGAGTCTAGGGCTCGCGCCAGAGGACATGTCTGTATCCAGTGGCACGGCCTGCGCTGACATGCAACCGATCGGTTGCATGTCAGTCTCAACCTAGCCCAACCGTTTCGCACATACCCAACCCGACATAGGTCAGGTCGATCCGACCTGAGGCGCTATCCCGGAGGGATCCCCAGGTATGGCAGTGCGAATTCCATGATCTGGCCGAAGGCCGGGGCGGCGACGACACCGCCGTAGATCGAGTCGGCCTGCGGTTCGTCGACGATCACCGCACACAGCAGCTTTGGGTCCGAGGCGGGAGCGAAGCCGACGAACGAGGCGACATACGCGCTTTTGGAGTATTCGCCTGTTTCAGGGTCGATCTTGCTGGCCGTTCCGGTCTTGCCGGCGAGGTGGTAGCCGGGTATCGATACCTCGCTCGCCGTCCCCCCTGGCGCAAGCACGCCCTTGAGCATTTCGCGAACCTCAGCCGCGACGTTCGACGATATGACTCTCCGCCCTGCCGGCTCCGCGACAGTGCGACCCCCAACCGCACCGACGATGTGTGGCGGGCGCAGGATGCCGCCGTTGGCGATCGCCGAATAGAGCGTGGCCATCTGAATCGGTGTCACCAGCTCACCCTGGCCGATCGGCAAGTTGCCCATCGAGGAGCCGGAGTATTTGTCCAGCGGCAGCGTGGCCCCAATTTCTTCGCCGGGGATGTTCGCGCCCGTCGGCGCGCCAAAGCCGAAGCTGTGCACCCAGGAGTTGAACTTTTCAGGACCCAACAGGCTGGCGATCTTGATTGCGCCGACGTTGCTCGATTGGGCCAGTATCTGTGAGGCGGTCAACGACTCGGTTTCATGTTCGGTGTCGTCGTGGATCGTGCGCCCGCCGAGCTCGATCTGATCGGGGATTTCAAAGCCGCTGCTCGGCGTGATCCGCCCTTCCTGCAGTGCCCCGGAGACGGTCACGACCTTGAACGTCGACCCAGGTTCGTAGTTGAAGCTGACCGCTCGGTTCTCGAACGCTTCTTCGGGCTTGGCGGGCGGGTCGTTGCTGTTGACAAGCGGCCAATTGGCCATCGCGAGGATCGCGCCCGTGCGCGGGTCCATCACGATCGCGGTGGAGTCCTTGGGATGAAAGACGCGACCGACGGCGCTGAGTACGTCTTCGGCACGCTGCTGGATGTTGGCGTCGAGCGTGAGCGCTATCGAGGACCCCGCTCGCTCGTGGCGGGTTTCGGCGATCGAGATCGGCTGCCCGATCGCGTCGCTCACGACGCTGCGCTTGCCCGCGCGCCCCGCGAGCGCTGAGTTCTCCGAATACTCGAGCCCCATGAGCCCGGCCCCTTCGTGTTCTGTGCCGACGATCCCGAGCACCTGCGCGGCAAGCGTCGAGCGCGGGTAGACGCGGCGCATGACCGGAACGCCCTGGATGCCTGGCAATTTCAAAGCGAGGACCCGCTGGGCCGCGTTGTCGCCAAGCGCGTGCGCCAAGTACACGAAGCCTGTGCGCTCGCTGAGCAAGGTCAGCACCCGCGCCGCGGAGAGCCCGAGCAGGGGCGCCAGCTGCGCCGCGGCCGCAAGCGGTTGTTTGATCAGATACGGGTCCGCCGAGAGCTGCTGAGCGGGTTCTGAGATTGCGAGCGCGACGCCATTGCGATCGGTGATCGTGCCACGCTGGGCGGGCACCACTTCGTCGGTGAGCTGCTGCGTCTGCGCGGCTCTGCGCAGCACGCCGCTATGAGGACCGCCGAGGTAGAGCGCCCGGGCCCCGGCGGTCAGCAGCAACACGACGAACAGCGCGAACAGCAGCCCGACGCGACGTTGGATGGCCGCCATCGGCTATTCCTGCGTGCCGGCCTGGGTGCCACCGGCGGGAGCGCTCGCCGGCGTGCCGCTCGAGCTCGACGACGCCGGCACTTCGGCAGCCTGAGCACCCGCGGCCGATGGAGCGCTCTCGGCCGGCACCGAGGAACCGGTGCTTGACGGAGAAGCACTGGACGGCGAGCCAGCCGACTGAGCTTCGCTCGACCCCGCTGCGCTTTCGCTCGTCGAGCCGGCGGTGGAGGAGCTGGAGCTTTCCCCTGAGCCGGACCCTTCTGCCCCTCTACTCGCCTGGGAGCCGGCTTCTGTGCCTGCGCTCACGGTAGAGGATTCGCCACCAGTGGTGCTCGCCGTGGCCGCGGCGCTTGCCGATGTCTGAGCGGCGCTGGAGAGCGCAGCCGCCGCGCGTGAGATGTCTGCCACGCTCGCCGCGACGAAGTGGGCCGTCCCGGCCGGCGCAAGCGTCATGCCGGCTGCCGTCGCCAAGGGCGCGACCCGGTTTTCAGAGGAGTACATCGAGTCTTCGATGTTCAACTGAGCGTTCTCGCGCTGCAGTGTCGCCACATGCCCAAGCGTGCGACCGATGCCAGTGTTGAGCTTGAGCACCAGCAGCTGCATGGCGACGATCCCGATCAAGGCGAAGGCCAGCAGACCAATCCACAGGCGACCACGAGTCAGCCTGTCCAAGAAAGCGCTGCTCGATATGCCATCCAGAGCGTGGACGCCGCGCAGCGCAATGCCCGGAGTGGCCCCAGCCGAGGGGCGCCTGGTCCTGGGAGCCGAGCGCTTACGCGAGGGTGAGCTCGGTCGCGCAGGGCGCTCCCGCGGTAGCGCGACACCTGGCGCCGGGATCGCGACCGCGGCGGCAAGCG
>JBAQGH010000106.1:0-35881 GCA_049287685.1 Solirubrobacteraceae bacterium | reverse complement strand
AGCCCGCACATGTGCGGGCTCATGCCATGGCCGCATGCGGCCATGGCGCACAGGTCGCATGCGACCTGTGCCACCCCTTGGTTTTTCCAAGCATGCGGCCCGGCTGCCGGACCGATTGAAAATCGATACCCCATTCGGGGCACACGACGGGATTTCCGATCGGCCAGCATCTGCCGTCCGGCACCACCCCTACATTGCGCGCATGTCCCAAGACACCCTGCGTCGCGCCGTGGCCGAGATGATCGGCGCCTTCACTCTCACCTTCATCGGCGCCGGGGCCGCGGCCGCCGCCGGTGGCGTACACGACACAGCGCTGATCGGCGTCGCCGTGGCGAACGGGCTCGCGATCGGCGTAATGGTCTGTGCGCTCGGGTACATCTCCGGCGGGCACTTCAACCCGGCGATCACGTTCGGCTTCCTGATCACCCGCCGCATCAAGCCGGCGCTCGCGGGCGTGTATTGGATCGCCCAGTTCGGTGGCGCCGCGCTCGCCGCGCTGTTCGTCAAGGAGCTGCTGCCGCGAGAAATAACCGAAGCGGTCAACCTCGGCGTGCCGGCACTCGGCCACGGCGTCGACGCAAGCTCGGGCTTCCTGCTCGAGGCGGTGCTGACCTTCTTCCTCGTGCTCGTCGTGTTTGGCTCGGCCGTGGACGAACGCGGCCCGTTCGGCGCGGTCGCGGGCCTCGCGATCGGCCTCACGATCTCGATCGACGTGCTATTCGGCGGTCCGTTCACGGGCGCCGCGATGAACCCGTCGCGCGCGTTCGGCCCGCAGCTCGTGGGCGACCATTGGGCCAACGGCTGGGTTTGGTACGCGGGACCGGTGCTGGGGGCCGCGGTGGCGGCATTGCTTTACCAGTACCTGTTCATAGGCAAAGCCGGCGAGGCCGCGGAGCCCGTGCCCGCGAGCGGCTAGTCCCACCGGCAAGAACTGCTCGACCGGTGCTTGTGCACCCGCCTTGCCGACGATGACTCCGGCGAACGTCTACCTGGCCCGCCACGGTCAAACTGCCTACAACCTGGAGCGCCGCTTCCAAGGCCACCTGCCGGTCCCGCTGGACGACACGGGACGCGAGCAGGCGACCGACCTTGCCGAGCGTGCCGCGACAGGGACTGGCGATGGGATCCCATTCGTCGCGTTGTGGTGCAGCCCACTGCTGCGCGCGCGCGAAACGGCTGACATCGTCGCGGCCCGCCTGGGTCTGGAGCCGCGCGAAGAGCCACGCCTGATGGAGACCGACGCGGGCGATTGGACCGACCGCCTATTCGTGGATGTACAGGCCGAAGACCCAGACGGCTTTGCGGGCTTCATCGAGGGCCGCCCCGATTTCGGCTTCCCGGGCGGTGAGTCGTTCGCGCGGCAAGGTGTGCGGGTGGCTGCCGCACTTGCCGACGTCGAGCGAAGCGATCTACCTGCCCTCGTCGTCTGCCACGGCGTCGTAATCCGCATCGCGCTCTTCCAACGCGCCGGTCACAAGGTCGCCTTGGCAGAGCGAGTTCCGAACGCAGCCCTGGTCCCGCTCGCCTGCCTGTCCTCCGATATGGAGGGTACCCCGTAGGGGTGATCCGGCAGAGGCCGAAAGCGTCGATGTCGGCGGTGGCCAGGCGTTGCCGCCTAGCTAGAACTTGACGCTGGGTGCTGCCGTTGGAGCACTGCCACCCAGCTAAGAGCGTGTCTCGAAACCTGCGGCACCCTGAGAAAGCACCGCAGGTTTCGAGGCACGTCCTACGCCTCCGCACGTATATGCTACTTTGGTAGGAATGGGGAGATGGTTTGTTGTGGCGCTTGCCGTGCTGGCACTCGGGTCCGCTCCGACCGATGCGCTTGCCGCTTCCCCACAGGACAGCGCCTCCACGCACACCGCCCTTGTGGCTGCTTACTCTGCGTTGCGCGGCATCGTGAATACCTGGCCGACGCTTGAAGCCAGCCTCCACAAGCTTGACCAGAGGTTCGCCACGGAATGCCCCGACGTGGGCGCGGGATCCCCGCAGAACGAATCGGAGCAGAGGCTGAGCTACGAGGTGGCCGGCGCCCTGTGGGCAACTGCCTACCACACAGACGCGAAGTACGCAGACGCGTTCATCGACGCGGTCAGCCCTCTCAGATGGAGCAACCACTCGATCGTTCGCCGCGGGCTCAAGTTCGTCATCGGACTGCACGAAATGATTGCGCTGAAGGTCCCAGACATCTGTGGGGATGTACGGACGTGGACCGCCGGAGGCTTCACCACAGTTCCGGCCGATACGCAGCAATTCGACGATCACGTCGAATCGATCAACGTCGAAATCCCCTCCCCACGGATACTTGCGCCGTACGCGCGACCCTCCGACAGAGTCCTCCTCGAGCGGGTGGAACACCTCGTGACCCGATTTGATGAACTAGAATTTACGGTTGGACAGCGCTATTGGGACACGGTGCTCGAAACGCTTGCGCTGAACGAGTAGCGCGACACTACGGTCTCCCCTGGTGGTCCTTGTCTTGCACTAGCTTTGCGATGAGCGTCGGTCCTTCGCGTGCCATACGCGATCGCGGGACGATCATGTCCAAGCCGGCCTGCTCGGCGCGTGTGCGCATCTCGACGTCGACATGGGAGTAGAAGGCAAGCGTCCGGACTCCAGCGAGCGACCCCTGAGCCGATAGTGCTTCGACCAGCGAGACGCCACCGTAATCCGCGTCTGTGAGGTCGACAACCAACACGCTTGCCCCTGTCAAAGCGCCGCTCACCGCGTCCGGATCTCCGATCAACTCGACTGTTTGACCGTCCGCCAGCAAGGCAGCCTGCACGCGTGAGCCGAATAGGAGGTCTGGGATGAAGGCGACAACGTGCGCCATCGAGCTATCCGCCTATGA
Organism: Solirubrobacteraceae bacterium; assembly: GCA_049287685.1. GTDB lineage: Bacteria > Actinomycetota > Thermoleophilia > Solirubrobacterales > Solirubrobacteraceae > Palsa-744. The sequence continues at coordinate 33,030 of JBAQGH010000106.1, read as the reverse complement.
CCACGGTCCGATGCAGCTACTGCGCCCGCAGGCGCGCGAACTCCTCGCGCACCGAGTGCGGACGGCCCCACATCTGCGTGACCTCGACACGCCCGGCGCGCTGCTCGCGTACGGCCATCTCACCCTCGATGCCGGCTTCGTCGAGCAGTCGCAGCGTGCCGTGCACAGTGGGCGCGGAGGCGGCGTGTCCGAAACGGTGGGCGACGAGCAGGCGCCAGTGCCAGTCGTGGTGTGAATAAGGACGCGCGTTGCAGGTGGCCAGGTACACCGACGCGTCGATGTAGCGCGACTCGTCGGCTATGCGCAAGTCGAGCTCGAGGTCGGTCCAGTCGTCTGGCAGCGAGTCGACGATGCTCTGGAAAATATCCGCAAGGCCCATCGGCGTGAAGCCTAGCGTGGATATCCTCGGACTTGTGGCAGCGACAGACACAACGACCCTAGCGACCGAGTATGCGACGTTGACGGAGAGCTGCGGGATTGTCGATCGTTCCGAACGTGGCAAGCTGGCTCTCACCGGCGCGGGAACGGTCGGGTTCCTGAACGGCCAAGTGACGAACGAGCTCATTGGCCTCAGTTCGGGCGAAGGCTGCTACGCGGCATTCTTGACCCACAAGGGCAAGATGCTCGGCGACCTGCGCATCCTTGCGGTCTCCGATATAGGACAGGCTCAGACGGTCGCCAGCGTGCCACTCCCTGAGGGCGAGCCCGCGGAAGAGCCCGGCGAACTACTGCTCGATACCGAGCGATGCGCCCTGCAAGCGCTGTTCGACATGATTCGCCGCTTCAAGGTCGGCTACGACGTCGAACTGCACAAGCGCACGCTCGAGTCCTCATTGCTGTCGCTCATCGGACCCGACGCCGAGGCGCTCGCCACGAAGGCATTCTCGCTTGACGAGGCCCAATTGCCGGCAAGCGAGCACAGCCATCTGCTCGCCCGCCTTGGGCAGACGCCCGTGCGCCTGATCCGCACCGACTTGGGAATCGACGCCCTGTTCGAGGCCGAGGCGCTCGAGACGGTGCGCGACGCGCTCGAAACTGCCGGCGCCATCTTGGTGAGCGAGGCGGCAGCAGAGATCGTGCGCGTCGAGCATGGCCGACCCCGCTACGGGATCGACCTCGACGAGAGCACGATCCCCCAGGAGGCGGCCCTCAACGAGCGCGCGGTGAGCTTCACCAAGGGCTGCTACGTCGGCCAGGAGACCGTGGCGCGCCTGTACTACAAGGGCAAGCCCAACCGTCACCTACGTGGCCTGCGGCTGTCGGAGGCGACCGAGCCAGGCGCGCCGTTGGCGCTCGGTGAGCGATCGCTCGGAAGCCTGGGCAGCTCCGTCCTCTCCCCCAGGTTCGGCCCAATCGGACTGGCGCTCGTGCGTCGCGAGGCAGAGCCGGGCGCAACCGTCTCCGTGGGAGAGCAGGGCGCCAGCGCGGTGGTGGCCGAACTACCGTTCCAATGAATGCTGGGCGACCCGCGCAAGGGCTTGGCCCCTGGCATGGGGCTCGCCGGGTAGGATTGCGAGCCCGTTCGGGGTGGGTGGGTACTTCAAATCATGGGTACTTCAATCATCGGAGGTTCAGACGCACCGTGGCAATCGATCTTCAACGAGTTTCAAGCGTGGACACAGAGCCCGGCGAGCTGCCGAGCACGATGGCAGCCTGGGTGATCCGCGAGGAGCGCCAGGGCGAACCGAAGGACGCTTTCCAGCTGGAGGAGATCGAGGTTCCCGAGCCGGGCGCCTTCGAGGTGATCGTGCGCGTGATGGCCGCGGGCGTCAACTACAACAACGTGTGGGCGGCGCTGGGCAAGCCGGTGTCGGTAATGAAGTACGGCGATCACCCCCAGTACGGCCACCACATCGGCGGCTCCGATGCCTCCGGGATCGTATGGAAGGTGGGCGCGGGCGTGACGCGCTGGAAGCCGGGCGACGAGGTGGTGGTGCACTGCAACCAGGCCTCCTACGAGGACCCGGAGGTGCACGGTCTCGACCCGATGGCAGCGCCGTCGCAGAAGATCTGGGGCTATGAGACGACCTGGGGGTCGTTCGCCCAGTTCACGAAGGTGCAAGCCCAGCAGCTGCTGCCAAAGCCGCGGGCGTTGAGCTGGTCGGAGTCGGCCTCCTACGGGCTCGTGTACTTCACCGCCTATCGCATGCTGATTACCCGTTGCAAACTGCAGGCGGGCCAGAAGGTCTTGATCTGGGGCGCGGCGGGTGGCCTGGGCGTGTTCGCCACACAACTGTGTGCCGCGGCCGGCGCGCACTGCGTAGGCGTGGTGTCCTCGGCTGAGAAGGGCGAGCTGGTGAAGCGTCTCGGCGCCGTGGACTACATCGACCGGGCAGAGTTCGCGGGGATGATGCGCAAGGGCGGCGAGACCCCCGAGGAGGACAAGGCGCGCTTCCTCGTCTCGCGCGAGTTCTCAAAGCGCGTGAAGCAGATCCTCGGCGACGCCCCCGACATCGTCTTCGAGCACGTCGGGCAGGCAACTTTCCCGACGTCGGTGTTCACGGTCAAGCCTTTCGGCAAGGTTGTTATCTGCGCGGGTACCACCGGCTTCAACCTCGACTTCGACGTGCGCTATCTCTGGATGAAGCAAAAGGAGATCCTCGGCTCGCACTTCGCCAACGCGTATGAGTGCATGAAGGCCAACGAGCTGATCGAGTCAGGTCAGATTCGGCCCGTGCTGTGGCGCACGCTTGGCTTCGAGGGCGTCGCCGAAGCACACCAATTGATGCTCGAAAACAAGCACCTGGGCAAGATCTCGATCCTCGTCGGCGCGGAGTCCGAGGACGAAGGCAAGACCGCGGATGGACCGGGAGCTATACACGCCGAGGTTGGAGGTTGAAATGGATGGCACGGTGATCGTCCCCTGGTATGCGACTGGCTTTCGCGCGGACGGCTTCGAGGAGGTGCTGGGCGAGGCCGCCGCTGTTGCGCTGCGCTATGGCGCCAGCTCCTATGCGGTGTACCGCTCCAAAGACGACCGCTACCGTTTCCAGCAGTTCGCTCACTTCGACAAGCACCTCGACTGGGAACGCTTCTGGGACGGCCCGGAGATGACCGACTTCAGGGTGCGCTATTCCAGCTGGTACCAGATACCGGTTCTCTACGGCTGGTGGGATCGCACAGCCGCAGGCAGCATCGAGGGCGAGCCGGTGGTGCCCGTCGCTCCCAACGGCCTCCCCGGCGACGGCCCCAACGGCCGTTCGGGCGATGCGCCCAACGGGCAGCCGAGCGATGCCCCAACGCCCCATTACGTGTGAGCTTCGCGCTCGCGAGCGATGACTCCGTCGGAGCAATCTGACGGCCCGGATGCGCGATAGCTCGCTAGGGCGCCTGATGCTGGCCGCCCGCCACCCGCCACTGTGGGCGCGCTGGCTGCTCACGATCTTCGCCTTCGCCGTGCTGACCGTCGCGGCCGTGGTCTTCGTCCACGCCCACAGCGAAGGCACCTCCGCCCCGACAAAGTCCGAACGCGAAGCGGAAGTCGAAGCTAATCGCGAGGGCAACGTCGTCATCGAAGAAGACCAGGCGCCGCACGCTGCTCGGCTCAGCGCAGGCGTGGCAACGCCCGCCGCCCTGGAACGCGCGATCTCAGGCGACGCGCGCGGCCGCATCCAGGCGGGAAACCTCACGGGGCCATTTCAGAGCGTGCACTGCGAAGCAAAAGGAGCTGCAGGGGCCAACCGAGCGTTTCGTTGCACCCTCCACGCCGCCGGCGTGGCCTACCCGTACCTGGCGGTACTCAACGAGCACACACGACAACTCATATGGTGCAAGGTCGACCCGCCACCGGTCAGCGGCACGTCAGAAGTCCCCGTCAGCGCGCGCTGTCGAGCCTAAGAAGGTCTTTCAAAATGGCCTGCACGCTTGATACCCCCTTGTTGGACACGAGTGCTTTATTTAGGTACCTAACCTTTATCCAGGTGTTCGCAAAGGGGGGGTGTTGGGAAGATCATCCAAAGACGAGCCACACACACCCCGACGTTCCTGAACCCATGAACATCCCGCCACACAGCTCAGTCTGAAAGACGTTCTAAGAGCCTCAGCACTGCTCCAGGGGGGCCATCGTCAGACCCGCGCCCTTCAACAGCTCCCAGTAGTGCTCAGCCGCCTCCTGGTGGCCGCCGAAGACGATCGCCTGGCCGGAGTTGTGGATGATGTTGGCGAGCTCGTGGCCGCGCTCGATGCTCACGCCGGGGATGAAGCGCGCGAGCGTACGGGCGACGTGCTCGAAAGTGTTGTGATCGTCGTTACGCACGATCACCCTCCAGGAGTCTCCGTAGGCGCTTCCGGGAAGGCGCGTGCGTGGCAGCTCGATCGTTTGGCTCATGGCCCTTCAGGATAAAGCCTGCCGCTCCCCCATACAATTGCGCTCATGAACAGCGATCAGCCTCCGCGCCTGCCCGAGCGCGACCGTCCCTGGATGATGCGCACCTACGCCGGGCATTCCACGGCGAAGGCTTCGAACGAGCTGTACCGGCGCAACATCGCCAAGGGGCAGACCGGCCTGTCTGTGGCTTTTGACCTGCCGACACAGACCGGCTATGACCCTGACGACGAGCTGGCACGGGGAGAGGTAGGCAAGGTCGGCGTGCCCGTTGTGCATCGCGGCGACATGGCTGCCTTGATGGACGGCATTCCGCTCGGCGAGATGAACACGTCGATGACGATCAACGCGACCGCGGCTTGGCTCTTGGCGCTGTACATCGTGGCCGCCGAGGATCAGGACCCACCCACCGAGCAGCGCAGCCTGCAAGGCACGACCCAGAACGACATCATCAAGGAGTTCCTGGCGCGCGGCACCTACGCCTTCCCGCCCGCGCCCTCGATGCGCTTGATCGCCGACATGATCGCCTACACAGTCGAGCACGTACCGAAGTGGAACCCGATCAACATCTGCTCCTACCACCTGCAGGAGGCCGGTGCCACACCCGTACAGGAGATCGCCTACGCGATGAGCAACGCGATCGCCGTACTCGACGCCACGCGCGAGCGCCTCCAGAGCACCCAACCCACCCATTCCGGCCCGGCCCCCCAGCCTGAGGGACCGCCCGACCGAGCGCAGCAGTTGATGGCCGACGTGTTCGGGCGCATCTCCTTCTTTGTCAACGCCGGCGTGCGCTTCGTCGAGGAGCACGCCAAGCTGCGCGCTATGGGCATCCTCTGGGAAGAGCTCGGGCGCGAGCGCTACGGCGTACAGGACGAGCGTCGCTTGCGCTTTCGCTACGGCGTTCAGGTCAACTCGCTCGGCCTGACCGAGGCCCAGCCGGAGAACAACGTGCAGCGCATCGTGCTGGAGGCACTCGCCGTGACGCTCGGCCGCGACGCGCGGGCCCGCGCGATTCAGTTGCCCGCGTGGAACGAGGCACTTGGGCTTCCACGTCCGTGGGACCAGCAGTGGTCGCTGCGCATCCAGCAGGTGCTGGCTTATGAAACCGACATCCTCGAGTACCCGGACATATTCGAGGGCTCAAAGGTGATGGACGGCCTCGTCGCCGAGATGCTGGAGGGCGCGCGCGAGGAGATGGCGGTCGTCTCCGAGCACGGAGGCGCGGTCCAAGCCGTGCCGTACATGAAGGCGGCGCTGGTCGATTCCCATCGCGCCCGCATCCAACGGATCGAGTCCGGCGAGCAGATCGTGGTCGGTCAGAACCGCTTCACCGAGACCGAGGTCTCACCGCTGACCGACAACGCCGAGGGCGGCATCCTGATCGTGGACCCCGCCGTAGAGGCCAAGCAGATCGAGGCGGTGCGCAAATGGCGCGCCGAGCGCGACCAGCAGGCCGTCGACGTCGCGCTGGCCGAGCTTGCTCGAGTCGCCACCGCTGAGCAGAGCACTGAGAATCTGATGGTGCCGACGATCGCCGCCGCACGCGCCGGCGCGACCACAGGCGAGTGGGCACACACGCTGCGTGAGGTGTTCGGCAGCTACCGCGCGCCCACCGGCGTCGGAGAGGCTAGCGCGGCGCCCGCCGACAATGAGCTTTCACAGCTGCGCGAGGAAGTCGCCGACCTGGCCGAGAAGCTCGGACGGCGCCCGAAGATCCTTGTGGGCAAGCCCGGTCTCGACGGGCACTCGAACGGCGCCGAGCAGATCGCGGTGCGTGCGCGCGACGCCGGCATGGACGTGGTCTATGAAGGCATCCGCCTGACCCCGGCGCAGATCGCCGCCTCGGCGCTGCAGGAGGGGGTGCACGTGATCGGCCTGTCGATCCTCTCGGGCTCGCACAGAGAGCTGATCCCGGCCGTGATCGGCGCTTTGCACGACGCCGAAGTTGACGTGCCGGTCGTCGTCGGCGGGATCATCCCCGAGCAGGACGTGGCCCAGCTCAAGCAGGCGGGTGTCGCGGCCGTCTACACCCCTAAGGACTTCGACATCTCACGGATCATGCATGACATCGTTGGGATTGTGGGTGCCGAGACGAACGGACACGGCCCCTCCTCCAACGGCTCGGCGTGAGCGACAGCCCGTCCACTGGATCGGGCGAACGCCCCCCCTCCGAGAACGAAGACCGACAGCGCGAAGGCTCTGTAGGAGCCACGCTCGGCAAGCGCTTGCGCGAACGCGACCTGAGCGCGGCGCCGGCGGCGCTGAATCTGCTGGAGAGCAGCACACCAGCCGATCGCGAGCAGACCGCACAGCTGTTGCGCGAGCTCTCCCCCGCCGCACTCGGCGGTGAGGCCCCCGGACATGTAGTCGGCGTGACCGGTCCCCCAGGCGCCGGCAAGTCGACGCTGCTCTCAGCGCTGCTACACACCTGGCGCGCGAGCGGCAAGAGCGTGGCAATGCTGGCCGTGGACCCCAGCTCTAAGCGCTCCGGTGGGTCGCTGCTCGGCGACCGCGCACGCATCGACTTCGATCCCGCCGATAGGGCCGTGCTGATCCGCTCGACCGCCGCCGGCGAGCGGCTTGGCGGCCTCGCCCCCGCAACGCGCGTGGCGGCACAGGCTCTGGCGGCCGCGTTTGACGTGGTCGTGATCGAGACCGTGGGCGTGGGACAGGCCGAGACAGAGGTGGCGGACGTCGCCGACACGGTCGCGGTGGTCGTCCAGCCCGGCAGCGGAGATGTACTGCAGTTCTTGAAGTCCGGAATCATGGAGACTCCAGACGTGCTCGTCGTCACCAAGGCCGATCTCGGCCAGATCGCGCTTGCCACCAGGCGCGACCTGAGCGCGGCGCTGCGCTCGCTCGGCACAAAGGCAACGCGTGTGCTGGCCGTGTCCTCACTGCCCCCACCCCAAGGGATCGACGAGTTGGTGGGCGCCTTGGAGGAGCAGCGCACGAGCACCGACATCGCCGCCAGACGCTTGCGCGCACGACGCTCCGGGGCGCTGCTGGATTTTGCCGCTGAGCACGGCGAGCGAGGGCTGCGAGCGCTGGGCGGAAGGCATACAGCTGAGCGGCTGCTCGAACGGCAAGACCCGGCACTCGACGCACAAGCACTCGTGCGTGTGCTCGAGACGGCGGTGGCGAAAGCATGAGACCAATAGCGCGTGACATCGCGACGATGTTCGGCGCGTTCGTACTGGCGAGCGCGCTCGCCGGGGCGCTCGGCGCCATCAATCTCGGCACGGCCCTCGCCTTCGGCCAAATCGCATTCGCAATAGCTACGGTCTACATCATGCTCAAGCGCTGACGGCCGATAGCCGGCGCGATACTGCGTCCTCGCTCGCTCATGTGCTAAAGCACATTTCGCGCAACTGCTTGTGCCCCGAAGGGGTACGTCCTTGTCTCGCTTGGCTCTCGGACGTCAGTAGCCGGTCGCTTAGCGGCGCCGCGCGGCCGGTGTCGGCCATAAGCTAGGTGGCGAGATGTTGATTCTGCTCGGCTTTGCGTTTCTCGCCGGCGCCGGTACGGCGCTGTCGCCCTGTGTGCTGCCCGTGCTGCCGGCGCTGCTTGCCTCAGGCGGAGTCGGAGGCCGACGCCGGCCACTCGGCGTGGTGATCGGCTTGACCGTGACGTTCACCGTCGTGATCGTGGGCGTGGCCAACGTGGTCGACGGCGTTGGTCTCGGCTCCGACCCGCTGCGCGACATTGCCGTCGCCGTGCTGCTCGCGTCGGGCCTGGCGCTGATCGTGCCGGGGCTGGCCGACCGTCTGGAGGCACGCATGTCGCGGATCGCGGCGCTCGGTCCACGAACGCGCGGCGACGGCTTCCGCTCAGGGCTGCTGGTCGGCGGTGCGCTCGGCTTCGTATACACGCCGTGCGCAGGGCCGATCCTCGCGGCCGTCATCTCGGTCAGCGCCGCGAGCGGGCGCACCGTCGCGGTCGCGATTGCCTATTCGGTTGGCAGCGCGGTTGTGCTGTTCGCGCTGACGCTCGGTGGGCGCAAACTGTTCGACCGCGTCCGCGCCGCCGGCCGCGGGCCGGCGCTGCAGCGCACGCTCGGCATCGTGATGATCGTGACGGCGCTGGCGATCGTCGTCGGTGTGGACGTGGACTTCGACCAGTACGTTGCCGAACACATCCCCAACGTGAACCTGACCGCCGGTCTTGAAAAAACCAAGGCCGTGGAAAGCCGCCTGCCCCAGGTCACCGGGCACACCGCCAAGTTCGTGTCGGGCTCGAAAACTGCCACGGCGCCTCGCAACGCAAGCCAGGCGACGCTGCTGGCGGACGCAGCCAAGCTGAAGAATCTCGGGCCAGCGCCGGAATTCGCCGATACCGAGGACTGGTTCAACACCGGGGTGGATGGGCATTCAAACACGCCGCTCACGCTCAAAGGGCTGAGCGGGAAAGTGGTGCTGATCGACTTCTGGACCTATACCTGCATCAACTGCATCCGCACGCTGCCCTACCTGAAGGCCTGGGATGCTGCCTATCGCAAGGACGGCCTGACGGTCGTCGGCGTGGAGACACCGGAGTTCGCCTTCGAGCACGAGGCCTCCAATGTCAAGAACGCGATCGAACAGTTCGGCCTGCGCTATCCCGTGGTGCAGGACAACGAAATGGGGACTTGGAACGCCTACGGCAACGAGTACTGGCCGGCGGACTATCTGATCGACTCCAAAGGCGACGTGCGCTATGCCACGGCCGGCGAGGGCGACTACTCGCAAACCCAGACCGCGATCCGCTCGCTGCTTGCCGAAGCGGGAGCGAGCGTCGGCGGGATGGCACACCCGACAGACGTCGTGACGCCGAGCGAAGTGGCCACACCCGAGACTTATTTGGGCACCAACCGCGCGCAAGGCTGGCGTAACGGACCACAGCCCGGCCTGCACGACTACGGCACCAGCGTGCCCGCCGATCTGGCGCTCAACGAATTCGACTACAGCGGCACATGGAACATCGCCGCCCAGCCAGCGACGGCAGTTTCGAGCGCCGGGATCGACATGGAGTTCGAGGCCAAGAACGTGTATCTGGTGCTCAGCTCCGCGGGCGAAAGACCACGTCAGGTGCAGGTATTGCTCGACGGCAAGCCGATATCGAACAAGTTCGCCGGAGCCGACGTGCACAACGGCACGTTGACGGTGCGAAACGAGCGCCTGTACTCGCTCGTCTCGCTGCCGGGCGATCGACAACACCGCCTCTCGCTGCGCCTGGCTCCCGGCGTCTCGGGCTACGCATTTACGTTTGGATAGCGGACAGGTCTTCGCGTGGGCATACAATGAAGCCCATGGAGGGAGGCCAAGCACCCGAGACCACCGCCAGAGCTTGGCTGCGTTGCTACCGCTGCTGGTCGCAGAACCTCGAGGTGCAGGTGCACTACGAGGGCATCCACAAGATCGATCCGGAAACCGGAGAGCGCTCGGAAGTCGTCGACGAGCTGCAGGAGGCGGTGGTGCAGTGCTTGGACTGCATGCACGACCAGCCGCACCTCGGCTTCTCCGGCGGGCGCGTGGAGCCGATCGAGGACCGCTGGGAGCGGATGATCGCCGGCACGCCTTGGGTTGCCTCGTGCACGGTGACAGTCGAAGCCGACGACGTTGAGATCTGCTCCGGACCCGAGGCCGGGGACGCCCTCTCCTATGCCGCCTTCGGCGAGTACGGGGTGCGGGAGTTCTTCACGCACGTGCGCTTCCACAAGCACGAGGAGGACCAGATCGTCGTGCACCTGCTGGTCGAGCTGTACGCGCGCTCGCTGGAGGAGGCGACCGAGGTGCTCGAATCGGCCGCCAGGGGCCTGCTGACGATCACTTCGCTGGCCGAGGAGTCGCGTCCGCCGGCGTCATCCGGGAGCAGCGAACCCCACGAACACGATTAGCAGCCCAACGGTCATCATCTGATCGGTGGGAGTGCTCGCGGCGAAGATACTGCTCGCGCCGACGTTCGTGATCGCGGCTTCGCTCGCGGCGAGACGTTATGGCGCCCGGATCGGCGGGCTGGTTGGTGGACTGCCGGTCGTCGCCGGTCCGATCCTGCTCGTGTTCGCGATCGATCACGGGGCAGTGTTTGCCGCCGGTGCCGCCGCTGGCACCCTGCTTGGGCTTATCTCACTGCTTGCCTTCATCTTGGTATATGCGCATCTAGCCAGTCGCATGCGCTGGGCTGGGAGTCTTTTTTTGGGATGGGGTGCGTTCTTTTTGATGACAGCGGCGCTGAGCACCACGACAGTGAGCGCCGGTCCGGCGCTTGCGGTGGTGCTCGTGGCTATTGGAGTCACGCTCCTGATCCTCCCTCGAGCGCAGCACGGGCAGCAGAGTAGCGTCGAGCTGCCGGCTTGGGATTTGCCTTTGCGCGCGCTCAGCGCGGTCGCGCTAGTGCTTGCGTTGACAGCGGTCGCAGGTCAGCTGGGAGCGAAATTGAGCGGCCTGCTGGCGCCGTTTCCCGTGATCGCAAGCGTGCTCGCGGTGTTCACACACGCCCAATACGGTGAGCAGGACCTGCTGCGAATCATGCGCGGATTCGTGCTTGGCCTGGTTGCTTACGCCCTGTTCTGCTTCGTGCTCGCGATGTCGCTGGAAGCGCTCGGGATCGCCGAGAGCTTCTTGCTTGCGACGCTCGCGGCGCTGGCGACACAGGCGGTGGCTTTGACCGTCACCTGGCGCCAGCGCGAGCCGGCGATCGAGCCGCTCTGAGGTTATACGCCTCGTTTGACGCACCGGCATGCCGCCGACGCGCCTCCGGTGCTCGACCTGCCCTAGGAGGAGAGCCGCTGCTCGAGCGCCAGCAGCTGCTCTTGCAGCTCTTTGGGCAGGCGGTCAAACTTGCCAAGGTGCTCGTGGAAGTGGGGCAGCTGAGCCTTCCATTCGGCGACGTCGACGCGCAACAGCTCAGCGATGTCCTCATCCGAGACATCGACGCCACGGGTGTCGAGGCCGTCGGGACCGACAGGCGGCATATGGCCGATTGGCGTCTCCACAGCCGCACCGTGACCCGCGCAGCGCGCGAAGACCCAGGCCAGCACACGTGAGTTCTCGCCATAGCCAGGCCACAGGAATTTGCCCTCGGCATCCTTGCGAAACCAGTTGACGTAGAAGATCTTCGGCAGCTTCGCCGCATCGGCTTCACGCCCGATCTTCAGCCAGTGTGCGAAGTAGTCGGTCATGTTGTAGCCGCAGAAAGGCAGCATCGCGAACGGGTCGAAGCGCAGCTCGCCGACCGTGCCAGCGGCGGCAGCGGTCTTCTCAGAGCCCATCGTCGCGCCGAGGAAGACGCCGTGCTCCCAGTCGAATGCCTCGGCCACCAGTGGCACGACCGTCGAGCGGCGGCCGCCGAACAGAATCGCCGAGATCGGGACGCCGGCTGTGTCTTCCCACTCCGGAGCGATCGCCGGGTCCTGCGCGGCAGCGACGGTGAAGCGGGCGTTGGGGTGTGCGGCCGGCGTCTCCGAGGCGGGTGTCCAGTCTCTGCCGCGCCAATCGACCAAGTGCGCGGGCGGCTCGTCGGTCAGCCCCTCCCACCACACGTCGCCGTCGTCGGTCAGCGCGCAGTTGGTGAAGATCGTGTTCGACTCGATTGTCTTGATCGCATTCGGGTTAGTGTGCTCGCCGGTCCCAGGCGCCACGCCGAAGAAGCCCGCCTCGGGGTTGATGGCGTACAGGCGACCGTCCTCGCCGAACTTCATCCAGGCGATGTCGTCGCCGATCGTCTCGACATCCCAGCCCTCCAGGGTGGGTATCAGCATCGCCAGGTTGGTCTTGCCACACGCGGAGGGGAACGCCGCCGCGATGTACTTGACGTCCTTCTCGGGAGATGTCAGCTTGAGGATCAGCATGTGCTCGGCCATCCAGCCCTCGTCGCGCGCCATCGCCGAGGCGATGCGCAGCGCGAAGCACTTCTTGCCGAGCAGTGCGTTGCCCCCGTAGCCGGAGCCGTAGGAGGTGATCTCGCGCGTGGCGGGGAAGTGGACGATGTACTTGTTGTCGGCGTTGCACGGCCAGGACACATCCTCCGCGCCATCCTCGAGCGGCATGCCGACCGAGTGCAGACAGGGAATGAAGTCGCCTTCCTCGCCGAGTGCGTCGAGCGCGGCGGAGCCCATCCTGGTCATGATTCTCATCGATACCGCCACATAGGGCGAGTCGGTCAGCTGTACGCCGATCTGACTCTTGTCCGAGCCGATCGGGCCCATCGAGAACGGCACCACGTACATCGTGCGACCGTGCATACAGCCGGCGAGGAGCTCTTTGAGCGCTTCCTTCATCTCCTCGGGATCGCGCCAGTTGTTGGTTGGACCCGCTTCCTCCTCGGTAGGCGAGCAGATGAAGGTGCGATCTTCGACGCGAGCGACGTCGCCGGGATCTGAGAGACCGAGATAGGAGTTGGGGCGCTTGGCGTCGGAGAGGCGCTTGAAGGTGCCGGCATCGACCAACAGCTGGCAGAGACGGTCGTACTCCACAGCGGAGCCGTCAGACCAGTAAATGGCCTCGGGCTCGGTGAGCGCGGCGATCTCCTCGACCCACGTCAGCAGACGCTCGTTGTTGGTATTTGGGGCGGCGGTGGCGGTGGTCTCCATGACGTGCGCGTGGCTCCTCGGTGTCGCGTTGGCTGCGGGCGGGTGGGCTTCAAACCCCGGCCGCTAGGTGGGTGGGATTTGATTCCCGCCTGGGAACGGAAAAACGCCCTTTGGGGGCGCGGACTTGCAGCCTATCGCACAGCGCCGAGACGTTTCGTCTAAAAAGCGTGTGCCCCGCGTGCGCGCGCGGTCATCGCGCTTTTGGGGCATCAACCCGACTGACGGCCGCGAACCGCCAGTCGAACGCTGCCAGTCGAACCCACTCCCGATCCGATCGGCTACTCCACGTTGCCCTCGGCAGCGGCGGAGGAGTGGGTGGGACCTGGATCCCGCCGCGGGACGAGCACAAGCCGCTTGAACTCGGCGACCAGCACACCATCCTGGTTGTAGACGCGCGTGTGCACCTTGACGGTGCCACGGTCGGGCTTTGACTGGGACTCGCGCTTCTCCAGAACCTCAGACTCACAGAAGAGCGTGTCGCCGTGGAAGACTGGCGCGGGGTGCTTTAGCTCCTCGGTGGCAAGGTTGGCAATCGCCTTGCCCGAGACGTCTGAGACGGACATGCCGAGCGCGAGCGAGTAGACCAGCGGACCCACGACGACATTGCGTTTCTGCTGCGATTTGGCCGCGTAGACGTCGTTCAGGTGCAAGGGATGGTGGTTCATCGTGATCAGGCAGAAGAGGTGGTCGTCTGACTCGGTGACGGTCTTGGCTGGCCAATGCTTGTAGGTGGCGCCGACCTCGAACTCCTCCAGGTAGCGGCCGTAAGGGTGGGCGCCGGAAGCCTCGCGGGCGGCCTGCTCGGTCTCGACGGGGTGGGTATCGCTCATGGGTGGGGGGTGTCTCCTGTGATGTGCGTGGTGGGCGTTGAAGCGCTTGGAACTCTATTGTGGAGCCTCAGAGAGCGCCCTCAGACCCAGGAGATGAGCCTTGCGCAACCCCAGAGCCTTCGACAAGCCCCTTGCGATCGGCGCGCCCGAGCCGGCGCGTGAGATTCCCTTCAAGCCGTCGCGGATGATCCATTTCCTCGACCTCTCGAACGAGAAAATGGTGGAAAAGGTGCCCGTGATCGCACCGACTGTCGACATCTTGCTCGGTAACTTGGAGGACGCCGTGTCGGTGGACCGCAAGGAGGCCGCGCGCGCCGGTCTGATCAAGGTGGGCCGCGAGATGGATATGGGCGAGACGGCGCTGTGGACGCGCGTCAATTCGCTGGAGTCACCGTGGGTGCTGGACGATCTGACCGAAATCGTGGACGCGATCGGGGACAAGATCGAGGTGATCATGATCCCCAAGGTCGAGGGTCCCTGGGACATCCACTACGTGGACCGACTGCTGGCCCAGCTGGAGGCAAAGGCCGGCATCGAGAAGCCGATCCTCGTGCACGCGATCCTCGAGACGGCGCTCGGCGTCGCGAACCTCGAGGAGATCGCGGCCGCCTCGCCGCGCATCCAGGGCATGAGCTTCGGCCCGGCCGACCTGGCCGCTTCGCGGCGCATGAAGACGACACGCGTCGGCGGTGGGCACCCCGGCTACCGCACGATCGCCGACCCCGACGCCGAGAATCCTGATCTGCCGCGCCCCAGCTACCAGCAGGACCCGTGGCACTACTCGATCGCGCGCATGGTGGACGCCTGCACGGCGGTCGGTGCGCTCCCCTTCTACGGCCCGTACGGCGACATCAAGGACGAGCTCGGCTGCGAGACGCAGTTCCGCGCGGCCTTCCTGCTCGGCTGCGTCGGCGCGTGGTCATTGCACCCCGTGCAGATCGGGATCGCCAAGAAGGTCTTCTCGCCCGACCCGGAGGAGGTCCGCTTCGCCAAGAAGGTGATCGAGGCGATCCCGGACGGGCGCGGCGTGCACATGATCGACGGCAAGATGCAGGACGACGCCACCTGGAAGCAGTGCCAGGTGATGGTCAAACTGGCCGAGATGCTGGCGCGCAAGGACCCGGAGCTGGCCGAGGCCTACGGGTTCGTGCCGGCGGGGGCATAGGCTAGTTCGCAGCAATCGCGCCGTGTTCGGGGATGATGCGTTTAGTTCGTTGCTTTAAACGACGCAGCCCGCCAAAGGCGGGCCAGCGCGCAGACACCTGATACCACTATACAGATTATCTGGTACCAGCTTGCTACCATGATGGGATGAGCAAGCAAATTGCCGTCCGTCTCCCAGACGAACTTGTCGAGTTCGTCGACGAAATAGTCGGCTCTGGCAGCGAACGCAGCCGAGCGTCTGTGGTTACGCGGGCGCTCGAACGTGAACGCCGACGCGTGATCGCCGAACGCGACGCCGCGATCCTCGCTCGCACCGGCCCAGATCCGGAGCTTGTGGGGTTGGCCGAGTATGCCGCTGGGCTTCCTTCCCAGCTTGACTGATGCGTACTATCCACATCGCGCACCTCGATAAGGCGCGCCCAGTCCTCGTGCTCACGCGCGAGCTTGTGCGGCCACACCTTTCCACCGTGACCGTCGCGCCAATCACAACGACGATCCGCGGGCTCTCAACCGAGGTACCCGTGGATACCGCGAACGGTCTCGCGGGACCTTCGGTTGTCAGCTGCGACAACATCAGCACGATCCCCACAAGCGCCCTTGGAGCACAGATCGGCGTCCTGCTCGACCGCCAGGAGTCGGATCTCAGCGATGCAATTCAGGCGGCGTTCGACCTCAACTGACGCGGCCCTCACAGACGGCTATCGCGTCAACAGTTCCCGCGCGAGAGCATGAGATAGCCAGGGCTCCTTCGCGCGGGCTTGCGCACCTCTCTCGAAGGCGCTATTGTTAACCATATGGCTAACAATGCCCTCTTCTTGGACCGCGCCTTTGTCGCCTGCTCGCATCCCATAAGAAGAGGCATCCTCGAGCGCCTTGCCGGCGGCGAGATGACCGTGGGCGAGGCGACGAGCGACTTCGGCGTCTCCAAGCCGGCCATCAGCAAGCACCTGAAGCTGCTCGAGGAGGCCGGAGCGATCAGCCGCGTGATCGACGGGCGCACGCACCGTCTGCGGCTGCGCGAGCAGCCGCTAGACGAGGCGTACGCGTGGATGACGAATCAGCGCGAGCTATGGGAGCGAAAGCTCGACACAGTCGATCGGTACCTGCGCGAGCAGAGGGAGCGCCAACAGCCCCAGCAGGGAGCGCCAAAGCAAGAGAATAAACCAGCGAAGGAGTCGAAATGACCGAGATAACCAAGCCCAACGAGACCAGCCTACGCCTGCAGCGCACATACGACGCCCCCGCCGAGGACGTGTTTGACGCGTGGACCAATCCCGAGGTGCTGCGACGTTGGTGGAAGGCAAACCCCGCCTGGATCACACCCGTCGCCGAGGTCGATCTGCGCGTCGGCGGGCGCTATCGCATCTCGATGGAAGACCCCGAGAGCGGCAAAAAATACACCGCGGGGGGCGAGTACAGCGAGGTGAGCCGCCCCAATCGGCTCGTCTATAGCTGGCAGTGGGAACAGGAGGATGGCGAGCTCGGCCACTCCAGCACCGTGGCGGTCGACTTCCGCGGTGAGGGAGAGCGAACGACGGTAGTGCTCGAACACACCGGCCTCGAGTCCTTGGAATCGCGCGACTCGCACGGACACGGCTGGGAAGGCGTGTTGGAGGCATTCCAGACGCATCTGAACGAGCGTGCCGCACAGATGTCCTGACAGACGCTCGCACGACCGCTCAGGAGCTCCGATGGGCACTCCCGATGCGGCAGCGAAGACAAAACTCACCAACAAACCAACAGAAGGAGCAAGAAAATGGCGAACTACCTGCTGGCATACACCGGCGGCGGCATGGCGGCAACAGAGGCCGAGCGCGAACAGGCGATGGCCGCCTGGGGACAGTGGTTTGGCAAGCTGGGTTCGGCGGTCGTCGCGCCAGGTAACCCAGTCGGCGCGTCCACGTCTGTGAGCGCTTCGGGCAACGACGGTGCGGCGGGGTCCGGCCTGACCGGCTACTCGGTCATCGCCGCCGACAGCCTCGACGCGGCGGCAGGCCTCGTCGCCGACTGCCCGATCATCGCGGCGGGCGGCAAGGTGGACGTGTACGAGACGATCGAGGTCATGTAGCCACTTAGCGTCCGGCGTGCGGGACGGTCGCCACGAGCGCATGGGAGCGGCCGTCCCGGTAGGGTTCCGACGCCCCGTCCCCAAGCAACCAAGGACGCGATGAGATTCTTCGAGTTTGAGGCGCGCGAGGTAGTCAAGCGCGCCGGTATCCCGGTAACCGACTACGGCTTCACCACCGACCCAGCCGAGGCGCGGAAGATCGCCGAGCGCATCGGCGGCCCGACCGTGATCAAGTCCCAGGTGCTCACCGGCGGGCGTATGAAGGCCGGTGGCGTCAAGTTCGCCGACACGCCAGAGCAGGCCGAGGAGTACGCACGCGAGATCCTGGCCCTCGAGATCAACGGTCACATGCCGCGCGGCGTACTGGTGGACCCCAAGGCGGAGGTCGCCCAGGAGTACTACGCGGGGGTCGTATGGGACGGCATCCGCAAGCAGCCGGTGATGATCTTCTCGCCTGTGGGCGGCATCGACATCGAGCAGGTGGCCGAGGAGCAGCCCGACAAGGTAGGTCGCCGCCACTTCTCCAACATCCTGCCCCTCAGCGACTTCCAGGCCAAGGAGGTGATCGCCTCCACTGGCGTCACCGGCTCGGCGCTGAACAAGCTGGTGCCGATCGTGACGCACTTGGCGAAGCTGTTCGTCGAGAACGACATGACCCTTGCCGAGATCAACCCCTTGGGGCAGCTCGAGGACGGCTCGTTCGTGGCGCTGGACGCACACATGGACATCGAGAACGAGGCCAGGGGCCGCCACAAGAAGCTGCTGAAGGACCTGGGTGTCGGCGACGAGGAGACCCGCCAAGCGCGCGAGGCCACGCCCTTCGAGCTGGCGGGAGAGGAGGTCGACGCCACCGACCACCGCGGCGTGGCCGGCAACGTCACAGAGTTCGACGGCAACCTCGGTCTTGTGATCGGCGCCGGCGGCGGCTCGCTGACTCTGTTCGACGCTGTCAGGGCGCACGGTGGCAAGCCTGCCAACTACTGCGAGATCGGCGGCAACCCCTCTGTCGCGAAGGCGTGCGGACTGGCCAAGCTCGTGCTGCAGAAGCCTGGCGTCGACAAGATCGCGGTGATGATGTCGATCGTGTCGAACACGCGGGTAGACATCGTCGCGCGCGGTGTGATCAAGGCTTGTCTGGAGCTGGGCATGGACCCGTCCGAGAAGATCGCGATCTTCCGCATCCCGGGCGCCTGGGAGGAGGAGGGCTTCAAGATCCTCGAGAAGTACGGCGTGGACTACGCCGATCGCTCCGTCTCGCTCAACGAGGCCGCGCGCAGAGCGGTCGAGAAGATCCAAGGAGTTGCCGCATGAGCATCCTTATCGACTCCGATACGACGTTCATCGTCCAGGGCATCACCGGCCGCGAGGCGGTCAACCTGACGAGAGAGTGCCTGGATTACGGCACAGGCGCCAAGGTCGTCGGCGGCGTCACACCAGGGCGCCTCGGCCGCGATGTCCACGGGGTACCGGTCTTCGACACGGTCGCCCAAGCGGTCGCCCACCACGGCGCGCCGATCTATGGCTCGGTCGTGACGGTCCCCCCCGCCTTCACCAAGGACGCCGTATTCGAGGCGATCGAGAACGGCATTCAGCTGATCGTGATCGTCACCGAGCGCATACCAAGGCGCGACGTGGCTGAGATGGTCGAGCTGGCGACGCTCAGGGGCGCGCGCATCATCGGCCCCAACTGCCTCGGGATCATCGTCCCCGACGTGATCAAGATGGGCGGCATCGGCGGCCCCGCGCGCAACGCGGCACAGGCCTACACCCCCGGCCCGATCGGCGTGATCTCGCGCTCGGGCGGCATGACGACCGAGATGTCCTCGACGCTGAGCGCGGCGGGACTCGGACAGTCGACGGCCGTCTCGATCGGCGGCGACGCGATCATCGGCTCCAGCTACGCCGAGCTGATGCCGCTGTTCGAGGCCGATGAGCAGACACAGGGCATCGTCATCTACACCGAGCCCGGCGGGCGCATGGAGGCCGAGCTGGCGCGCTGGGTGACCGAGAACAAATCGCGCCTGCCGATCGTCGCGTTCATGGCGGGACGCTTCATGGACGAGATGCCTGGCATGAGCTTCGGCCACGCCGGCACGATCGTCGAAGGCAAGGAGGACACGGCGTCCGAGAAGATCGCGCGCCTCGCACAGGCCGGTATCACTGTGGCCGAGCGCATCGAGGACATACCCGGGCTGATTCAGTCAAAGATCTCCGAGAGGAGCCCAGCATGAGAGCCGATGGGACCTTTATCGCCGTCGAGGTCGATGACCAAGTAGCCGCGGACTCCGCGCTCGCGCTCAAGCTCAGCGACGCTTGCCCCGTCGACATCTTCGCCCAGTCAGAGAACGGCGGCGTGAGCATCGTCGAGAAGAACCTCGACGAGTGTGTGCTGTGCGGCCTATGCCTGGCCGCAGCCCCAGAGGGCGCGGTCACCATCGTCAAGCTTTACGACAACGACGCGATCCTCGCAAGAGCCTGACGTCTGAGTTCCCGCCTGTAGCGGCAAGCCGTTCTGCCGTGTGGAGCTCTTGCTCTCACCGCCCGCTGCGCAAGCCGCAAGCCCTCACCACTGCAAAAGCATCAGCCCAACGGTGACCCCGGGGCCAACAGTGACCATCAAGCCCAGATCGCCGGATTGCGGATTGCGCAGGTCCACCGCGCGCTGCATCACATAGAAGATCGACGGCGTGCCCATGTTGCCGTGCTCGGCAAGCACGTCGTAGCTGGCAGCGACATCCTCATGCGAGAGCTCGAGCGCTTCCTGCACGCTCTCGATGATGCGTCGTCCGCCCGGGTGCACGAGCCAGTGGTCGATCGCCTCTCGCTCCAAGCCGTTCATCCTGAGGAAATCATCGGCCAGCTCGAGCAATCCTTCGCTGGCAACGTCTGGGAGCTCGCGGATCAGGTGCAGATAGCTGTCCTCGGGAGTCAGCTGCATCCGTACCGCGCCAAGCGTGCCCGCCACCTGGTGGACCTTGGATGCGAGCACCGCGGGACCCGCGGTCTGGGTGAGCTCCTCGTCGAACTCGATCAGCGCCGCTGCACAGCCGTCGCCGAAGATCGACGAGCCGACCGTCTTGCTGCGGGCGTCGTCCTCGGCCGCCCCCATGAGGATGCCCGTCATGCTCTCGGCCGCGACGACGAGCGCCTTCTTGCCGGGACATTCGCGCAGAGTCTGGGAGGCGAGCCGTATCAGCGGCACGGCGCTGGCACAGCCAACGCCAACGATGTGGTACTTGTCGGTGGACGGGTCCATCTCGTAGTGGTCCACGAGCCGGTGGGCGATCGTGGGGCCGCCGAGTGAGTAGAGCGTCGCGCTCACGACCACACCGATCTCAAGCGGATCGACTTCGAGCTCGTCGATCGCCCGTACCGCATAGCCGAGCAGATGCTCCTCGATTGCGGGTGTGCGGCCCTGAACGGTGGTCGCGAGGAACTCGTCGGTCAGCGTCAGGCCGCGCCGCTGCACGCCGCAGCGGCTGAAGATACGCTGCGCGAACTCGTCGCCTGAGAGGCCCAGCAGGCCGAGCACGTCCTGCTGGGTGAACGACGTCTCGGGGCCGGCCAGCGCCAGCCGGCTAATGTGCGGGAGCCTGGGGCTCTGCTCGTCCCATGCCAGTGGCTGCTCTCGCAAGCCGGGGAGGTCGGCTATAGCCTTCAAGATGGACCCCCTGGAGTCTCTCGGTTCATTGGGCGGATGAGTGGGCCGGGCGAAATATGAGGATACGTGAGCAACCCGTCGGCAACCGCGAAAGAGCGGCGCCTGGGAGGCTTTTCTTCATAGACTCTTCATCCTATCGACATGTTTCTTCACAAACCCTTCGACAGGCGTCCATGATTAGCCTGCAGGGACTACAACATCCATGGAGCCTGGAGGGAAGCAGATGAAGGTGATCGGAGCCGGAATGCCGCGCACGGGCACGCTGACGCAGAAGGTGGCGCTCGAGACGCTCGGCTTCGAGCCGTGCTACCACTGGGTCAACGTGATCGCCGACCTCGACCAGGTTGACGTGTGGAACCGCGCGCTCGACGGCGGCGAACCTTGGGATGAGGTGTTTGGCGACTCCCGGGCGACGGTGGATTGGCCCGGCGGCTACTTCTGGCGCGAGCTGATGGACTTCTACCCGGATGCCAAGGTGCTGCTCAGCGTGCGCGACCCCGAGAAGTGGGAGCCAAGCTTCCGCGAGACGATATGGAACATGTGCTACGGCGAGTCGCTGATCCGCCTGCTCTCAAGCGCCCGCGGCCAGGTCGATCCGCGCTGGGCTCGCTATCTGAAGCTGGTCGAGCGCATGTTCTGGGTCGAGCAGGCGCCGTTCGCGGCCGGGCACGAGCGGCCCGAGCAGCTGATCGCCGGGTTCGAGCGCCACAACGAGCTGGTCAAGGCGACCGTACCGTCCGAGCGGCTGCTCGTGTGGAACGTCACCGAAGGCTGGGAGCCGCTGTGCGAGTTCCTCGAGG
Source organism: Solirubrobacteraceae bacterium (assembly GCA_049287685.1). GTDB lineage: Bacteria > Actinomycetota > Thermoleophilia > Solirubrobacterales > Solirubrobacteraceae > Palsa-744. Next base: position 11,611 of record JBAQGH010000106.1, on the reverse strand, counting down.
TGCCCGTGCCGGCCGAGCCGCTGCCGCACGTCAACGATCGCGAGACCTTCCTCGGGCGCGTGATCGACGGCGCGCTTGGGGCGCTGCAGGCGTGGCGTGCCGAGGAGGCCGAAGCACTGAAGTCCGCGACGGCTTAGTGCCCCGACTGCCGACTCGGGACGCTAGCGGCCGTCTGGCATGAGCAGAACCCGCTTCGTCATCGCCCTGCTTGCAGCCGCGGTAGCGGTTGGCGCGGCAGTAGTGCTGGCCACGGGCGCACTGTCGGGCACGGGGCGCAAAACGAGCACGCCCAGCGCCGCATCGCCATCGTGTCTGCCATCCACGCTCAACCACAGCGCCAAGCTTGGTGGATTGCCCGTCGATGTCTCGCCGGCACCGGAAACCGACACGGCCAACCCGCACACGCAGATCAGCTTCCTGGGCGTAGCGCCGGCACAGATTCAAGACGTGTCCGTCGTCGGAGAATACAGCGGCCATCACTCTGGCCAGCTCCACCCCTACTCCCAAGGTGACGGCGCGAGCTTCGTGCCCGACACCACTTTCGACTCGGGCGAGCGCGTGAGGGTGAGCGCCACCATCGGCACAGACCAATCCGGAGCAGCCTTGAACGGTCGGTCGGGAGACGCCGCGAACGACCAGTCAGGGAGCGCCGCAAACGGCCAATCCGGGACGGGTACGAACGCCAAGCGGGTCTCCTTCGACTTTCGCGTCGACACCCCCTACTCGACTAAGAGCGCACCGCCGTTTCCCAACCCGCAGGCGGCAGCGGCCGACTACCAGAGCTTCGACACGCTGCCCGGCGTCCAAGTCCCCGTCCTGAGCGTCACCGTGCCCGATCGCGATCCCGGCGCGGGCGACATCCTCACGACCAACGGACCCGGGCCGGGCCAGTACGGGCCGCTGATCTACACCCCCCAGGGCCGACTCGTGTGGTTTGACCGTCTGCCGGGAGGCGAAACCGCCGAGGACCTGAACGTGCAGAGCTACGAAGGCCGGCGCGACTTGACCTTTTGGCATGGCAAGGTGCTCTCGCTCGGTTTCGGCCAGGGCGAAGACGTCGTCATGAACTCCCACTACCAGACTGTCGCCAGGGTCCCGGGCGGCAACGGCCTGCAGGCGGACCTGCACGACTTCCAGATCGCCCCTCACGGCATCTCCTACACGACGGCCTTCAACGCGATCCGCTGCAACCTCTCATCGGTTGACGGAGCCGGCGACGGGGTAATCCTGGACACCGCCGTGCAGGAGATAGACATGAAGACAGGGCTCGTACGCTGGGAATGGCACAGCGTCGACCACGTAGGTGCCGCGGAGTCCGAGACCCCGGCGCCTAAGAGCGCGACGCCTTGGGACTGGTTTCACGTCAACTCGATCGACGTGGAGGGTGGGGACGCCCATCGATCCGGGAACATCTTCATCTCGGCGCGCAGCACCTGGGCCGGCTATCAGCTGGAAGGCGGCAGCGGCAAGATCCTCTGGCGCCTGGGCGGCCTGAAGAGCTCCTTCAAGATGGGCCCGGGCACCGAAACCGCCTGGCAGCACGACGGGCGCATCCTCTCAAGCGGCGAGGTCACCTTCTTCGACGACGGCTCGAACCCGCCCATCCACCAGCAGTCGCGCGGCCTGCGGATCGCGCTCGACTTCGCGACACACGAAGCACACCTGATCGAGGCATACACGCACCCCGACCCCCCTTTGCTCACCCCAAGCCAGGGCAACATGCAGACACTGGCCGACGGCAACGCGGTGGTGGGCTACGGCGGGGTGCCGGCGATCAGCGAGTTCGCACCAGGAGGCACAGTGTTGTTCGACGCCCACCTACCCTTCGACATGTCCTTCTATCGCGCGTTCCGCTTTCCCTGGAGCGGGCGTCCCTCCACTCCGCCCACTGTGCTGGCCAACTTGAACAACACAGGCGAAGAGATAATCGTGCACACGAGCTGGAACGGCGCCACCGAAGCGGCCTCCTGGCGCGTGCTTGCCGGACAACGCCCCGGGTCGCTCACGGCCCGGACGACGATTCGGGCAAGCGACTTCGAAAGCTCGACGATCCTGCCCAAGAAGTACGCCTACGCGGCAGTGCAGGCGCTGGACGCGACAGGCAACGTGCTCGGCAGCTCGAAGCCCGCCAAGGTCAGCACGTACGCCGCGGCACTACCTTCCACCCAGCAGTCGGGATGAGCAGGATGCCTAGTAAGCCGGTTTTGTGGAGTGCTTGTGCGGAGCCGTGCCCGAGGTGCTCGTCGTGCCGCTCGTCTGCGTTGAGGTCGAGCTGCTCGTTGTTTTACCGCCGCACCCTGCCACCGCCAGCGTGGCCGCAAGGACGGCCAGCAGCGTTAGCATGGCGGCCAGTGACGTTCGCTTCATCGGCCGGCCTCCTGTCGTCGCTCTCGGACTTCGGCGCCCACCCTACCAGGCGTTGGCAACGCCTCCCGCGTGCGCGGGAGGTGTGCGCCTACGGACATGTCAGCAACTACCCCCCTTCACGCGGAACGGGTGTTTTTGCGGCTGAGCCACAATCCTTGGACCGCCTCACATGAGCACCGTGATACCGGCAAATCCCGGCGCAACAGACGCCGAGCCCTCCAAGCGCCGGCTGGGATCGCGCGAGGCTTGGCTGCTTGGCGTCTGCTGCGTTGCCCAGTTCATGGTCATCCTCGACCTGAGCATCGTCAACGTCGCGCTGCCCTCGATCCAGTCGAGCCTCGGCTTCACGGCGCCAGAACTCCAATGGATAGTCGATGCCTACGCGATCACCTTCGCCGGCTTCCTGATGCTCGGCGGGCGCGCGGCAGACCACTTCGGCCAGCGCCGCATGTTCGTCATCGCGCTGCTCGTATTCGGGCTCGCCTCGCTGGCCGGCGGCCTTGCGAGCGACCGCGCGACGCTGGTCCTTGCTCGCGCGGCTCAGGGCGTCGGGGGAGCCCTGATGGCGGCATGCTCGCTGGCGATCATCACTTCGTCGTTTGCGCCCGGGCCAAAGCTGAACCGCGCAATCGGCACGTGGGCGGCGATGAACGGACTCGGCGGCGCCGCCGGGATGCTGTTCGGTGGGCTGATCACCCAGGAGCTGAGCTGGCGCTGGGTGCTGCTCATCAACCCCCCGATCGGGATCGCCGCCGCGATCGTGGCCTACGCGGTCGTGAGCGAGCGCCGCCGCGCCCCAGGCCGTACCTTCGACCTTGCCGGCGCGTTGACGCTCACGATCGGCCAGATGATCCTCGTGTTCGGCGTCGTCGAAGCCGGGCTGGCTGGCTGGGACACCGCTGCCGCGCTCGGCCCGATCATCGCGGGCATCGCCCTGCTGGCCGTGTTCGGCCTGATCGAGACACGCGTGGCGAGGGATCCGCTGATCCCCTTCAAGGAGCTGACCAAGCCGCTGCGGATCGCCAACAACATCGTGCTGCTGTTCAGCGCATCGCTGTTTCCGATGTGGTTCGTCAGCTCGCTCTACCTGCAGCAGGTGCTGGGGCTCTCGCCGCTGCACACCGGCCTGATCTTCCTGCCGATGACGCTGATGATAATGCTGGTCGCCTCGCGCACCGGCAAGCTCGTCAGCCGCTTCGGGGTGCGTCCGGTACTCGGCGGCGGGCTGGTCATGTTGACGGGCGGGATGCTGCTGCTTTCGAGAATCGGCTCCAGCGGCAGCCCGATCGTCTACATCATGATCCCCGGCCTCTTGACGGCGGCAGGGATCGCGATGTCGATCGTTCCCTCCACGATCGCAGCCACCCAGGGCGCCAAGGAGGGGCAGGCTGGGCTTGCCTCCGGCCTTGTCAACACCTCGCGCCAGATCGGCGGTGGGCTCGGGCTGGCGGTCCTGGTGACGCTGGCGACCCAGCACTCCAGCCATCTGATCGGCACCGGTGCACTCGTACCGCAAGCGCTGACCGACGGTTTCCGCCTTGCCTACTTGATCGGCGCCGGTCTGGCAGCCGCGGCTGCGTTTGTCACGTTCACGGCAATGGCCAAGCCCGCCACGGCGGCGGAGACCGGACAGGTGGCGCAACCGGCGGCCACGGGACCGGCAGCCATGGGACCAGCAACCGCAACAACGGGCGCCGTACGACGCTTTGCGCTCGCGATCGCGGTGGTTGTCGCCGGCTTCGTCGCGCTCGACCTTGCCTTCGCCGGCTCACATGGCGCTCCGGTTGGCGCCTACACCACCAAAGGCGCCTACAGCTTCGTCACCGAGCCCACCCTTCACCCGCCCAAGCTCCACAAGGACGGCCCCACGCTCACAGGCAAGCTGGCGAGCGGCTACATCTTCACCGCCAACTTCTACAACCTGAACTACCCCCCGCTCATCGGCCAGAGCGGACCGTTGATCCTCGATCACAACCTGCAGCCGGTCTGGTTCCAGCCCGTCCCTGAAAAGGTCGTCGCCTCGAACTTGAGCTTGCAGACCTACGAAGGCAAGCCGGCACTTGCCTGGTGGCAAGGGGTCGTCACGAACACCGGCCAAACCGAGAGCGGCGAATACGTGGTCGTCAACCAGCACTACCGGCCGGTCGCGCGGCTGAAAGGGGCCGACGGCTGGGTGCTCACGCTGCACGAGCTTTTGATCTCAGGCGAAGACGCATGGGTCACGGCCAACAAGAACGTCGCCAAGGACATCTCACGCTATGGCGGCGCATACAACGGCGCGCTGATCGACTCGGCCGTGCAGGAGTACAACCTCAAGAGCGGCAAGCTGCTGCACAGCTGGGACGCGCTCGATCACATACCGCTGGAGGACTCCTACGCCAGCGTGCCGACCAACGGTTTTCCTTGGGACGCCTACCACGTCAACTCCATCGCCCTCACCGACAAAGGCGACTTCCTCGTCTCGATGCGCAACACCTGGGCCGCCTATCTGGTCAACATCGCCACTGACAAAATCGAATGGACGCTCGGCGGCAAGAAATCGAGCTTCACGTTCGGCCCCGGCGCCGACTTCCAATGGCAACACGACGTTGCCTTTGGGGTTGGCGGGCATTCCAATTCCACGATCACGATGTTCGACGATCACTGCTGTCAGCTGACCGGTGGAGGCACATCGGTCCCGGCGACTGGGGCCTCACGTGGGCTCGTGCTCAACTTGGACCACAACGCACGTAAGGCCACGCTCCTAGCCCAGTACTCCGGCGGTGACAAGTTCGAAACCGAATACATGGGCGACACACAACCGCTGGCCAACCGCAACATATTCGTCGGCTGGGGCTCAGAACCGTACTTCTCCGAGTACGGTCCCTCCGGCCAGCAGTTGCTGGAGGCAAACTTCCCCGGGCCGGACTTGAGCTACCGCGAGACGCTGGAGCCATGGGTCGGCAAACCGCTTACCGCGCCGTCGGGCGCCGCCCACAGGGCCAGCGGCAAGACCACGGTGTACGCGAGCTGGAACGGTGCAACCGAAGTCGTCTCCTGGCGGGTACTGGCCGGACCTGCTCCCGGCGAACATGCCCCCGGTAAACTCACCGCCGTGGCAAGCGCCGCCAGGTCTGGATTCGAGACCGCGCTACCGGTGCCATTGAGCTACAAGAGCTTCGAGGTCGAGGCGCTGGGTGCCAAGGGTCGGGTGATCGGAGCTTCCCGACCATTCACTTCGCAGGGGGAAACATGAGGATAGGCACGGCGATGGCAACGACAGGAGCAGCGCTGGCGCTGTGCGTCGGACTTGCGGCATGCGGTGAAGCAAGCTCCTCGCGCGCGGCGGTGAACGCATTGACGCCGACAGCCGATAAGGCCGAGGCCCAGGCCAACACTGTGGCCGTCTCGCCACTGCCGGGAACCGAGGACGCGTCTCCGGACACGCAGATCAGCTTCCTCGGCGAATCCGACACCACCGTGACCGACGTGAGCGTCGTGGGCTCGCGCAGCGGCAACCACTCCGGCAAACTCGAGCGCTACTCCACGGGCACGGGAATGAGCTTCATCCCCAACTCGCCGTTTCAGGCCGGGGAGCAGGTCGCCGTCCATGCGCTGGTCGGCGTCGGCTCCGGCACTCCAGAAAAGCCCGTGACGACCGTGTTCACCGTCGCCCACCAGGCGGCCGTGAGCCAGGAAGAGTTCCCCAACAACCCGGGCGACTCGCACGACGTGCAGCACTACGCCTCGGACCCCGCGCTGACACCGTCGACCGTGAAGTTGACGACGCCCGCCCAGCCTGGGGCCTCCCCAGGAGACCTATTCCTTGCGCCCTACCAAGGCCAGGGCTCGCCGGGACCGATGATCTCAGAACAGGACGGCGCGCTCGTCTGGTTCCACCCGCTGCCGGCGGGCGAGGAGTCGACCAACTTCCAGGTGCAGCAGTATCAGGGCAAGCCAGTGCTCACCTGGTGGCAGGGGCGCATCCTGAAGGTCGGCTTTGGGCAAGGCGAAGACGAGATCTATGACAGCTCCTACCAACCCGTGGCCAAAGTCAGGGCGGGCAATGGCTACAGAGCCGACCTGCACGAGATCCTGTTGACCCCGCAGGGGACGGCATGGATCGACTCGTTCGACCCGATCCATATGAACCTCCGCTCCATCCATGGCGCGACCGACGGCATCTTGACCGACTCGGTCGTGCAGGAGATCGACGTGAAGACCGGGCTGGTCATGTGGGAGTGGCACGCACTCGGGCACATACCGCTGCACGACTCTTACAACACCGTCCCCCACAACAGCTATCCGTGGGATTACATCCACGTCAACTCGGTCGATCCCGGCAGCTCCGGCGACGTGCTTATCTCGGCGCGCAACTCCTGGGAGCTGTATGACGTGGACGTCAAGACCGGCGCCTTCAACTGGCAGCTCGGCGGCGGACACTCGAACTTCAAGCTCGGCCCAGGAACCAAAACCTATTGGCAACACGATGCCGAATGGCAGCCTGGAGGCCTGATCTCGGTGTTCGACAACGGCTCGACGCCGCCGAAGGAGAGGCAGTCGCGCGGCGTGCTGCTGAAGCCCGACTACGCCAACAGGACCGTTTCGCTCGTGAAGGCCTTCACGAACCCAACAAAGACGCTGCTCGCGCCCGCACAGGGCAGCATGCTCAAACTCCCCGCAGGCAACTGGCTGATGGGCTACGGCAACCTGCCCAACTTCACCGAGTACAACGCGGCCGGCCGTGTATTGCTCGACGGCCAGTTGGGCCCCAACGTGCAGGACTTCCGCACCTATCTCTCCCCTTGGAGCGGGCATCCGACGACATCGCCGGTAATCGTCGCGAAACGCGGCGGTTCGAGCATCACGGTGCTGACGAGCTGGAACGGCGCCACGGAAGTCGCCTCCTGGCAGCTGCTCGCCGGCAGCTCGCCCAGCTCGTTGACAGAGCTCTCCACCGTGCCCAAGAGCGGCTTTCAAACGGATGCGACGCTGACGAGCAGCGCGACGTATGTGGAGAGCCAGGCGCTCAACTCGAGCGGCAGCGTGATCGGCAACTCAGCCCCCTACAAGATCCCGTGAGCCGGCGAGGACCAGCCCAGACGACCCCTGTCAGCGGTATGGTATGCGGACCGTGAGCGAAAACTTCTCACTGATCGTGATGTGCGTCTTCATGCTGGCCTCGCTGGCCTTCCTGGCGCAGCAGATCTTGGCATATCACTAGACGCTGACGGTGGCCTCCGATAGGTCATGACCTGGCCTATAATAGGTCAGGATGCGTGATATTCGTGAATTGTTTCCGACCGACGATCCGGTCAGACCGGACCTATTGATCGGTCGCGCGGGTGATGTGAACGATCTCGCCAGACGCCTAGGGTCCGGAACACACATGGTGCTGGCCGGCCCTAGGCGCACCGGCAAGTCCACGGTCGCTCTGGCGGCACTCGCTCAGGCCCACTCCTCCAGGCTATATACGGCACAGGTAGACCTTTGGGATCACGAGGACATGGCCTCGCTCACGAGGTCTCTGGCCCAGTCGATCCTTGCCAACCGCGGACCCGTCGCAAAGGCGTTGGGTCGGGCCCGGGAGAGTGGACGCGAGCTGCGCGAGCTCCTGCCAGGAGGGGTGGTAGCCACGCTGCGCACCCATCTTGGAGAGGACGTCGAGCTGGCCTGGAGCGCCCCGTCGTCGAGCTCGCAAGATGACTCCGCGGGTCTCGGTGCGACCATCGCCCTTGCGCAGCGGATCGCCGAGAAGGACAATCGGCGGATTGTCCTGTTTCTCGACGAGTTTCAGGACATCGCGACATCCTCGCATCGCTTCGGCGACCCGGATCTGATCGCCAAGCAGCTGCGTTCCCGGCTACAGCGCTCCCCCCTGGTGAGTGTGCTGTTTGCGGGCAGCATGGAGCACTTGATGCGCGATCTGTTCGGCCCGTCACTCAGAGCTCTAAGCCAGTTCGGCAACTTCCACGAGCTCAGCCCGATTCTGCCAAGTGAGTGGGAGGACGGAATCGCAAGGCGCTACCACGAGTTGGAGGTTCGTCCGACCGAGGACGCGGTCGCCGAGATCGTGGCACTCGGCGAGGGGCACCCGCGCACAACAATGCTGATCGCCCGCGAGACACTGACCGTCACCTTCTCCCACCACGAGATCGGCACTATCGAGATTGGGGATGTGCGCGGCGGCTATGAGCTTGCGCTGCAAGCCGACCGCCTGCGCCACGAGGATGCGGTGGAGCGACTAAGATCAACCGCACACGCTTACGCAATCGCTGTGCGTGTGGCGCGCGGCCTGCGCCCCTATAGCGGCACAGCCTCCTCAGCCGCGCGACGGGCGCTGAGCATGATGGAAAGAGCCGGGATCGCCGAGCACCACGGCCGCGGCGACTGGACGATCCCGGAACCACTTCTGCGCAAGTATCTGGCTGAGAGACCCTGAGTGAGGCTCGGCTCAGGCGTGCTTGCGCGCCGACTTCAAGCGTTCGCGTTCCTGGTGCTTGTCGACCACGGTCGGCCGCCCAAGGAGAAGCGGTCACGCGGCGTGCTGCTCAGGCCCGACTAGGCCAACAAGACCGTGTCGCTCGTGAAGGCGTTCGTGAACCCGACGAAGACGCTGCTGGCGCCCGCACAGGGCAATCTGCTCAAACTCCCTGAAGGCAACTGGTTGATGGGCTACGGCAATCTGCCCAACTTGCAGCCAGCCGAGTAGGATGAGGTTAGGGAAGTAAGCCCATGACGAGCCCCAACAAAGACAAGCACCAGTTTGACGTGGTCTTTGAATCACAGGACGACGGTGGCTACACAGCCTACGTTCCTGACCTTCCCAGCTGTGTCAATGAGGGCGAGACGCTCGACGAGGCAGCCACCATGATCCGCGAGGCAATGGCGCTCTACCTGGAGTCTCGTCTGGAGCATGGCTGGTCTCTGGTGGCTGGTCTCTGCCGAAGATCGAGCACTGCAAGCTAGCGCCAACCGCGTGAGCGACAAGCTGACCCGACAATAGGATCGTGAGCCCTGAGAAGCTACGCGTCGTCGATGACGTCTCGCCGGCCGAATGGATAGCTCCGCGACTAAGCGGACGCTTCGGCGCCGTGGGCTTGACAGTACCACGAGGCTATCAGGCGTATGCGCGCATCTGCCATCCAGCCACGAACAAGGCAGGCGAGCCGGTGGGCTGGTCGGACGTGGCAGAAGCCACGGGACGGAGGCCACACGCGTTGATGCAGTGGCACGCGATTGTGGGATCGCCTGACTACCTGAACATGAGAGGCTCCTTGTGGGACGGCTCAAACCCTTGTCGAGGCGCACTCGCCCACTCCGCGCTCTCCGTTCTGTGCGACCGGCTCGCCGGGGATCCACAGAACGAACCTGACTGCTACTTCTGCCTGTGGGAAGGCTACGGCGGGCTCGAGACCTACGGCTGGCTGGAAACAACCTTGGCGCCGTATTCCAAAGTCGCAGTGCAAGACCGACACATCTTCACCTCCGAGGAGATCGCCCGACCACGACTGCACCTCCCCGACCGGGATTATGTCGTCCTCGCTGGGCCGTCACGCAGCGCCTCGCGAATTGGGAGCTTCGCTGCCGAACACTTCTGGCCCCAATCGCCCAACCTGTTCTGGTCGGCCGACCAGGCATGGTGCGTGGCAAGCGAGATCGACTTCGACTCCACGCTCGTGGGTGGTCCTCTCCGACTGGTAGAGACGCGATCCTCCACACACCAGAGCTGGACGCGTGGCCCATCACAGCTGATGACTCGCTCGCGTGCGACGCCGACGCGATCAACCAAGTCTAGCCGAGCATACCCACCGCTCGGCGACAGCCCAAGTAGCGGCTTCGCCCTCGGATGACGCCCCTAGCGGTGGCCGGTCCCTTCGCGTCGTGCCAGGGCGTGTCACGTCAGTCCGTCACTTTCCAAGTGTCGGAAAACCCAGCATGTGCTCCAGATGCCTGCGGATAATGACGAGACCGCCGAAAGCTGATGCCAACCTGAGCTTCAACACACGGACCTTGGCCAACAGGGATCGGTATAACGCTCGGCTTCACGCTCAAGACGAGACGACACCCCGCACCTCATCGTCGTTGTCGAGCCATTTCTGATCACTAGCCGTCTCGGCGGCCGGAGGGGTTTGAACCGCCCTTCTTTTTCTCCTCCTTCTTGATATCCGATGTCTAGTGGCATATGTGGATCTCGGTGCCCAAAGTTAACCATCGACGTTACGGCTCTAGCTTGAGCGCCTTGAGCACGCGGCCCGGAATGCCCACCTTTCTAAACGCCGCACCGCTGAGGTAACTCGACCCAAAGGCTGCGATCTGCCACCGGCCGTTGGTGCGTCGAAATATGATCGCCCTATTCCCAGACGCACCTGGCCTTTCTCGTTCCACGTCTCCCCCTTCAGTGCGGACTATGCTTGCGGTCGCCCAACCGTTGTTAGTCACGAATGCAAACGCCAAGCGATCTATCGCGGGATTGAAACCGCCAACCTCTCTGGCCGTGGCTGATGCCACCAACGCGGCGAACTCAGGACCTGTCGCCGGCCTTGCGCTCAGCGGTCTGTCGTCTTGCTGGGGATGTGCTCGTGACACTACCGTCACTCTACTGATGCCACAAGACGCGACTAGCAATGTCAAAAAAGATGCCACAATGCATCTGCCAACCACTCTGTGCACGCTCAATCGCGATTTGACTGTGTACGCACTCATATGCAAAACAACTCTTCACTGTAATCCTCGCCGTTCTCTTTCTCCCACACAAGGTCGCCTCCTCCCGAAAAATGTCCATATGTGCGATATGTATCGCCCGAAGTACACGCGAATGGGGTAATTGACAGATCCCCGCTGGGCTCCAACGACAAGACAATAGTTTCGTGGCGACAATGCACGTTCTTCCATTTACCTCCATATGTGTACTGCTGCACGCAAAGCGCCAATTTTATTGTAAGGCCCGTCAAGTCCTCTAGTTCGCCCGTTCCTGCGCAGGCGTACCCAACGGTTCCTTCTAGGGAGTACTCATCGGGATTCGGGGTAAGGCCAAATTCCAAGAAGGAGGCTATAACGCACCTTGCGGTACCGGGATCCGGGTCATCCACTCCTATTTCGTTCGGCCCTTCTTCTTCCGCTACTTCCGCTCCGCACCCGCCCTCTTCCTGGCATTTCCGCAGTGCTTCTTCTTCGCGTGCTTTTAGCTTTGCCGTCCATTCGGTGACGGTGGCCGCTGACTCTCCATTTGCCAGAGTACCCGCCCATCCCGGGATTTCCGATA
>JBAQGH010000105.1:0-7601 GCA_049287685.1 Solirubrobacteraceae bacterium | reverse complement strand
GCTCGAGCGAGGACGCCGGCGATGCCGAGGCCGGCGGGGGCCCACGAGCGAGCTGGCAGGCATATGTGGCCGGCGGGCGCACCTCAGCTGGCCGCGACGCGGTGCAATGGGCGCGCGAGGGGGCAAGTCGCGGCGCGGGAGAGATCCTGCTTACGAGCATGGATCGCGACGGCACAAGCGACGGCTACGACCTGCCTCTGACGAGAGCCGTCAGCTCGGCGGTCGACGTGCCGGTGATCGCCTCTGGGGGTGCGGGAGAGTTGCAACACCTCGTCGAGGCGCTGCAGGCCGGGGCAGACGCCGTGCTGTGCGCCTCGATCTTCCACTACAACCGACACACCGTCGCGCAGGCCAAGCAACATCTGGCTGCCGCCGGCATCCCAGTGCGCATCGACTGAGCGGCGTCGCCGGCAGAGCGCGCGGGAGCAGTCAATAATCGGAGCGGAAATGACGAGCATCGGCGAGGACGTGAGCGGCACGAAGGTCCTGGAGCGCTTGCGTGAGCTGCCGGGTGGGGATGAGCTGCTGGCTGCCGCGCGCGCACACGACGGCGAGGTCGAGTTGGTCGGCGGCGCCGTGCGCGACATCCTGCTCGGCGGATTGCCGCGTGAGCTGGACGTGGTTGTGGAGGGCGACGTACGCGCGTTTGCCGAGGGTTTGGCAAGTCGCGTGGGTGGTGTCGTGAGTGTCGAGAACAGGATGCCCCCCGCGCGCGCACCCCATGTCGGGGCACAAGCGGGGGGCATCGGCGAAATGGAAGCTCCGGTGGACGGGGACGAAGTGGGTGACGACGGCGACCGTCGGGACGTCGGCGGTCCGGTGGAGCTGACGTACCACGAGCGCTTTCACACCGCGGTCATGCGCTGGCCGGAAGGCGAGATCGACATCGCCATGCGTCGTAGGGAGACCTATGCGGCCCCAGGCGCCCTACCCGAGGTCGCTCCGGGGAGCGCGCAACAAGATCTCGAACGCCGCGACTTCACGATCAACGCGGTCGCGGTCGCGCTCGCCGGGGAGCAGGCGGGACGGCTGCGCTCGGTGGAGGGTGCGCTCGAGGATCTCACCGCGCGCCGCCTGCGCGTCTTGCACGATGCCAGTTTCAGCGACGACCCGACGCGAATCCTGCGGCTCGTGCGCTACGCGGCGCGCCTGGGCTTCGAGGTCGAGCCGCACACCGCCGAGCTGCTGGCGTCGGCGATCGCCGACGGCGCCTTGCGGACGCTCTCCGGACAACGCCTCGGCGCGGAGCTGCGTCTGGCGCTGACAGAACCCGAGCCGCTTGGCCCACTGGCCGAGCTGGAGCGCCTTGGCGTCCTGCGCGCATGGCAGCCGGGCGTGAGCTTCGACGAGACTCTGGCACGCGCGGCGCTCCAGGTCCTGCCTGAGGACGGCTCGGTGCGCCTGCTGCTCGCGGCGTCGCTGCTGCTCGACCTGTGCCACCAGCTCGACCGCGAGGAGACCGAGCCGGCGATGCGGGGCTTTCTCTACGACCTCGAGCTCCCGGCGGGTGAGGGCGATCGGGTGTTCGGCATGGCCGTCAGCGCGGTATTCGCAAGCGACCACGTCGAGGGCGTGGAGATGCTCTCTGAGGTGCTCGAGCTGATGCTCGGCACGCCCGTGGAGTCGCTCGCGCTCGCCGCGGCGAGTTGTGAACGGCGCGACGGTCCCGGCTCCTACGGTGTCCAGGTCATCGACGAATGGCTCAATCGCCGCCGCCACGTTGCGCTGGAGCTAACCGGCGAGGACCTGCTCGCTGCCGGTGTGCCGCAGGGCCCGGAGGTGGGCGCACGCCTGGAGGAGTCCTACCGGTTGCTGCTGGAAGAGCGAATCGAGCCAGGCCGCGAGAACGAGTTGCGCGCCGCGCTGGAGGCGAGGATATGAGTCGCTGTCACGCATGCATGAGCTGGAGACTCCACGTGTGATGACAAACGCCGATCAGGGTCGTTGCCGATGAGCGCCGCGCAACCCGGCGAGCTTGCGGCTGAGCTTTTCGAGTTGCCAGGAGGCGGCTTTGCCACGTTCACGGGACGCGCTCAGGGCAACATGTCCAGCGTCGGTGGAGACGGTGCGGAGTATGGGCTACAGGCCCGCGAGCGCCTGCGCGAGACGCTTGGCGTGCGGCGTCTGGTGCGTGGCTATCAGGTGCACGGCACCGTCGTGGGCAGGGTCCTCGCGGATGGCGGGCGCCAAGGACTCAACGGCAATGCCTTCGAGCCCGAGGACTCAGCCAACCAGCCAACATTCGAGGCCGACGGTCACGCGCTCGCGGCCCCAGGCTTGGCGGCGATGGTGCTCACCGCCGACTGCATCCCGGTGGCGCTGGGAGCGCAGGGCGCCGTGGCGGCACTTCACGCCGGTTGGCGCGGACTCGCCGGCGGTGTGCTCGAGCAGGGGGTAGGCGCTTTGCGCGAGGTTGGCGGGCGGGGAGACGTAGTGGCGGTGGTCGGTCCCTGTGCCGGGGCTTGCTGCTATGAGGTCGGCGAGGATGTCCACGCGGCCTTCGCCGGCGCCCACCGTGCCGGCCGCCTGATTGACCTGCGCGCGATCGCCCACGAAAAGCTGCTCGAGGCCGGGGTGGCACAGGTGCTCGACGTCGAGGCTTGTACGATCTGCGACGAGCGCTTCTTCTCCCACCGCCGCGAAGGGACTCGGGCCGGTCGCCAGGCCGGGCTCGCATGGATCGCCCAGTGAGCCCGCGCCCAGTTCGATCGGGGACATTCGCCTGCTGCGGGAGTTTCGGACAGACTCTAAAAGTTTGGTGTGTGTGTCTCGTCGTTGAATGGTCCTCTTAACGCCCCCTTTTTGCGAACACGTAGATAAAGGTTAGGTACCTAAATAAATTATCCCGGTCCAAACAAGGGGGTGTCGAGACGCACCGCCCATTTTAAAAGACGTTCTGAGGCTCGATGGCGCAGCTGATTCATGGCTTGCGGGTCGAGCGCGTGTGCGCCAACTTGGCCGCCGTATCGGCTGAGATCGCTGCTGCCGCCGCGCGCTCCAAACGCGACCCCCGAGAGATCGAGGTGCTTGCGGCCTGCAAGTACGTGCCGACGGAGGAGCTCCCGCTGCTCGCCGAGGCGGGTATCGGGCTGGTTGGCGAGAATCGCGCCCAGGATCTACAGCAGAAGGTGGCCGCCCACGGCGACCTGTTCAGCTGGGACTTCATCGGCGCACTGCAAAGCAAACACGTGCGCGCGATCGTGCCGCACGTGCGCCTGATCCATTCGCTGGCCAGCGACTCCGCTTTGCGCGAGCTCGAGCGCCACAGTGACAAGGCGCGCCCTGGGCTAGGGGTGCTGGTCGAGGTGAACCTCGCCGGCGACCCCGCAAAGGAAGGCATCGTTCCCGAGCAGCTCGACGCCTTCATCGCACGCTCGCCTTTCCCGGTAGCGGGCCTGATGACGATGCCGCCGCTGGCCGATGACCCCGAGCTGAGCAGGCCCTGGTTTCATGCTCTGCGCGAATTGGCCGAGGCGCGCGGCTTGGGCAAGCTCTCGATGGGCACGACCCAAGACTTCGCGGTGGCCGTCGAAGAGGGCGCCACAATCGTGCGGATTGGCACGCGGTTGTACGCTTAGGGCTCGAGGAACACGGGTCCCAGCCGTCTAGCGTGCCAAGATTGGAATCATCGGCACTAGCAGGGAAAAGCCCGTTCTCCACGAAAACGCCCTCTAGCAATGGCATTTCGCGACTCATGGCACCGTGCTCTCGTGTACTTCGGCTTGGCCGAGGAGTATCACGACGACTACGAGGAGCCCCCGCATGAGGAGGAGATAGCCGACCGCTATCGCGAGCGCCCCAACGTGCGCCGCCTCTCACCGCGCCGCCGTCGCGACGAGTTCGACGAGATCTTCGCCGATGACGAACCGCGCGGACGCCCGACCACGACGCTGCGACCCGTCGGCCGGGGCAACGGCGACGTGCGCGTGCACCTGGTCATCCCCAAGTCCTTCAACGACGCCCAGCAGATCGCCGACAGGTTCAAGGACTCGATCCCGGTGATCCTAAATCTGCAGGGCGCCGACACCGACCTCTCAAAGCGCCTGATCGACTTCGCCAGCGGCCTGACGTACGCGCTCGATGGCGGCATGCAGCGAATCGCCGACAAGGTCTTCATGCTCACCCCACGCAACGTCGAGATCTCGGCGGAGGAGCGGGCACGGTTGATCGAAAAGGGTTTCTTCAACCAATCCTGACGCTTGCCGGCCGTAAGGGCCGGTAGCCTGACTGCCCTATGAATATCGGTCTAATCGGTTGCGGGAACATGGCGCGCGCGATGGCGCGCGGGTGGGGGCGGCCGGTGCTGTGCTTCGACCCTGTGGCTGAGCGCGCGCAGGCGCTGGCGCAAGAGACGGGGGGAGAGGCGCTCGGCTCGAACGCCGAGGTGGCCGCGCGCGCCGATCTAGTGGTGCTCTGCCACAAGCCGGCACAGCTGGGCAGGATTGCCGCGGATGTCGCGCCCGCCGCGAAGGCGGTTGCGTCGATCCTGGCGGTGACACCGCTGTCGAAGCTGAAAAGCGCCTACCCGGACATCCCGGTGTATCGCTTCCTGCCCTCGCTCCCGGCGGAGGTTCGCGGCGGCGCGATCGTGCAGGCCAGCGACCCCAAGCGCCAGCCGGGGCTCGCGGACACACCAATCGACATCGAGGTGCGCGAGCTGTTTGCCGAGCTCGGCACGCTTGTCGTGCTGGACGACTCGCTCGTGGACGTCGCGATGGGTCTGATGTCCTGCGCCCCCGCCTACGTGGCGTTGGTGGCCGAGGCACAGGTCGACGCGGGCACGCGTCGCGGCATCCCGCCCGCTCAAGCCTCGGTGCTCGTCACCGCGACGCTGGCCGGCACGGCTGAGCTGTTGCGCCGCCGTGACTACGACACGCTGGCGGTGCGTCGCGAGGTCGCCTCTCCCGGTGGGGTCACCGCACGCGGCCTGGCTGCGCTGGAGCGTGGAGGCCTGCGAGCGGCATTTGACGATGCGCTCGATGCGGTGCTCGGGGAGCAGCAGCGGTGACCGTGCTGTTCGCCAGCGTGCGCACCGAAATCGCCGCCTATCTCGCGACGCTGATCTACGTCTACACGCTGCTGATCATCCTCTACATCGTCACGCAGCTGCTGTTCGCCTTTGGCGTGCGCCCGCCCTACTCGCGCGCAAGCGACGCCGTGCTGGCGTTTCTGCGCGACATGTGCGAGCCCTACCTGCGCATCTTCAGGCGCATCATTCCGATGGTGGGGGCGTTCGACTTCAGCCCGATCGTGGCGATCATCGTGCTGTCGCTGGTGGGCAACCTGCTCGTCAGCCTGATCCACGGTTGAGCCAAGTGCCCAAACGCCAGGCCCGCCTGTCTGCTCGCCGCGTGCCCTCTGGGCATGCCCTTCAGGGTGCGCCCGTCGGGACGCGTCCCTCCGGGCATGCCCGTCAGGCTGCCCTGGCGTGGCTGTGGACCATCCTGGTGATGGCGTTTGTGGTGGCCCTCGACCAGCTCTCGAAGGCTGCCGTGCGCAAATCGATCGTTCCTGGCGAAACGCGCGGCGTGCTGCCCGGCATCCAGCTTGTCAACACCCGCAACCAGGGGGTGGCTTTTGGTTTCCTGCCTGGTCGTCACGTCGCGGTCACCGTCCTTGTCGGTGCCGCCTTGCTCGTACTGCTCGTCTACTTCGCCCGTCACCGTGACAAGCCCCTGATTTGGCTCCCCACGGGGATGCTGCTCGGCGGGGCGCTCGGCAACATCATCGATCGGCTGCGGGTGGGCTCGGTGACAGACTTCATCAAGTTCCCGCTTGGCTGGCCGCCGTTCAACCTCGCCGACGCCAGCATCACGCTCGGCGTGCTGTTGCTGCTGATCGTCGTCGAGAAGCGGGAATGACGTCGCAGCCCAGGATCGCCTGGCAGGACGAGCACCTGCTGGTCGTCGACAAGCCCGCTGGCCTTGTCGTGCACCCGGCTCGCGGACACCGTGAGGGCACCCTCTCCCAACTTCTCAAGGACACAGTCGGTGGTGTGGCCGGCGGCGATCCAGATCGGCCGGGAATCGTGCACCGCTTGGATCGCGACACCTCGGGGCTGCTCGTGGTGGCCCGCGGCGAGGAGGCCCACCGGCTGCTGCAAGAGGCCTTGCGCAAACGCCTGATCGAGCGCGAATACTTGGCGCTCGTCGAGGGCCTGCCGCCCGCGCGCACCGGCACGATCGAGGCGCCGATCGGGCGCCATCCGCGGATTCGCACGCGCATGGCCGTTGGCGGCACCGCCAGTCGTGAAGCACGCACCCACTTCACGCTCGAGCGCTCGCTGCCAGGCGTGTCGCTATTGCGTTTGCGCCTGGACACGGGACGCACTCATCAGATCCGCGTTCACCTGCAGGCGATCGGGCATCCGGTATGCGGCGATCCCGAATACGGCACGGGTGGGCGGGATTCGATTCTCGGCTTGACGCGCCAATTCCTGCACGCAACCCGGCTTGCGTTTCCACACCCGATCACAGGAGAGCCGATCGAGGTCGACTCGCCGCTGCCAGAGGATCTGCGCGAAGCGCTTGAGCGGGCCGAGGCGGGCTCCGGGCGATAGACTGAGCCGTCGTACTCAACTCAATGCCGTGCGACTGCGCAACGCGGCCCTGCCCGAACTACGCGCCAAGCGTGCTCGGGTCCGCGAACGCACCGTCCGGATTCAAAGCTAGATCAAAATAAGGGAGCACCCGTGAGTCAAGTTGGAATCGCGGACCTGCTGGAGGCCGGAGTCCATTTCGGTCATCAGACGCGCCGCTGGAACCCCAAGATGCGCCGCTTCATCCATGGCGAGCGCAACGGCATCTACATCATCGACCTGCTGAAGACCGCTGTACTGTTGCAGCAGGCCCAGGAAGTCGCCGCCCAGATCGCCCATCGCGGCGGCACCGTGCTGTTCGTCGGCACCAAGAAGCAGGCGCGCGACGCTATCAAGGAGGTCGCCGAGGCCGCCGACATGCCCTACGTCAACAATCGCTGGCTCGGCGGGCTGCTCACCAACTTCCAAACCATCAACCAGCGCATCCGCCGCCTGCACGACCTCGAACGCTATGAGACCGAGGGCCAGCTCGCGCTGTTGCCCACGCGTGAGCGCATGGCCGC
The DNA here is from genome assembly GCA_049287685.1 of Solirubrobacteraceae bacterium. Taxonomy (GTDB): domain Bacteria; phylum Actinomycetota; class Thermoleophilia; order Solirubrobacterales; family Solirubrobacteraceae; genus Palsa-744. Next base: position 500 of record JBAQGH010000105.1, on the reverse strand, counting down.
CCAAGCCGACCTCGCCAAGCTGCGCTCCAACCTCGGCGGCGTCAAGAACATGCAGCGCACCCCCAACGCACTGTTCGTGATCGACCTGAACGTAGAGGCGATCGCCGTGCGCGAAGCCCAGCGTCTGCGCATCCCGATAATCGGTCTGGTCGACACCAACTGCGACCCCGACGGCATCGACTACATCATCCCTGGCAACGACGACGCGATGCGCTCGTGCGCGCTGATCGCCAAAGCGATCGGCGACGTCGTCGCGCAGGGCCACGCCGTCTTCCGCGCCGAGGAGGAGAAGGCTCGCGCCGAACGTGCCGAGCAGGCAAAGCGCGAGGCCGAGGAGCGCGCCCGTCGCGAGGCCGAGGAACAGGCCAAGCGCGAGGCCGAGCTGGCAAAGCGCGAGGCCGAGGAACAGGCGGCCAAGGAGGCCGCGGAGAAGCAGGCTGCCGCCGCGGCTGCACAAGCAGCTGCGGCCAAGCCCGCTGTGGAGCCAGCCGCGGCACCTG
>JBAQGH010000104.1:0-2756 GCA_049287685.1 Solirubrobacteraceae bacterium | reverse complement strand
GGTCGGTCTCCGGGCGCGTGATGTCGAGGTCGGGCATCGCCCGCCGGTACTCGACGAACTCCGCCCCAGTGCTCTCGATCCGCTCGCGCGCGGCGCGGTGGGCGAGGACCCGCACCTGGTGACCGCGGTCGACGAGCTCACGTGTGAGCGCGAGCTGCGGCGGGGCGTTGCCGCTGAACGCGATGAGCGTCTGGAAGACTCTCATATACTTCATCTTAGTATGACCAAGATGAAAAAGTCAAGCGCCCCGCGTAAGGAACGCACCTATCGGATGACCGCCCGCGCCAATGCGGCCGCCGCGACCGGCGAGCGGCTGCTCGCCGCGGCGTGGAATCACTTCGGTACTCGACCGTATGAGGAGGTCCGCCTACACGAGATCGCCGCTGAGGCGCTCGTCACCGAACAGACGCTCCTCGCGCGATTTCACTCCAAGGACGAGCTGCTCACCGCGGCGTACAGATGGTGGGCGATGAGCGAGAAGTCACGCCGCGACGCGGCTCCCGTGGGCCGCTTCCCTGAGGCCGTCGCCAACGTGTTCGACCACTACGAGGCGCACGGAACGGCGATTCTGCGCATGCTCTCCCAGGAGGACCGCATCCCCGCGGTCCGCCACCTCACCGACAGGGGCCGGGACTACCACCGCGATTGGGCGAGCAGGGTCTTCCAGCCGCTGCTCGCCGGCCTGCGGCGCGCATCCAGAGAGCGCCGGCTCACAGCCGTCGTCATCGCCACGGACGTGCTCGTGTGGAAGCTCCTGCGACTAGACATGCAGCTCAGCCGCCCCCAGGCCGAAGAGACTGTGGTTGAGATGATCGAGTCCCACTCGAGGCGATCGAGTTGAGAGAGAGCCCACCTACGTGGGCTACGAGGCGCCAGCGGGCGCTCGCCCGCGCTGACGAGTAAGCGCTCGAAGTGCTGCGAGACGTGCCTTCAGTCCTCGATCGCCACGCGATGTCCTGGCCGAGCACTCGCTTCGCACTCAACCCAGACTAGTAGCCCAAAGCGAACTTCGCGTCCTCTGACATCTTCTCAGGCGACCACGGGGGCGTGAAGACCATCTCCGACTCTATGGTTGCAACGCCGTCAAGTTCGCCTACGAACTCGTCGATCTGCTCGGTTACCTGGGGCCCGATCGGACAGCCCGGCGTCGTGAGCGTGAACGTGACGTGCACGTCGCCGCCTGAGACCTCGACGCCATAGATGAGGCCGAGCTCGACGAAGTCGAGGCCGAGCTCGGGATCGATCACGTTGGACAGGGCGTCCATCACGTCATCGACCGTGGGAGTCGACTCTGAGGCGGGCTCGGGCATGCCGCTGAGTCTAGCCGTCCCGGTGGGCCCGCCCAGCGTCGCCCACAGAACGCCCTCAGTTATAAGAGCCTAGACGGTCCCACTGATACAGCTGGATGCACTCCTCGGCCAGCTCGATGGCACGCGCACGCGAAAGATGTGGAAGCACCGTGTCCAGCGCTTGTTCTTCGGCGACGCCGGCCTGGAAGGCTTCCTCGCCCTTGAAGCCAGCCGCGATCTTGAGCGCCTCGCGGCGATTCTCGCCGAGGCTCGGGAAGACGCCTACGAGGAAGTCGGTGTTTGGCACGGGATGGCCCACCTCGAGCGAAGCGTGCCAGGCAGCCAACAGGTGCAGGTCGTCCTGATCCAAACCGGCGATCGCGCGCTCGTAGTGGAACGTGAGCTCCTGGTCGGGGAGATCGTCGACCCATGCGCGCACAACCTCGCCGACGAGCTGCCGGCGGGCCTCGCGGCCGACGGAATCCGCGATCACTCTGATGGCGTCGTGTGGCTCGATGAAGCAGAGCGGCATTGACGGCACTTTAGGGGCCAGTGTGGACGTAACTTTTCGCTCAGACTTCGAGCGCCGCTTCGACACGCTCGAGCGCCCGCTCGTCGCGCGTCTCAGCGGAGAAGCCGAGCGTGACACGCTGCTCCTCCGTACCCGCCAGGCTCCAGTTGTAAAGCGCCAGATCGAGCGCTTCGAGCGGGGTCGAGACTGCCTCGGCAAGCGCGGAGGCACGCCGCTCGATGATCAGCGGATCGCCGATCCCGAAGACCCGCTTGGCGGCCTGCGGCGTGATGTCGGACGCCGCCTGCCCTGAGCGCGTGACGAGCTGCAGCGAGTCGGCGCGCAAGTCATAGAGCCCGAGCCGCCCGAGCGTCACCAGCAGGTCATAGCGGCCCATACGTCCGAAACCGGGCAGAGCAAGGCGCTCGAACAGTCGTGCAAAGCGTCGCTGCGGCGTCCACTCAGGCTCGCCCGCGAAAGCTCGCTGCTGTGAGCCCGCATGCTCGACAAAGCGTCGGTAGGCGCTCAGCGTCTCCGCGCCGCGGGCAGGATCGTGAGAGGTTCGAGGGCCAAGCGGTATCCCCTGGAGGTCGGGCACGGAGCCCGACGCCCAGTCGCAGGAAAGCAGCGCCTCGTGGATCCCCGCGAACGGCTGATCCGCCTGCAGCGGAGACAGGTAGGCCGCCAGGACGCACATCCAAGTGGCCTGCTCGATGTCCTCGCAGTCGCGCGCTTCGGCGTAGAAGCCCGGCGGAGCCGCACTTAGCATCAGCAGACGTCCACCGGCAAAGCCGATCTCCCCAGCGAGTCGCCGGGCGTCCTCGGAGGAGTGCAGGCCGGGGACCAACTCGCAGCGGTAGCCGTCGTCCTGGGCACGCACCTCACGATGGACGCGCACTTCCTGGTTGCGCCGCGTGGCCTGTCCCCGTCCGGGGGAGGTTCGCCCCGCCTGGACG
>JBAQGH010000103.1:0-16464 GCA_049287685.1 Solirubrobacteraceae bacterium | reverse complement strand
ATTGGGGTAAGACCGGCCCGATTGCGGGCCGGTCCCGGGCCGCACATGTGCGGCCCGGCAGGTCGGTGCATGCACCGACCTGAACAGCTTCATAGTCACATGTACGCAACCAGCAGGTTTGTGCATGCACGGCCTCTGAACAGCATCAAAGTCCCCCGCAAAGCTTGATACAGTCGCCCTGCTGCTCCTTTAACCCGGTCCGGAGAGGCCAGGAAGGAAACGAATGCAAGACGGGAAGATCGTCCTCGGTGAGGACCAGATCGCGCGGGCGTTGGTGCGTATCGCGCATGAGATAGACGAGCGAAATCCGACCCCTTCTACGGTCGCTCTCCTCGGCATCCACCGTCGCGGAGCGATCCTGGCCCAGCGCCTTCAGCTGCTGCTGGCCGAGATATTGCAAGAAGATGTCCCGCTCGGAGACCTCGACATCGGCTTCTACCGCGACGACGTCGCCTCGCGTCCGCAGGCGCCCGTCGTGCATGCCTCGCATATCGATTTCGACCCCACCGAGCGCACGATCGTGATCGTCGACGATGTGCTCTACACGGGGCGCACCGTGCGCGCCGCGATCGAGGCGCTGTTCGACTACGGCCGCCCCGAGCGTGTGCAGTTGGCGGTGCTAGCTGACCGCGGACACCGGGAGCTGCCGATCCGCCCGGACTACGTAGGCAAGAACCTGCCTACGTCACGCGAGGAGTACGTCAGCGTGCGCGTCCGCGAGCTGGACGGCATCGACGAGGTGGCAATCGGGCGTGCCACGGTGGGGGCGGGCGCGTGAACCGGCAGCTCAAAAAAGCGATGTCCCCCGCGCGCGCAGGGGGCATCGCACTTCAGCGTATGGATCCTCCGCTCACGAACGCCACCCTTGCGCGCGCGGAAGGAGCACGGTCCGGCGCATGAACCACCTGCTCTCGATCGAGGATCTCGACCGCGAGACGATCGAGCGGATCGTCCAGCAGGCTTCGCGCTTTGCCGAGGTCTCCGACCGCGAGATCAAGAAGGTGCCGGCGCTGCGTGGGCGGATGGTGCTCAACCTCTTCTACGAGGCCTCCACGCGCACCCGCAGCTCCTTCGAGCTGGCGGCCAAGCGCCTGTCGGCTGATGTCGTCAACTTCGTCTCGAGCGGTTCGAGTGTCGAGAAGGGCGAGTCGCTGAAGGACACGGTGCTGACGCTGAGCGCGCACAAGCCCGACGCGATCGTGATCCGCACGCCGTGGGCCGGAGCCGCCGAGCTCGTCTCGGGCTGGACCAACGCGGCGATCGTCAACGCCGGCGACGGCAAGCACGAGCACCCCACGCAAGCGCTACTGGACGTGTACACGCTGCAGCGCCGCCTCGGCCCGCTCGACGGAACGTCGATCTGGATCGTGGGAGACGTCGCGCACTCACGAGTGGCGCGCTCGAACATCCTTGCTTTTCAACGCATGGGCGCCAAGGTGACGGTTGCCGGGCCGCCAACCCTGATCCCGCGCGGGATCGAGCAGCTCGGCTGCGAGGTGCGCTACACGCTCGACGAGCTGGCCGGAGCAGATGTGGTGTACGCACTGCGCATGCAGTATGAGCGCATGAACGAGTCGTGGGTGCCTTCGCTGCGCGAGTACGCCGCCTGCTTTCAGATCAACGCACGCCGGCTGTCTCCGCGACAGCTGCTCATGCACCCGGGCCCGGTCAACCGCGGCGTGGAGCTCTCCGGCGAGGTGGCCGACTCCCCGCAGGCGCTGATCACCGCGCAAGTGGAGGCCGGTGTGGTCGTGCGCATGGCGGTCCTCTATGAGCTGCTGTCCGGCTCGCGCGTATTCCGTCCCGTCCCCGAGCCACAGCTGGCGTGAGTGGCGATCCGAACATGATCACCCAGCACAGAGCGAGGCTCGCGTGAAATCCTCTCCAGCGCTGGTGCACTGCATGAGCGCCGACGCCGACCTGCTGATCAAGGGCGCGCACGTGCTCGATCCGCGTACCGACCTCGATGCCGCGGCCGACGTACTCGTATGTGCAGGGCGGATCGTCGAGATCGCCGCCGCGGGCGAGCTGAGCGCGGACGCCGACACCGAGATAGCCCAGGGCGAGGGCAAGCACCTGCTGCCGGCCTTCGTCGATCCGCACGTGCACCTGCGCAGCCCTGGCCAGGAGCACAAGGAGGACTTGGAAACCGGCACGCGCGCCGCGGCTGTCGGTGGCTTCTGCGCGGTGATCGCGATGCCCAACACCGACCCCGCGATCGACTCGGCGCCGCTTTTGCGCTCGCTGCGCGAGGCGGCCACCAGGGAGGCACGTGTGCCCGTCGGCTTTTTGGCCGCGATCACACGTGGCTTGGACGGTGAAGAGTTGACCGAGATGGCCGAGTTGATGGGGGAGGGCGCGCTTGGCTTCACCGACGACGGGCGTCCGGTGGCAAGCGCGGGAGTGCTGCGCAAGGCGCTTCAATATCAGCGCCTGTGTGGTGGCGTGCTGACGCTGCACGAGGAGGACCCTTCGCTCTCCCATGGCGGCTCGATGCACGAGGGCGCCGTCAGCGCAGCACTCGGCATCGGCGGCATACCGAGCGTGAGCGAGTCCACGATGGTCGCCCGCGACGCCGAGCTGGCGGGCTACGAGGACGGACGCGTGCACTTCCAGCATCTCAGCTGCGCCGCGTCGGTGCATGCCGTCGCCGCGGCAAAGGAACGCGGCTTTCGCGTCAGCGCCGAGGTCACTCCCCATCACCTGCTGCTCACCGACGAGCACGTGCGCTCGATGGACACGCGCATGAAGATGAACCCGCCGCTGGCAAGCGAGGCCGATCGTCTGGCCCTGATCGAGGGCTTGCGCTCGGGCACGATCGACTGCATCGCGACCGACCACGCCCCGCACGCGCGCCACGAAAAGGAGGTCCCCTTTGAGCAGGCACCGATGGGCACGACGGGTCTCGAGACAGCCTTTGCCGCCTTGCACACCGAGCTGGTGCTGCCGGGGACGATCGGGCTCGCGCTGCTCGTCGAGCGGATGACCGCCGGGGCGGATCTCTTCGGTCTGCCGACTCCGCGCATCGCCGTGGGCGAGCCGGCGAACCTGACGCTTTGCGACCTGTCGGCCGAGTGGGTGGCGGGCGAACAGGGCTGGGAGAGCCGGTCGGAGAACTGCTGCTTTGCCGGGCGGCGTCTCACCGGACGTGTGCTGATGACGGTCGCGGCCGGCGCCGTGGCCTATCGCAAGCCGGCTTTCTCGGTGGTGGGTTCGTGAGCCTGCTCGAACGCAACAAGGCGGTATTGGTGGTTGTCGATGTGCAGGAGGGCTTTCGCTCCTATGCGAGCTTTGAGGCGGTGGCGCAAGCGTGCTCGAAGCTGGTGCGCGCCGGGCGCATCCTCGACGTGCCGCGCATCGTCAGCGAGCAGTATCCAAAGGGCTTGGGTCACACCGCGCCCGAGGTCTCACTGGAGAACGAGCCGCGCATCGAGAAGACCGTCTTCTCGGCCGTGCGCGCGGAGGGCTTCGATCTGGGTGGGCGCACGCAGGCGATCGTGTGCGGGATCGAGACGCACGTGTGCGTCTCCCAGACCGCGCACGACCTGCTCGAGCGCGGGATCGAAGTTCACGTGCCGGCGGACGCCGTCGGCTCACGCCATCAGCTCGACTACGAGCGGGGCCTGGAGCGCCTGGAGCGCGCTGGCGCGGTGGTGAGCACTGTCGAGTCGGTCCTGTTCGAGCTCTTGGAGCGTGCCGGTACACCCGAGTTCAAGGAAGTACAGAGGCTGATTGTCTGATGGCCGCACGTGAGGCCTACGTGCTGCTGGAGGACGGCACCCGCTTCGATGGCGAGGCGTGTGCCGCCGAGGCGCACGCGGTGGGGGAGGTCGTGTTCACGACCGGCATGTCCGGCTATCAGGAGTCTGTCAGCGACCCCTCCTTTGCCGGCCAGCTGATCACCTTCACCTACCCCCACATCGGCAACTACGGGGTCAGCCGGCGCGCGATGGAGTCCGAGCGCATCTGGGCGCGCGCCGCGATCATGCGTGAGGCGTGCAACCGCGAGGATGCCCCAGAGGCTGAGCGCGGCTGGCTCGATTGGCTCACCGACTGCGAGGTGCCAGCGATCAGTGGCGTGGACACGCGTGCGCTCGTACGCCACATCCGCGAGGCGGGCGCGATGCGCGGCGGCATCTTCCCCGAGCGTTTGAGCGAGGACGAGGCGCGGGCGCTGATCGCGGCCGAGCCGCCGATGAGCGGCCTCGATCTGGCCCGCGTCGTGACCCCGGAGCGGGTGAGCATTCACGGCGATGGAGACCAAGCGAGTGGAGGTCAAATCGGGGCGATGCCCCGCGCGCGCCCAGGGGGCATCGCCCCTGGGCCATTGATCGCTGTGCTCGACACGGGCATCAAGTCCTCGATTGTTCGCAATCTGGTCGAACGAGGCGCGCGGGTGGCGCTCTACCCATGCTCGACATCAGCCGAGCAGTTGCTCGCCGACGATCCCGACGCGCTGTTCGTCGCCAACGGCCCTGGAGACCCCGCGGCGCTCGACTACGTGGTCGACACGGTCCGCGAGATCGTCGGCAAGAAGCCGGTGTGGGGCATATGCCTCGGCCACCAGTTGCTGTGCCGGGCGCTGGGCCTCCAGACCTACAAGCTCCCCTTCGGCCACCGCGGCGCCAACCATCCGGTCAAGGATCTGCAGACGGGCCATGTGGAGATCACCTCCCAGAACCACGGCTTCGCGGTGCTTGGCCCGGGCGGCGCGCGCACGCTCGACAGCGACGAGCCGGTGCGCTGGGACACCGACTTCGGCACAGCCCAGCTCACGCATGTGAACCTGTACGACCGCACGGTCGAGGGCTTCGAGCTACTGGACGTGCCAGGCGGAGCGGTGCAATACCACCCCGAGGCTGGCCCCGGCCCGCACGACAGCCTGCACCTGTTCGACCGGTTCTTGGAGCGAATTGCCGCGTCGTAGCGACATAGAGACGATCTTGATCTTGGGCTCGGGGCCGATCGTGATCGGCCAGGCCGCCGAGTTCGACTATTCCGGGGTGCAGGCGTGCAAGGTGCTGCGCGAGGAGGGATACAGGGTCGTGCTGGTCAACTCGAACCCGGCGACGATCATGACCGACCCGGAGTTCGCCGACGCCACCTATGTCGAGCCGCTGCTGCCAGGGCCGCTAGAGAAGATCATCGAGCGCGAGCGCCCGGACGCGCTGTTGCCGACGCTCGGCGGGCAGACGGCGCTGAACCTGGCAAAGGCATTGCACGACGACGGCACGCTGCAGCGCTACGGCGTCGAGCTGATCGGCGCCAACTACGACGCGATCACCTGTGCGGAGGACCGCGAGCTGTTCGCCGAGGCGATGGCGCGCGCCGGTCTGAAGATGCCCGAAAGCGCGATCGCAACAACGCTGGATGAGGCACGCGCCGCACTGCCGCGGCTTGGGCTGCCGTGCATCGTGCGCCCAGCTTTCACGCTAGGCGGCCGGGGCGGAGGCATCGCGCGCAGCGAGGAGGAGTTCGAGCTGATCGCCGCCCGGGGCATCGAGGCCTCGCCGATCGGCCAGGTGCTGCTCGACCAGTCGGTGCTCGGCTGGGGTGAGTTCGAGCTGGAGGTAATGCGCGACAAAGCCGACAACGTCGTGATCGTCTGCTCGATCGAGAACATCGACCCGATGGGCGTACACACAGGAGACTCGGTGACGGTCGCCCCGCAGCAGACGCTCACCGACGCGCTCTACCAGCAGCTGCGCGACCAGGCAATCGCGGTGATCCGCGCCGTGGGCGTGGAGACGGGCGGCTCGAATGTGCAGTTCGCGGTCAACCCCGAGACCGAGGAGATCCTCATCATCGAGATGAACCCGCGCGTGTCGCGCTCCTCGGCGCTCGCCTCCAAGGCCACGGGCTTCCCGATCGCGAAGATCGCCGCGCGCCTAGCGGTCGGCTATCTGCTGGAGGAGATCACAAACGACATCACCGGCGTCACCCCCGCGAGCTTCGAGCCGACGATCGACTACGTGGTCGTCAAGTGGCCGCGCTTTGCCTTCGAGAAGTTCCCGGGCGCGGTGCCAACGCTCTCGACGCACATGAAGTCGGTGGGCGAGGCGATGGCGATCGGCCGCACCTTCTCCCAGGCCTTTGCCAAGGCGCTGCGCTCGCGCGAGCTGGACAAGCCACCGCGTCTCGAGGCTCTCACAGACCAAGAGCTACTTGACGGCCTGCTCACGCCGACGGCCGACCGCTACGAGACGATCCTCGAGCTGCTCGCCCGCGATGTCGGGATTGCCCCGATCCACAAACTCACCTCGATCGACCCGTGGTTCCTGGCCGAGCTGGAGCAGATCGCCAAGGACCCGCAGGCCAGCTTTGCCGGCGAGCGCTCGTTCAAGTCGGTCGACACCTGTGCCGCCGAGTTCCCGGCACGCACCCCGTATTACTACTCCGGCTGGGAGCGCAAAGCGGCTCACGAGGTGAGCAGGGGCGAGCGCCCTTCGGTCATGATCCTTGGCGCAGGACCCAACCGCATCGGTCAGGGCATCGAGTTCGACTACTGCTGCGTGCACGCCACGATGACCGTGCGCGAGTCGGGCCGCGACGCGGTGATCGTCAACTGCAACCCAGAGACCGTCTCGACCGACTACGACACCTCGGACCGCCTCTACTTCGAGCCGCTCACGCTCGAGGACGTGCTCGGCGTGATCGAGGTCGAGCAGCCCGAGGGGGTGATCGTGCAATTCGGCGGCCAAACCCCCCTGAAGTTGGCTGCCGGCCTGGTCGAGGCGGGCGTACCGCTGCTCGGCACGAGCGTCGACGCGATCGACCTGGCCGAGGACCGCGGCCGCTTCGGCGAGCTGCTGGATCGACTCGGCTACCAGGCCCCACCGTACGCGACGGCCTGCTCTGTCGAGGAAGCGCTGGCCAAGGCCGAAGAGGTCGGGTTCCCGCTGCTCGTGCGGCCCTCCTACGTGCTCGGCGGACGGGCGATGGAGATCGTCTATTCAAGCGACGGGCTCGCCGACTACCTCCAGAGAGAGCTGCCAGCCGCGGACACTCGAAGGGAACGAACTTCAAATCCCCAAAATCAACAGGCAGCCGACAGCAGCGACGCGCCGGTTAGACCGACCATCTTCCTCGACCGTTTCCTGGAGAACGCGGTCGAGGTCGACGTCGACGCCCTGTGCGACGGCCACGAGGTATGGATCGGCGGAATCATGCAGCACGTCGAGGAGGCCGGCGTGCACTCCGGCGACTCCGCCTGTGTCCTGCCGCCGCACTCGCTCGGCGAGGAGATGCTCGAGCAGATCCGCGCCGCCACGCGCGACATCGCGCTCGGCGTCGGCGTCGTGGGCTTGATCAACGCGCAGTACGCGATCCACGAGGGCCGCCTGTACGTGATCGAGGCCAACCCGCGCGCCTCGCGCACCGTCCCGTTCGTCTCCAAGGCAGTCGGCCTGCCCTTGGCCAAGCTCGCCTGTCGCATCATGCTCGGCGAGCGCATCGCCGAGCTCGCTTTGCCAAGCGGGCACGAGGGCGTCGGCTTCGGCGAGCACGTGTCGGTCAAGGAGGCGGTGCTGCCCTTCGACCGCTTCGACGGCGCCGACTCGCTGCTCGGCCCCGAGATGCGCTCGACCGGCGAGGTGATGGGCATCGCGCGCGACTTCCCGACAGCGTTTGCCAAGGCCCAGGCCGCCGCCGGCTCGCCACTGCCAACCGCCGGTACGGCCTTCATCACGGTCACCGACTCGGACAAGCCGGGTGTCTTCGCGGTCGCGCAGATCCTGCACGACAACGGCTTCCGCATCCTCGCCACCGGCGGCACGGCCGAGGCGATCGCGCGCATGGGCGTACCCGTGAAGACGATCAACAAGATCGGCGAGGGCTCACCGCACGTCGTCGACTGGATCGAGCGGGGAGATGTCAACCTGATCGTCAACACTCCCACGGGCTCGGGCGCCCGCAGCGACGGCTGGGAGATCCGTCGCTCGGCGATCGCCCACGGCATCCCGTGTCTGACGACGCTCTCCGCGGGGGTCTCTGCCGCGCGCGCGATCGCCCAGGCGATCAAGCTCGGCGAGCCGGACGTGCTCTCCCTGCAGGAGCTGCACGGCGGTACCAGCAGCTCTAACGAGGCACACCCCATGAAGGGGCGCAGGCAGGCGGCGTGAACCTGTCCGCCGTCGATGTATCCAGGATCAGCCGATCGCGATGACAGCGCTAGCAGGATGACCACGGACGTATCGCCCGCCGGGCCGGGTCGTGCGCTCGCTCCCTTTGGACGGCGACTGCTCACCGTCACGGCCAATGAGACGCTCGGCGCATATCGCGTCCTGAAGGCCGCCGACCCAGATGGCCCGGAGCCGGCCGCCGGCCAGTTTGCGATGCTCTCCGCCGCCGAGCGCTGGGGTGGGGGCGCGGACGAGCGCCCCTACCTGCCACGCGCTTTCTCTTATGCACGCTTTCAGAATGGCGTGGCCCATTTCCTGCTGGAGGACGTCGGCCCCGGCACGCGTCGGCTGTGCGAGCTGGCGGAGGGCGATGGCTTGTGGCTGCTCGGACCGCTGGGTCAAGGCTTTTCCGTGCCAGAGCAAGGGCGCCGCGCGCTGCTCGTTGGGGGCGGAGTGGGTATCGCCCCGCTTGCCATATGGCAGGACGAACTCAACGCAGGCGAGCCTCCCTCAGACGACATACCCCACTCAGACGACGAGCCCCACACAGATAATGAGCCCCACTCCAACCTCCCGCGCACGACGGTGTTGCTCGGTTTCCGCAACAGCGCCCACGTCGATGGCGCGGCTTTGCTCACGGATGCCGTTCTCGCAAGTGACGACGGGTCCGTCGGCCATCACGGTCGCGTCACCGAGCTCGTGCGCGCCGAGCTTGATCGCAACGCATACGCCACCGTCTACGCGTGTGGGCCACCGCCGATGCTCGAGGCGGTGCGCGCTCTGTGCGCCGAGCGCGACGTGCCGGCACAGCTGGCGTTGGAGGCCGGCATGGCCTGCGGCTTCGGTGCTTGCTACGGCTGCGTGGTGCCGAGCCGTAAGGGCTACCTGCGCGTGTGTGTCGATGGCCCCGTGATCGACGCCGCCGAGTTGGAGCACGTCGAAACCCATGCTGGGAGCCTGCGATGAGCGTCAACCCGCCGGTGCGCGAGCAAGCAGGGTGCGGGAGTCTCGCGTGAGCGTCGAGTTCTGCGGCATCGAGCTGGCCCACCCGATCGTCAACGGCTCGGGCACCTTCGATGCGATCGCCGCGCGCCGCGCGTTCGGCAAAGCGCTCGACGAGGAGTTCCCGTTCGCGGCGTTCGTCTCCAAGACGATCACGCTGGCGCCGCGCGCCGGCAACCCTCCGCCGCGACTATGGGAGGCCCAGGCCGGCCTGGTCAACTCGATCGGTCTGCCAAACAAGGGTCTGGAGCGCTACGTCGCAGAGGATCTGCCAGAGCTCGCGCAGCTGCCCGTCCCGCTCATCACCAACGTGATGGGCTCAACCGCCGAGGAGATCGCTGCGCTGCTGCGAGCGTGTGACGCGCGTCCGGAGATAGCGGCGGTGGAGCTGAACGTCTCCTGCCCCAATGTGCAAACAGGCCTTGACATCGGCGCCGACCCGGTCGCGCTGGAGCGTGTGCTGCGCGCCGTCCGGGCAGAGCTGCACAAGCCGCTGATCGTCAAGCTGACGCCCAACTGCGCCGACGTCTCAGCTTGCGCATTGGCCGCGCAGGAAGGCGGCGCCGACGCCGTCTCGCTGATCAACACGTTGCGCGCCACCGCGCTCACGCCGGCCAATCGGCACAAACGAACCCCCGACCCGCCCGACCCCTGGCTCGGCGGTGGCACCGGCGGCCTGTCGGGTGCCGCCATACGCCCGGTCGCGCTCGCTCAGGTGGCGGCGGTGGCCAAGCGCGTCGCGATCCCCGTTGTCGGGATGGGCGGCGTGCAGAGCGCGCTCCACGCTCGTCAGCTCCTCGATGTCGGCGCGCGGCTCGTGGCGGTCGGGACTGAGACTTTTCGCGACCCCTCCGTCGCCTCGCGCATCGCCACTGAGCTGGATTGCGTGCCTGGCCAAGCATAGGCGGCAATCCGCGCATAGACAGGCCATTTACAGTGCTCGCCGAAGGTACCTGGCCCTCCACCTCAGGCCTTCCTGAATGTCAGCATCGGTCAGCTTCAGTGGCTGGAAAACCCCTGCAAACGGGCCTCGCCACCATCCACCATCCTCGACGTAGCTAAAGCTCAACCTGAGCTTCATGCGAATTCATCGGGTTAGCCTTGAACGGCGCGCCCGGGTGTGTAGACTCGCCGCCCATGCCAACCGCGACGGGCCCGATGTCTTCGACCATGAGCTCCAAGCCGTCTGCCGCTCCAGAGCGGTCGCTAAATCAACGTATGGACGCGCTTGCGCGCGCCAACCTGATCCGTACCGAGCGCGCACAGCTCAAGCGCGACCTGAAGGCTGGCCGACTCTCGATCCACACGCTGTTGCTCCACCCGCCGGAGTACGTCGAGACGGCCAAGGTCTTCGACATGCTGCTTGCCGTCCCCAAGTACGGCCGCGTCAAGGTCAACAAGATCCTCGCGCACTGCCGTATCTCGCCGAGCAAGACGATCGGCGGCCTCTCTGATAGACAGCGCAGCGAGCTGGTGTCGCTGCTGCGCCGCTAGACCCTGTCGCCGCTCGGCCGATACCCCTCCCGCCGCTCTCGACATTAGGGTCCCGCTGGTGGCACGCGTCTTTGTGATCACCGGACCGTCCGGGGTGGGGAAGGGAACGCTCATCCGTGGGTTGATGGAGCACCTCCCGCAGCTCGAGCTGTCGGTGTCGGCGACCACGCGCTCGCCGCGACCAGGCGAGCAGGATGGAGTCGATTACCACTTCCTCTCGAGCGATGAGTTCGAGCGCCACGTGCAGGCCGGCGACTTCGTCGAGCACGCCGACTACGCCGGCCGTCGTTATGGCACGTTGCGCAGCGAGCTCGAGCAACGGGTCGCCGCCGGAGCGCCGGCGGTGCTCGAGATCGAGGTTCAGGGTGCCCGCCAGGTGCGTGCCGCGATGCCCGAGGCGGTGCAGGTCTTCATCGCCCCACCGTCGCTCGATGCCTTGCGCACCAGGCTGATCGGTCGCGGCACCGACGGCAGCGAGGAAGTCGAGCGGCGCCTCGGGGTCGCCGAGCAGGAGCTGGCCGCGCGCGACGAGTTCGCCCACGTAGTGATCAACGACCGCCTCGAAGATGCGTTGAGCGAGCTCGTGGCGGTCGTCTTCACCGAGCTGGGCTGAGCCACTCCAACGCCCTCGTTCGAGGCCTGCGTCGGCCTCCCCACGAGAGCGACTGGCTACACTGCAAGTCCACCACGAAAGGCCCCCTGCTCACCATGATGACCTCACCCCGTATCGACCGTCTGCTCGACAACGTCGACTCCAATTACGCGAGCGTGCTCGTCGCCGCCAAGCGTGCGCGTCAGATCAACAGCTACTACCACAACCTCGGCGAGGGAGCCTTCGAAGAATTTCCGCCGCCGATGATCGAGACCGCCTCCAAGAACTACCTCACGATCGCACTCGAGGAAGTCGCTGCTGGCAAGATCAAGTACCACTACCGCTAGGACGCGCCCTAGGCGGCCGATCCTGCGTCCTCAGTTGGTTGTGTGCTCAGCACACTGCACTTCTTGCGTCCTTACCGATCGGAGATCAATACCCCATTCGGGGCACACGGCGGGATCTCCGATCGGCCAACTTGCCCAGACCACGTCCTAGTTGCTTTGTGACGCAAGTCCTACCTCACGACTTGCGCACATAGGCCGAAAGCCGTAGAACGAACAAATGGCACGGATCTTGCTCGGCGTCAGTGGCAGCATTGCCGCCTACAAGGCGCTCGAGCTCATACGGCTCGCGAGCGGCGCGGGCCACTCGCTGCGCGTCGTGCAGACGCCCACCAGCCAGCGCTTCGTGGGGGAGGCGTCCTTCACGGCGCTCACGGGCGCGCCGGTGCTCACAGACGAGTTCGAGCACGACCCGGCGCGCGGAGCCTTTCCGGGCCAGGAGCTACCGCCCCACCAGCCGCTTAGCCACCTGCAGCTGGTGGCAAACGCCGACCTCTATCTGATCGCGCCCGCCTCGGCGAACACGCTTGCAAAGCTTGCGGGCGGCCTCGCCGACAGCCTGCTGACCAGTTGCGCGCTCGCGGCCGCCTGTCCCTTGGTGCTCGCACCGGCGATGAACAACCAAATGTACGAGCACGCGGCGACGCAGGCCAATGTCGAGCTGCTGCGCGCTCGCGGCGTATACATCGTCGACCCTGACGTTGGCCGCCTCGCCTCGCTCGGCGAGCAGGGCGTCGGGCGTATGGCCGAGCCGCAGCGCTTGCTCGGCGTGTGTGAGGAGCTTCTGGAGGGCGATGCCCCCCGCGCGCGCGGGGGGCATCGTGTTTTGAGAGCATCAGACACCGCCGGCAGGAACGGCCCGGACACGCTCGATAGCAGCGAGTGGCACGGGCTACGCGTGCTCGTCACCGCCGGTGGCACCCGCGAGCCAATCGACAGCGTGCGCTTCATCGGCAACAGCTCATCCGGGCGCATGGGCTTCGCGCTCGCCGCGACGGCGCGCGAACGCGGGGCCGAGGTGACACTTGTGGCGGCCAACGTCGGGATCGAGGCACCGGCAGGCGTCACGGTCCATCGCGTTCACAGCGCCGCCGAGCTCGAGCAGACCTGCGAGCAAGAGTTTCCCGCGTGCGATGTCCTGTTGATGGCAGCGGCCGTCGCAGACTTCCGTCCCGCATCGCAAGTGGACGGCAAGATCAAGAAGGGGGGCCGTTCGCGCCTGACGATCGAGCTCGAGCCGACGCCTGATGTGCTCCGCGGGCTCTCCGGCCGGCGCCGGCCGGGCCAGACGCTTGTTGCCTTCGCGGCCGAGCACGGAGCCGACGGACTGGAGCATGCTCGCGCCAAGCTCGCCGCCAAGGGCGTCGATGCCGTCGTCTTCAACGACATCTCCCGCGCGGACATCGGCTTCGACTCGACAGCCAACGAGGTGACGATCCTCACCGCCGAGGGAGACGAGCGCGTCCCGCGGGCCGCCAAGGAGATCGTCGCCGAGCGGATCCTCGATACGGTCGAGCATCTGCGCGAGGGATCACGACTCAATAGATGATCCCGGCAGATTTTGAGTCGTGATCCTGCTTGAAGAGGGCAAGCGCTCGCGGTTAAAGTAGACGCATGGACAGCGTCTACGAGCTCTACCGGCGTGGATGCGATCTGCTCGAGCACGGCGATCACATGGCGGCGATCGTGCCGCTGACACGTGCGCGCGAGCTGGAGCCCACCAAGACCTCGATCCGCGAGGCACTTGGACGGGCGCTGTTCCACGCCCAGCACTACGAGCGTGCCGCCGAGGAGTTCCAGGCGGTCGCCGCCGCCGCGCCGACCAACGACTACGCCCTCTTCTGCCTGGGTCGCTCGATGCAGCTGCTCGGACGCCATAGCGAGGCCTGCCATCCGCTCGCCGTCGCCTGCTCGATGCGGCCGTCGCGCGCCGACTACCGTCTCTACCGCGACCGTGCGCGCCGAGACGCCGCGAAGTCGTGAGCGCGATCGCCGACAGCGCTTGTGAGAACCCCCGCTTCAACCATGTAGAAGAGCCGATGCTATTCTCGGCTGACAGCTTTCGAGTCGTCGCCCACGCGACGACTGCAGTACCGAGAGTGGGCGCCCGCCCGCTTTTTTTTACGCCTCATACCCGAAGAGAGAGCCACCAAGTCGATGTCAGCACTGCAGTCTGAGATAGAGGAGCGCCTGGCAGCCAGCGAGCCCGCTGTCGAGGTTCTGCTTGCCGAGCTGATACCAAGTCCCACCCACCCCACCCTGCGCGTGTTCATCGACCACCCCGACGGCGTCACGCTCGCGCTGTGCGAGCGCGTCACCGTGCTGCTCGCCGATCTGCGTGAGCGCTACTCGCTCGAGGTCTCCTCGCCGGGCACTGAACGGCCGCTGACCAAGCCCACCCACTTCCGCCGTTATGTCGGTCGCCGCGCCCGCGTGAGGACGCGTGAGCCGCGCCCGATCCCGGCAGCGGGCTCGGCCGAAGCCGAGCGTCGAGCCAAGAGCTTTACCGGAGAGCTCGTCGGGGTCACCGACAGCGAGATAACACTGGCCGCCGACGGGGGCGTCATCGCGATCCCCTATTCGGAGATCCGTCGTTCGAACCTCGTCGAGGAGTAGGAGAGAAAACCTATGTCACGCGAGATCCTTGAAGCAATGCACGCGCTTGCGCGCGAGAAGGGCATCGAGCCCGAGAAGCTGATGATCGCGCTCGAGGACGCGCTGCTGTCCGCATACAAGAAGCAGCCCGGCTCCGCCAAGTACGCGCGCGTCGAAATGGACCGCGAGACCGCCGACTTCCGCGTCATCGAACTGATCATCCCCGAGCGCCTGGAGGCCCATCTGATCGTCGAGACGATCGACGAGGGCACGATCGTCGACCCAGAGACAGGCGAGCTGCGCGAACCGGAGGAGCCGGAAATCGACCCTGCCAAGTTCGCCCAGTACCGCGACCAGATCGACGAGCGCGACGTCACCCCCGAGGACTTCGGCCGCATCGCCGCACAGACTGCCAAGCAGGTGATCCTGCAGCGCATCCGCGAGGCCGAGCGGGACATGATGTTCGAGGAGTACCGCGACCGCGTCGGCGAGCTGATCACCGGCATCGTGCAGCAGTCAGATTCGCGCTACACGCTCGTGCAGCTGCGCGAGCGCGTCGAGGCACTGCTACCGAAGTCAGAGCAGGTCGACGGCGAGCGCTACGACCACTCGCAGCGCATCAAGGCCGTCATCAAGGAGGTCTCGCCTTCGACCAAGGGCCCCTCGATCATCGTCTCCCGCCGCGACCCAGAGCTGATCAAGAAGCTGTTCGAGCTGGAGGTCCCCGAGATCGCCGACGGTCTGGTCGAGATCGCCAACGTCGCGCGCGAGCCCGGCTACCGCTCGAAGATCGCCGTCGTCTCCCACGCCGACGGCGTCGACCCGGTCGGCGCCTGCGTCGGCCCGCGCGGCTCGCGCGTGCGCATGGTCGTCTCCGAGCTGCGCGGCGAGAAGATCGACATCATCCCCTTCAACGACGAGCCCGCCCGCTTCGTGGCCAAGGCGCTCTCGCCCGCTCGCGTACGAGAGGTCTTGGTCGACGACGAGGCCAAGCAGGCCACGGTCATCGTCCCCGACGACCAGCTCTCGCTGGCGATCGGCCGCGAGGGCCAGAACGCCCGGCTTGCGGCACGCCTGACAGGTTGGCGCGTTGACATCCGCTCGGAGACCGAGTTCGCTGCCGAGGAGGCCGAGCACGGCTATGAGGAGGAGGAGCTGCAGGGTCGCTGCGCCGCGATCCTCTCCAACGGTCGTCGTTGCCCGAACGCCTCGCTGCCCGGTTCACGCTACTGCGGCCTCGACTCCCATCAGGCGCTGGCCGCGATCGACAGCGACAACGTCGCCGACCTCTCGCCGCAAGCCGGTGGGGAGAGCGCGGCGGCACCCGCGGCCGATGAGCATCTGACTGCCGAGGCGCAGGCGCCTGTGCCAGACGAGCAGGCGACGACCGCGGAGCAGGCGCCGCCTGCCGAGGACGACTCGGAGGAGCCGAACACTGACAAGGTCGCCGAAGAGGCCGCCGAGGGGCAAGCGTCATAGGCGGCCATGTCCCCCGGCGCCGCTGCGTCGGCTGCGGGCGCCAGGCGCCAAAGCCCGAGTTGGTGCGCCTGGCAAGCGTCGCCACCGCAGCCGAGCGTCCTCCGACGGCGGTGCTCGATCGCACCGGCACACTGCCAGGGCGCGGCGCCTATGTTTGTCGCAGCGAGTCCGTTCGTGAGCCGAACATCGAGTGCATGAGACTCGCAACCAGGAAGGGCACATTGCAGCGCGCCTTTCGTCGCGCGGTCGAGGTCCCCGTCGAGCTCCTAGAATCGAATACGAGGGTGGCGCAGCCGGACACCAGTCCGGCTGGCCGAAACGGGGACGCGAGCCGAAGGCGAGTGTCTACCGGCTTCGGTCGGGCCCCTCGGGATCTGATTGACCGATGAGTAAGAAGCGAGTTCACGAAATAGCAAAGGAGCACGGCCTCTCCAGCAAGGAGCTGCTCGCGCGCCTGCAGGCCGCGGGCGTAGCCGCGAAGGCAGCCGCCTCCTCGGTCGAGGAGGCCGACGCGCTGCGCGTGCTTGGAGATAACGGCGCCTCTGCGACCGCCACAGCAACCACCACGGCCACGAAGCCGGCTCCGGCGGCCGCGCCACCGGCGAACGGAGCAGCCACGCCGCCGGGGGCTTCAGCAACGCCCGCGCAGAGCGCTTCCATCGGCCAATCCACCCCGGCCGACGGCCCCGTCGCAGGCCTCGAGCCCGCATCCTCCGAGCCGACGCAGGCCGCCGCCGATGGCACCGCCAACCCTGACGCAGCCGCCGGTCAGGCCGCCGGCGAGCGTGTGCGTCCCACCCGCGACTCGCGCACCGGCGAGCGCACACCGGCAAGCAAC
>JBAQGH010000102.1:0-2767 GCA_049287685.1 Solirubrobacteraceae bacterium | reverse complement strand
ACCGATAGCCCTATGAACAAAGGAGCGACGTCAGGATCGTAGTTGGTCAATTCGATTCGCACCGGCAGCCGCTGCACAACCTTGACGAAGTTTCCGGTCGCATTCTCGGCCGGCAACAGCGCCAGCGTAGATCCGGTTCCCATCGTGAATCCGGAAACGCGACCTTGAAAACGCCGATGACTGCCGTACATGTCGACGTCGATCTCGACCGGCTGCCCGATGCGCAGATTCGCCAGTTGCGTCTCCTTGAAGTTGGCGTCGATCCAAATATCGGTGAGAGATCGCAACGCCATCAGTCCCTGCCCGGCGAGAACCTGATCGCCGGGGTTGACGCTGCGACGCGTCACGACACCGTCAATGTCGGCCACGACATCGCAATAGGAGAGGTTCAGCTGGGCTTGATGGAGATTGGCTTGGGCCTCATCTAACTTGGCCTCAGCCTGTTTCGTGTCGGGTGCATTTTTGGAGATCTCATCGAAGATCGCATCGATATTGCCCGACGAGTCGCGCTTGTAGAACTCCGCCAGCATGTCTGCGGGAGACTCCTTGAATGAATGAAACGACCCGAGCTCGGCCGCAGTCTGCATCAGTCGCGCCTGCGCAACCTTGACCGCTGAATAGGTCTGGTCGAGATTCGCGGGTATGCCGCTGAGCTCATCGCCGCTCTTGGATGTGGGCGCCAGCCCAAGCTCGGCCCGAACCGCCCCGACATCATGCTGAG
Organism: Solirubrobacteraceae bacterium; assembly: GCA_049287685.1. Classification (GTDB taxonomy): domain Bacteria; phylum Actinomycetota; class Thermoleophilia; order Solirubrobacterales; family Solirubrobacteraceae; genus Palsa-744. Next base: position 2,046 of record JBAQGH010000102.1, on the reverse strand, counting down.
CCTTCTGCTGCTGTGCCTGCGCTACCGAAAAGGCTTCCTGGAACGAATCGAACTCCTGTCTTGATATAACCTGTTGTTGGTAGAGCTGCTTCTCCCGCCCGAAGTCGGCCTGGGCCTTGATCAAGGTGGCATTCGCAGCTTGAAACGCGTCTGCTTTGGAGTGCAGGTCGGCGACCTGGTTGTTGAGGTTGTGCATCGCATTTGCCAGATCGAACCGTTGGCTGCGCGCTAGACTTTCAAGGCCCCGAACTTTCGCTTGTGCTGTGACAATGCCGGCCTGCGCAACCGACAGCGCAGCTTGCGCGATATCGACCTTGACCTGGTACGGTTCCTTGTCAAGCTGCACGAGTAGAGCGCCCTTCCGCACCCGATTGTTGTCGTCCACCAGCACACGCACGACTTGACCAGGCACCCGCGGCGCCACAAACGTCACGTGTCCGTTAACGTAGGCGTCGTCGGTTGACTCTGTTCTGAAGGCCGTGATGGCCCACGGGATAGCCTCGTATAGCGCCAAAAGGAGAAGCACACCGCCGGCGATCCACATCCACAACTGCCGCCTTTGATGCTGGTCCCGGGTTGGTGCGTGCGCGATTGGCGCATCAGCCGCCGGCGTCGATCCAGCTGGCGACGGTTCGTGGGGGGATTGGCCGGCGGACTCCGGTGAGCTTCCCTCAGGCATTGGCGCGATCCTCCATTAATTCAAATAATTCACAAGCGCTAGCAGTATTGCCAGCGGAAGGTTCGATTACGCCGCGAACGTCCGCGGCGGAAGCAGCTCATCTTCACAAGGAGTTGATTCTGGCGGAAGAAGAAGTGGAGCGGCCACATCCGGTGCACCGCCGAGTTGTCGGGTCGGCGCCAAACGGGACTTCATCGTGCGACATCGAGCCCGTAGCGCTCCAAGGCGGAGCGCATCTCACCGACCCAGTCCAGAGCTAATCGGCGACCATTCGGGAGTTCGTCGTCTCGATCCCAGCGCCACGTAGTAATCATCGCGAGCACGAGGACGTGGCACTCGCGGAGCAGTTGTTGATCAACACCTGGATAGTGCTTGCTCACCTCGTCGGGAAAGCGGGGCAACTCGACATGGGCGATGTCGAATTCGACAGGCCCACGGCAGCATGTCTCCAGGTCTATGAACAGCAGCCCGTTCTTCGTTCTGAGCAAGTTGCCTGGGTGCGGTTCGCCGTGCAGCAGCTGCTCGGGGGCGCCCCGGTTTTCGATCGCCCGCCTCAGGCTTCGCAGCGTGTTGCTGAGTAGCTCGCGGTCGGCGTCAGGGAGCTCAGGAGTGCGATCGCGGCTCGCAACGAGCGATTGCGCTTCGGCGACTCGATCTGTGAAGTGCGGCGTCGCAATGTCGAGATGGCGCATGCCGGTGTGCAACTGCTCAAGAGCGCGTGCGTACTCGGCAGGTGCGACCGCCAGAGGCGGCACAGGTTCGTAGTAGGTCCACAACGTCACCACGAAGCCGTCACGCACGTACACACGCGGCTCCACTCGAGGCTCAAGGGTCCCCACCGGGCTCTCGGTCTCCGCCAGCCGTTTGGCAAGCTCGACTTCGAAGTAGGCCACCTGATGCGCTGCGTCCGCGACACGGGCAAGGACGTTACAAGGCAGCAGGCGCACAGCGAGCCTGTTCGACGCGTGAAGAACGACCGCGTCCTCGACCCTCAGACCGAGCGCCGATGCACTCGACATAGCCGCACCCACCGCAAGCCGAACGCGAGACGTCTGCATAGCTTTTCTCCCAGGTCTTGGAGTATGCGCAACCGATTCCAAGAGCGCGCGGCGCGAATCGGCCTGTGCATGTCCACCGTCGAGCCAATCGTATCAGAGGGATGTCCACGCCGAAGCTCTCAGTAATCACAGCAGGTGAAGGCCCGGCGATGCCCTCGGATACCCACGTTTGAGGCCCCAATGAGGAGGAGATGCGTAAATGGCGCGCCAACAGTGGAGCGGGCGACCGGGGTCGAACCGGCGACGTCCAGCTTGGGAAGCTGGCATTCTACCACTGTATTACACCCGCTCTGACGCGAGTCTAGGTAC
>JBAQGH010000101.1:0-3506 GCA_049287685.1 Solirubrobacteraceae bacterium | reverse complement strand
CGCTCGCGATCGGTGACTCGCTGGATACGCACCTCATAGATGCTGGTGTCCAGGGCCGCTTGTGCGATCGGCATCGCCGCCTCCACATCTCTCTTTGTGATTGGGGAGGACTCGGCCAGATTCCAGGCATGCTTGCCGAGCTGTTGGATGTAAAAGGGATAGCCTCCGGTCCACGGCAGCGCAAGCGCCAACGCATCCTCCTCATAGTCGACCTGCTGGTGGCGCGCCGGTTCCACAAACGCCGCTCGCGCATCTAGATCTGAGAGGCTTGCGATGACCGGGAAGGTGAACAGACGCTCAGCATACGAGCGTGCCTCTCCAGTCAACCGCGGGATCTGGGGCAAGCCTGCTGCCGCGACCGTGATCGGCATGTTCTTCTGGGTCGCGCGGTGCAGCGCGCTGATCAAGGACCGGTATTCCAGCTCGCCGACAAACTGGACCTCATCGAGCAGGAAGACAACGCCCGTCTTCTTGGCGGCGGCCGCTTCCCCGAGCGCCAAGAACAGCTCGGAGAGATCGCGGGAGATCGTGCCCTCGTCAGCCTTGCGGATATCGACGGCCAAGCCAAGCCCCTCGGGTCCGGTCACCTTGATCGCCCCGAGATGCTCGAGGATCTCCCGCACCGCCTTCATCGCACGAGCACTCAACTTCAGCCGCGCCAGAGCCCGCTCAACATCTCGGGCGATCTCCCCGACCAAGCTGCTGTCGGGCGTGAGCTCGTGGTAATAGCTCAAGAAGCCCTCGGACTCGGCGCGATCCTCGAAGGCGTTGAGCAGCACCGTCTTGCCCACCCCGCTCGAATAGGAGTCGCACTACTCATGTTGTGGATTGTTTGCCGGAGCGGGTGCGGCTGATCGCTGCGCCGGGTGGGCTGCGTGATCTCGAGCTTGAGGTGCGTGGTTGGACGACGGATGATGCTTCGGGTGAGGCGGTCGTGGTGTGTCGGCTGGTGGATGGCAGTGTGGGTGAGATTCCTGCGCGGTGGACTGATCTGCCGCGGCGGACGGTGGGGGAGCGTTCGCTGGGTGTGGTCGCGTCGCCGACGGCGTGGCGGCTGCTGGGTGAGCGCCTCGGGGCGTTGAAGGCGAGGCGTCCGGGGCGGGGCGCAGCGTTCGGTGAAAACGGAGGTCAGCGTGTCTGGACAGTTGGCGCTCGTGATGGGCGAGCAGACGGTGGTCGGGGCGGCGGTGTGGGAGACGCTGCCGCCGCAGACCCAGCAGACGATCGTGCTGGTGTTGGCGCGCTTGCTGGCGAGGCTGGTGGAGGGGGAGCGCGATGAGTGAGCATGGGAAGGTCACCGAGGCGCATCTTCGTCGGCGTGCGGTGGTGTATGTGCGCCAGTCGACGCTTGGGCAGGTGGAGCGCAACGTGGAGTCCGCCGCGCGCCAGTACGCGCTCACAGAGCGCGCGGTCGCGCTGGGCTGGCCGGCGGGGTCGGTCGTGGTCGTGGATGAGGACACCGGCCGGTCGGGCAGCACTGTGGAGGGCCGTTTTGGTTTTAAGGAGCTGGTCGCCGAGGTCGGTCTTGGTCATGTCGGGCTGGTGCTCGCGCTCGAGGTCTCGCGTTTCGCGCGCAGCTCGGCGGACTGGCACCAGTTGCTGGACCTGTGCGCGTTGACCGGCACGCTGATCGCTGACGCTGATGGTGTGTACTGCCCCGGGGACTTCAACGACCGGCTGCTGTTGGGGCTCAAGGGCACGATGAGCGAGGCCGAGCTGCACCTGATCCGCGCGCGCCTGAATGGTGGGCTGCGTCACAAGGCGCAGCGCGGTGAGCTGCGCCTGGCGTTGCCGGTCGGGTTGGATCGCGACGAAGACGGCCTGATCGTGCTGTGCCCTGATGAGCAGGTGCGTCACGCGATCGAGCGGGTGTTTGTGCTGTGGCGCCGGTTGGGCTCGGCGCGCCAGGTGGTGATGGAGCTGGCCGGCGAGGAGCAGATGCTTCCGCGGCGCAGTGTTGGTCAGCGGCGTATCCGTTGGGCGCGCGCGAGCTATGGCGCGGTGCACAAGTTCCTGACGAACCCGGCGTATGCGGGAGCGTTCGTGTTCGGCCGCAAGCGCCGCGAGAAGCGCGTGGGAGAGGACGGGCGAGTGCGCGTTCGCGACGTCGAGGTGCCGATGGTCGAGTGGTCTGTCTGCCTGCCAGGGCACCATCCCGGCTATGTCAGCTGGGATGAGTATCTCGCCACGCGCAAGCGGCTGCGAGCGAACATGACCCGTCAGGGTGAGGGAAGCGGAGTGGCGCGCGAGGGTCAAGCGTTGCTGCAGGGACTTGTGCGCTGCGGGCGCTGCGGGCGACGGATGCAGATCGCCTATAGCGGCAAGGGCGGTGCGAGCCACCGGTATGCGTGTGTGCGTGGCCGTGACCTTCACGCAACCGGCAAAGCGTGCCAGTCCCTCGGCGGCAAGCGACTGGAGAAAGCCGTCCTGGGTGCGTTCCTCGACGCCGTCACGCCCGCGGGAATCGAGGCAACGGCCGGGGCGATCCGCGAGCTCGAGCAGCAGCACGAGCAACGCCTGGCCGGCCAGCGACTCGCGCTGGAGCGCGCCGAGTTTGAGGCCGAGCGCGCAGAACGCCAGTTCGACGCGTGCGAGCCAGAGAACCGCCTGGTCGCCAGGACGCTGGAGGGAAAGCTCGAGCAAGCACTCTCTGACGCCGAGCGCGAGCGCGGCAAGCTAGCCGCGCTTGAGCGCTCGCGTCCCGCGCCGCTCACAGACCACGAGCGTCAGGCGCTCACGCGCCTCGCGCACGACCTGCCACGCCTGTGGGAGGCGAAGAGCACCAGCGACCGCGACCGCAAGGAGCTGCTGCGCACGCTGATCGGCGAGGTCGTCCTCACCATCCACGCCTCAGAGCGCCGCGCGGCACTCGAGATCTGCTGGGAGGGCGGAGCCAGGACCGAGCTCGCGGTACGGCTAGGCACAAACGTCTTCGAGCGCCGGCGCACAAGCGAGGACACGATCGAGCTGATCCGCCGCCTCGCCGCGCACCACCCCGACCGTCAGATCGCCCAGACCCTCTCCCGCCAGGGACGCCTGACCGCCAGCGGACTGCCATTCACCCAAGCACGCGTGCAGAGCGTCCGAGTCAGAGCCGGCATCCCCGCCGCGCCGGCCCTGGACCCGGCCAGCCAGCTGTTCACGATCCTGCAGGCTGCTGGCGAGCTCGGTGTCTCCACCAACACCATCCACCGCTGGCTACGCCAAGGGCTGCTCCCGGGCGAGCAAGCCACCCCCGGCGCGCCCTGGCGCATCCGCCTCAACGACGAGATCCGCGCACGCTTCTTGCCCGACGTCCCCAACGGGTACGTGCCGCTCAACCAAGCCGCACAACTACTCGGCTGTGCCCGCCAGACCGTGTTGCACAAGGTCCAACGCGGCGAGCTACGAGCGGTCCAAGTCACTCAAGGACGCCGCAAGGGCCTAAGAATCGAGGTCCCCGGCGCCCAACTGGACCCAATGATCAACCAGTAAACAGGGAGGTGCAGTGTGAACCAAGACCGCGC
>JBAQGH010000100.1:0-29464 GCA_049287685.1 Solirubrobacteraceae bacterium | reverse complement strand
TGCATGCACGGCCCGACCGGCGGCGCATGCGCCGCCGGCACAGCAGGACGGGCAGCGCTAACTGAAAACAGTCACCGCAACCAGAGGAGATCAGCATGTTCGTGTTCAAGGCCGCCGTCGTCGGAGCGGGCACCATGGGCGGGCAGATCGCCCAGACGATCGCCGCCGCCGGCTTCCCGGTCGTGCTCAAGGACATCAACCAGGATCTCGTGCAAGCGGGACTCGACGAGGCGCGCAAAGTGACCGAGGGCCAGGTCGGCAAGCTCGTCAAGAAGGAGCGCATCACCGCCGAGCAGGGCGCGGCCCAGATCGAGGAGATCCTCGGCCGGATCGAGGGCACCACCTCCTACTCGGGTTTCGGTGATGTCGACTTCGTGATCGAGGCCGTGCCCGAGCGCATGGAGATCAAGCAGGCGGTGTTCGCCGAGCTCGATGCGGTTACTCCCGGTCACGCGATCCTGGCGTCGAACACCTCGTCGCTGTCGATCGGCGAGATCGGCGAGGCCACGCTGCGCCCAGACAAGGTCGTCGGCTTCCACTATTTCTATCCCGCTTCGGTGATGCCTTTGGTGGAGATAGTCGAGGGCGAGGAGACCTCGCCGGAAACTGTCACCGCCGCGCTCACCTTCGCCCAGGCCATTCGCAAGCAGCCGATCGCCTGCTTGGAGGTTCCCGGCTTCGTGGTCAACCGCATCCTGATGGCGGGAATGTCTGAGATCTGGCGCGAGCAGGAGGAGAAGAAGCTCTCGATCAAGGCGATGGACGAGGGCATCGGCGCTGCCGGCGTGGTGCCGATGGGCCCGTACTTCCTCGTCAACCTGCTCGGCCTCGACACGGTCCTGCATGTCGCCGAACACGTGGCCGATGCTTATGGCGACGAGCGCTTCTACGTGCCCAAGGGCATGCAGAAGCTCGTCTCCGAAGGCAAGCTCGGCGCCAAGACCGGCGGCGACGGCGTCTACAGCCCCAGCGGCGAGGCCAACCTCAAAGGCGACGCCGACCCCGATGTGGCCGAGCTCGTCGAGCTGCTCACGCTCAAGACCTTCGTCGAGGCCGCGCTCGTGTTGCAGGAGGGCGTCGCCACTCACCGCGACATCGACTTCGGGATGATGGCCGGCGCCGGCCTCGACCCGCGCCGTGGCCTGATGCCGCCGTTCATGAAGGCCGACATCGAAGGTCTCGACTCGGTGCTGGAGCGCCTGGAGAACGCGGCCGAGCGCTACGGCGAGCGTTTCGCCCCGCCGGCGGTCCTGCGCCGCCTGGTTGCCCAGGGCCGGCTGGGCCAGAAGAGCGGCCAAGGCTTCTACGCCTACCCCCAGCCCGACGCGGAGCAGCCGGCCGCGTCGTCATCCACCGTCGATGACGACGCGAAGGTGGAGGTGGTCAAGCTCGAGACACGCCCCGACGGCGTGGCGATCGCCTGGCTCGCGAACGGCCAGATGAACTCGATCGCCCCGCAGGTGATCGAGGATCTCGGCAAGGTCTGGAAAGCGGTCAAGGATGGGAGCGCCGGTGCGCCCATCCACGCTCTGGTGATCGCCTCCTCCAATCCCTTTCTGTTCAGCGCGGGCGCCGACATCAAGGCCTTCACCTCGATGGACGGTGATGCAGGCCCACCCGCCCAGCAGCTCATCCACGCCGCCCACGCGCTCTTCCGCGAACTTGGCTCCGAGGGGATTGCCACGATCGCGGCCGTCAACGGGCTGGCATTCGGTGGCGGCTGCGAGCTTGCGATGGCCTGCGACGTGCGCATCGCCGCGCGCTCGGCAATCTTTGGCCAGCCGGAGATCAAGCTCGGGATCATCCCCGGCTTTGGCGGCACCCAACGCCTGCCGAGGCTCGTGGGCGAGAACAAGGCCCTGGAGATGAACCTGGTCGGCGATCCGATCATGGCCGAAGAGGCCTTCGAACTGGGGCTCGTCAATCGCATGGTCGAGGATCACGAACTGCTCGACACGGCCCTCTCCTGGGCGCGTCGTCTTGCGGGCCAGGCGCCGGTCGCGCTCGAGCAGATCAAGCGCGTCTCTGCCGCCGGCGATCTCGATGCCGGCATCGAGGCAGAGAAGCGCGGCTTCGCTACCGCCTTCGGCAGCGAGGACGCCAAGGAGGGCATCTCCGCCTTCCTCGGCAAGCGCCCTCCGCGCTTTCAGGGCCGTTAGGGAGCTCTTTCAGCGCTAATAGGCCGAGCTTTTGCAGGGCCGTTGAGGGCCCGAGCTCTTGGGTAGAGCGTGTTTCAAATGAGTGGTGCACGTTGATACCCCCCTTGTTTGGACACGGATGATTTATTTAGGTACCAAACCTTTATCTACGTGTGTTCAAAACAGGGGGTGTTGTGAGGATGTACCGCGCGAGTCCGCCACGAAGCTTGCACGAGGCGGGCCATTGCGTTCAAATAGCCCGCCGGCGCTCAAGGTATTGGGCTTGTCTGCCGACGCATTCGTTCATGGCAATCCCAAAGATTGGATCTGAGGGCGAAGAAGCGTCCGTGGTCGCCCGTATGGAGCTGGAGCACCAGCTCGAGCTCCTCGGCGAGACGCTCAAAGGGCGAACCGAGGATGTCGTGAGCGGCATCATCAGGCGCAACGAGGAATCGGCTGTCGTGCTCGAGCCGATCGTCGAAGAGAGCTTCGTCAAGGTCGGCACAGTCTCGACCGTGGCGTTCGCCAGGTGGATGGCCGGCGAGGGCGCCGAGGTGGCGCGCGAGGTTGGCCACGAGTCGTGGAACATCTTCGGCCAGCTTGCCGCGCAACGGGCCGCGCCGCTCAACGAGGTCACCAAGCGCTGCCTGCGCTGGCGCGACGCCGCCGCGGACGCCATCGGCGAGATAGGTGTGCAGCTCGAACTGTCGGAGACGACGCTCTACCGTGCTCTGTCGATGCTCCAGCGCAGCCTCGACGTGACGCTCGTGCGCATGTGCCAGTCCTTCGAGGTCGAGCGCCGTCGCGCGCACGAGGAGCTGCACCGCCGCCAGGAGGAGCTCGCCTTCATGGCGACCCACGACGCGCTCACGGGCCTTCCCAATCGCACCTTGATCCTCGACCGCGTCGAGCAGATGATCGTGCGCGCGCGGCGCAACCAGACGCCGGTCGCCGCTCTGTTCGTCGACCTCGACAACTTCAAGCACATCAACGACACGCTCGGGCACAGTGTCGGCGACCAGCTGTTGCGCGCCGTAGCCGCGCGCCTGGAGGCGGTCGTGCGCGACATCGATGCGCTCGGGCGCCTCGGCGGAGACGAGTTCGTCGTCGTCGCCGAAGGCATGTCACTCGCCGCCGGTCCCGAGCTGATCGCGGAGCGGCTGCTCGGCGCGCTCAAGCAGCCCTTCAAACTGAAGGGCGCCGAGAACACACGCTTGGTCGTCACCGCCAGCGTTGGCGTCGCGATGGGCGAGAGGGCCACCGCCGAAGAGCTCTTGCGCGATGCCGACATTGCCATGTACCGCGCCAAGTGGGACGGCAAGAACGGCTACGTGGTGTTCGAGTCGGGCATGCAGGATGCCGTCCAGAGCCGCATGGAGCTCGAGATGGACCTGCGCGACGCCTTCGACAAAGACGAGTTCTTCATGGTCTATCAGCCGACGTTCGATCTGCGCGAGATGGTGCCGACGGGCATGGAGGCATTGATTCGCTGGCGTCATCCCACACGCGGCATCGTCCAGCCCGACGACTTCGTGCCGTTGCTGGAGGAGACGGGCCTGATCGTCGACGTCGGAAGATGGGTCCTGCGCGAGGCCTGCCGTCAGGGCGCCGAATGGCGTGAGGCAGGCCGCCAGGTGGGGATCGCCGTCAACGTCGCCGCGCGCCAGCTCGACCGCGACGAGTTCGTGGGGGAGGTGCGAGAGGCGTTGAGTGACTCCGGGCTGGCGCCCGAGCAGCTAACGATCGAGATCACCGAGACCACGATCATGGCCAACGCCGAGGAGACGGCCGGCCGCCTCGCGTCGATCAAGGAGATCGGGGTGCGAGTCGCGATCGACGACTTCGGCACCGGCTACTCCTCGCTTGCCTACTTGCAGCGCTTCCCGGTCGACGCTTTGAAGATCGATCGCTCGTTCATCTCGAAAATGAGCAACGACGCCGAAGGCGAGACGCTGATCAGGACGCTCGTGCAGCTCGGCAAGTCGCTCTCGATCGAGACTCTCGCCGAGGGCATCGAGCAAGCCCAGGAGCTCAGCCTGCTGCGCGAGGAGAGCTGCGACACCGGACAGGGCTTCCTGTTCGCGCGCCCACTCGATTTGGGCGAATGCGAGACCTTCCTGGAGAACTGGGCGGGAGCGGTCTCGCCAACGTCTGTGTCGGCCGAGCGGCCGCCTGCCTGAGCGTCTGGCGGGGTCTCAACCGAGCTTGACGAGATCGCGCCGCGGCGCGATCTCCCAGCGTGCGGCCAGCTGCCCGAGCTGCTCGTCGAGCTGCCAGCGGTCGGCAAGTTGCTCGCCCTCGTATTCGACGCTTGCTCCCTTCAGCACCATCGAGCCGCTGTTGTCTCCGATCGCCCGCAGCTCGGCAACTTCGGCGTCGCTGAGCAGTACCTCGGTGGGCAGCGATGCCAGCTCAGCGCGCTTGTCCTCGATCGCGCGGGCGCCCGCGCCGCTCTCCCTGCTCGTGCGGGTGCCCGTACGGATCTCCCCGCTCGTGTGGCGGCTCGCACCGCTCTCATCGCTCGCGCCGCTCTCCTGGATCAACGTCGGCGCGACGCAACGAACCGCCGGATGGGCGAGGTTCCACTGGCAGGCGAGCTGTAGCGGCGTGAGCTCGTGGCGCTCGGCGTAGGGGCGCATGCGCTCGAGCTTCTCCACACCCGCCTCCACCCATCCATGCGGGCGGAACTTGCGATGGTCGTATTGGGCGAACTCGTGGCCTGGGCGCACGTCGTCGTGGAACAGGCCGCCGTAGTCGACCACGCGTGTGATCAGGCTCACGTCGTGGCTCCTCGCCGCGTTCAGCACAAGCTCGCCCGGCCACGGCTCCATCGGGCTGAGGATGATCATCGCCCAGTCGATCAGCTCGCCGAAGCGCTCGAAGCAGTCGATCAAGTCGAGCGTGAAGCCGTTTGCCGGACCTGGAGCGACGCCGAGCAGGCGCGTGAGGCCCGCCTCGCGCAGAGCCTGCATTCCCTCCCAGACGCTTGCGCTCGTGTAGCCGGTGCGGTCGGGGTTGTGCAGCATCAACAGGTCGAAGCGCTCAGCTCCGAGCCGCTCCAAGCTCCGCTCGGCGGCCATGCGGATGTAGTCGCCGTAGTCGCCCTCACCGCGCAGGCGCGGGTCGGTGAAGCGCGGGAAGCCCTTGGCGCCGTCGCGCTCGCCCTCGTAGAAGTCGTGGCCGATCGCGCCGATCAAGCAGAAGCTGTCGCGATCCGCCCCCTCGATCGCGCGTCCGAGCAGGCGATCGGCCTCGCCGGCGCCGTAGGCGTCAGCGCTCATCACGGTGTCGATCCCGTCGCCGGGCTTTAGCAGCGCGAGCAGCCGCTCATCTTCCAGGGGCTCGCCGAAGTGCATGAAGCGGCCTCCGCTCCAGGTGCCGATCGCTGTTGCGGTTGGATCAACGGTCATCGAGCGTTTCTCTTGCTTGGCGCATCGTCATCGGGGCCTTGCTTGGGTCATACGGAGTGTTCGGTAAGGGGGTGTTTCGGTGATGTGGGCTGTTCGGTAAGGGGGTGTGTTTTGGTCATGCGGATTGTTCGGTAAAGGGAGTGCTCGGTAGGGGGTGCTCGGTGATGTGGGGTGTTCGGTAAGGGGGGTGTGTTTTGGTCATGCAGAATGTCCGGTAAGGAGGTGTGTTTTTGGACGGGTCTATCGCCCCGAACTCTACGATGAGCCGAATCCCGTCGCGGTGCGTGCTCGCAAGACGGCCTCGAGCCGCTCGAGCGCATGGCGCACGACCTTCTCATCGGGCGCCTCCGCGTTGGCGCTTGTGGCCACTCCGGCGCTCAGCTCGCGCAACTCTCTAATCCGTGCTTGCAGGTCTGGACGCGGCTCTTTTGGCAACTCGCGCAACGCCGCCGCATAAGCGCGGTCCAGCTCGATCGCTGCCAGCGCGAGCCGGCCTTGATCGAGGTCCAGGCGCGCACGCAGCGTGAACTCCTCGCACAGGAGCACGCTGCCGCGCCCGGACAGGAGCAGGGCAAGGCGCTCCTGTGGGCGCAGCACGCTCGCGCGCTTGCCGGCTCGCCGGCTCGAGAGAACGAGTTCGCGCGCGTCGCTCCAAAGCCCGTCGGCGACCTGCTCGCCCTCGCCGAAGCCGGCTCGCACGACCAGCGCCTGGGCTGGGGAGATCTCGTGGATGTGCGGGGCTGCGCCCGCGATGCGGTGCGCGTAGAGAACGCGGTTGAGGACCCTCGTGGCTGCGTGTGCCTCACGCTCGGGGTCGAGTTGTCTCAGCCACGCCGTTGCTTGGGTCTCGAGCGACAGCGGCACCGGATCCACCACAGTGGCGCGCGCGACGGGCACGGACGCCGGCTCTGGGTCGGTTCGACGTGTGCGCGAGCGCTTGCCGAGCATGCCGCGGCGCTCGGCTCCGATCGTCGAGAGCACCACCACGTGCTCGGGCTCGTTGCCGTCAGGCCCCGTCGACTTGCGCAGCAGATAGCGGCCGTCGGCCGGGCCCAGCTCCCAGGGAAGCTCCATCTGCACGAAGGTGAACAGGCGCGTGGGCACACGCGCACGGTACTCTTTGGCCGATGTCCGATGGAAGCAAGGCGGCTGCGAGGCTGCGCGAACGCTTGGCCACCGGCACCGAGGACAAGATCGGCAGGGCGCTCGTCGATCTGATCGAGAACCCGCTGATCACGGGCACGATCGGCCGGGCGTTCGACGCGCGTGAGCGTGCCGCCCAGGCCCAGGAGCTGGCGCTGAGCGCATTGAACATCCCCACGGCCGCCGACATCGAGCGGCTCACGCGGCGTCTGCGTTCGGTATCGCAGCGTCTGGAGGGCATCGAGGACGGTGTGCACCGCATCAACCGGGCGTTGAGCGAGGGCTCGGTCGAGCGGCGTTTGGTCGCGATGGAGGAGCAGCTGAAGGCACTCAGCAGCAAGCTGACGGCTACGCCTGGCCGCTCGTCGGAGAAGCAATCGTCGGCAGGGCACTCCTCTGCGAAGCAAGCACCCTCGCGCGCGCGCGAGGCAAGCGCTTCGGCGAAGGCATCTCCCTCTGGCGCAAGCTCGGTCGCGGCCACAAAGCCCACGTCCAAGCGGGCGGCGCCTAAGCGCGCGGCGCGAGCCGCAAAGCCCAAGAAGACCGCTTGAGCTAAGCCGACAGTGCGCCCAGCGCGATGCTGCCCATCGCCTCGGCTGCCTGTGCGAGCGCCTGATCGTCTATACGGATGCGCGCGACGGATCCATGGGTACAACCTGGAGGTTGTATGTCTGGATGAAGGTTGTCGCCGACATCAAGTTCCGGTTTATAACCTGGAGGTTGTATGTCTGGATGAAGGTTGTCGCTGACCACCAAGAGGCAGCCGACTTGGATGCCTGTGGTGGCTCCCAGGGTGAATAGCGTCGCGGCCTCCATCTCCACCGCCAGCGCCCCTTCGGCTTGCCAGTTTGTATTACGTGTCGAGTCGCGCTCGTAGAAGAGGTCTGTGCTTACGATCCGGCCCTCGTGGTGCGTTCTTTCCAGCCGGCTGCCTGCCCCCCGAGCAAGGGCCTCGGCCAAGGTTGGGTCGGCGAAAGCAAGCTGTTTGGCGCCGAGGGCCAAGCTCGTCCCGTCGGCGGCGATCGCCTCGCGCGCGACCACCAGGTCGCCGAGGCCGAGCCTTGGGTCGAGCGCTCCACAGGTGCCGACCCTGATCGCGCGCGTCACACCCAGGGAGATCAGCTCGTGTAGCACGATCGCAGCGGACGGTCCGCCCATGCCGGTGCTCTGGATTGTCAGCGGCTCTCCATCCTCTGCCATCCCTGTATAGCCCCACAGGCCGCGATTGTGGTTGAACATAAGTGGGCTCTCCAGCAGCAATTGAGCCAGGGCCAGCGCGCGGCCTGGGTCGCCCGGAAGCAATACTCGCTCGGCCAACGTGGTCGTTGGGTGCAGGTGAATCGCGTTCTTCTCGGGTAGTAGGGTCGGCAGCTCGGCGGATCGCGCCGGGTTGCTGCTCGGAGCGGCAATTGGCTTGCCTTCGGCCTGTTGGACTGTCTCGCTGTGGTTCACGTCTCGCGACTTTAGACTGCGGCTGATGGCGACGTCCACGACAAGCGAGCAGGCCGAAGGCGGGGCAAGCGAGCCCACGCTGGCCGAGGTGGCATCGCGAGCCGGCGTCTCGGCCGCGACGGTCAGGCGTTGGGTGAAGGAGGGGCTGATCCCCCAATACGAGGGGGCCTGGACTCCGGCGGCGGTGGCGCAGGTGCGCATCGTCGGGCGTTTGCGCGAGCGCGGGCATACGATCGAGCAGATCCGCCGGGCGAGCGAGAGCGGGCAGTTGGCCGGCTATGTGCAGGGCATGTTCGCGCCGCAGGAGGGCCGCTACACGCTCAGGCAGGCCGCGCGCGAGGCTGACATCGACGAGCAGCTGATCGAGCGCATCTACATGAGCCTCGGCCTGAGCACGCTGTCGGTCGACTCGATCACCGAGGAAGACATGGAGATGCTGCGCTACATCGCGGCGATGCTCAACTCCGGCCTGCCCGAGGTCGCGTTCCTGCAGCTGGCTCGCGTGTATGGGCAGACGCTTGCCCAGATTGCCGACGCCGAGGTACGGCTGATCCACATCTACGTGCACGAGCCGATGATGCGCGAGGGCATCCCCGGGGTGCAGATGGCCGAGGCGATGGAGGGTCTCGCCGGCGAGCTGCTGCCGTTCGCGGCACCGTTCATGCGCTACTTGCACGGGCGCTTTCTTGGGCATTTCATCGAGCAGGACGTAATCGGCCATATGGAGGCCGAGCTGGCCGGCGGCGTGCCTGAGGAGGGGCGCATGCGCGTGGTGATCGCCTTCGCCGACCTCGCCGGCTATACACGCCTGACCGAGGAGCGCGGCGACGAGGAGGCCGTCGGCGTCGTGGAACGCTTCGTGGACTCCGTGCAGCACTCGCTGCCGATCGACGCCCGCGTGATCAAGACGCTCGGCGACGAGGTGATGGTCGTGGGCTCCGACGCGCTCGCGCTCACGCAGTGGGCGGTCGATTTCCAAGCGGCGCTTTCTCCAGACGTGCCGGCGCCGCGCATCGGCGTCCATACCGGCGAGGCGCTCTACCGCGACGGCGACTACTACGGGCGCGACGTCAACCAGGCAGCGCGCGTGGTCGCACGGGCCGCCGGCGGCGAGGTGCTCGTCACGCGCCAGGTGGTGGACGCGGCCAGCGGCGTGGATACCGCTCGCGGCACAAGCGGCTTGCGCTTCGAGCTGATCGGCGAAATCGGCTTGAAGGGCTTCTCCGAGCCGGTGGAGCTGTTCCATGCGTTCCCACGCGAGGAGTAGGAACTGGTCCATGGCAGGCCTGTGCTCTGAGCGTCGTCGAGCTGGAGGAATAGTGACTGTCGCCGAGGTCGTGTAGTTATGACCGCCGCCGAGGTACACGAGCGCGTGCGAGCCGGTGGCCTGCTTTCTTTGGGCTGCGGTGTCGTCGCGATGCTCTCCGGCGGGCGCGACTCTGTCTGCCTGCTCGACGTCGCGGTCGCACTGTGCGGGGCGGAGCAGGTGCACGCACTGCATGTCAACTATGGGCTGCGAGCCGAGTCAGACGAGGACGAGCGCCACTGCCGCGAGCTGTGTGCGCTGTTAGGGGTGGAAATCGAGGTGGTGCCGGCGAGCAGGGAAGTGCAGGCCACCGGCAACCTGCACGCGTGGGCGCGTGAGCTGCGCTACGCGGCGGCGCGTGAGTTGGCGCGACGGCTCGACGCACGTCGCGGGGGGCAGGCCGGCGGGTCCTTGGGCGGCGCGTCGCCTTCCACCGAGCTTGGCGTGGCGGGAGACGGTGTCGCAAAACACGATGCCCCCCGCGCGCGCGGGGGGCATCGCCCTTTTTGGACTCTGATCGCAACAGGTCACACCGCCACCGACCAGGTCGAGACGATCCTCTACCGCCTTGCCTCTTCGCCCGGGCGTCGGGCGCTGCTCGGGATGGCATCGAGCGAGGGACGGCTTGTGCGCCCGTTGTTGGGGCTGACGCGCCAGGACACAGCCGCCTACTGCCAGGAGCTGAAGCTCGCATGGCACGAGGACTCGAGCAACGACAGCGAGCTCTACGCCCGCACCCGCGTGCGCCACGGGCTCGTCAAGGCGCTCGACGCGGTGCATCCGGCGGCGCAGGCCAACGTCCTGCGCACCGCCGCGCTCTTGCGCGAGGAGACCGAGCTGCTCGACGCGTTGGTAGATGCCGAGCTGGGCGCAGGCGCGAGCATCGCGATCGAGCGCCTGAGACAGCTGGCGCCGGCATTGCAGCGGCTCGTGGTCATCCGCCTAGCCGAGCAGGCAAGCGGCAAGCTTGCTCCGCGGGCCGGCGAGCGCGTTGGCGAGATCCTCGCGCTCGGAGCGCGCGGTGGTCGAGCGGAGCTGCACGTCGGCGGCCTCGCTAGCGCTGTGGTCGAGGACGGCAAGCTGCGCATGGTCGCGATCCAGCCGCGCGAGCAGCGCCCGCCGCGCCCCTTCGCGGGGACCGCCCAAGCAGGACAGACAGGCGAGTGTGAGGCTTCGCCCGAGCAGGGCCAAGCGGATGCCGAAGATCCGGGCGGACAGGGCCCATAAGCGACGCCGGCCCGGCGGTCAATACACTCCCTCGCGTGGTGCCCATACCAGAGCGTGTCGTCTCGGCGGCCTCCGAGGAGACCTCCGAGGTGGGCGAGGTGCTTGTCGGCGAGGCGGATCTGAGCCGGCGCGTGCGCGAGCTTGGCGAGGCGATCTCGCGCGATTACGCCGGGCGCCCGCTGCTACTCGTCGGCGTCCTCAAGGGCGCCGTCTTCTTCTTGAGCGACCTGATGCGCTTCATCGACATCCCGGTCGAGGTTGACTTCATGGCCGTCGCCTCCTACGGCTCGGCCACCGACTCCTCCGGAGTGGTGCGCATCCTCAAGGATCTCGACATCCCGATCGAGGGCCGCGACGTGCTGATCGTCGAGGACATCGTCGACTCCGGCCTGACCTTGCAGTACCTGTTGCGCAACCTTGGCTCGCGCAATCCGGCATCGCTCGAGGTCTGTGCACTGCTGACAAAGCCCGACCGCCGCAAGGTCGATCTACCTACCCGCTATGTGGGCTTTGAGATACCCGACCGCTTTGTGATCGGCTACGGCCTCGATTACGCTGAGCGCCACCGCAACCTCCCGTTCGTTGCCGTGCTTGAGCGTTAGAAGACCTATGGGCACGAACTTCTATCCCAATAACTCCGCCGCATGTACGCCCCAACGCATCCGGTCTCAGCGTATGCGCTCGTGGTCGGAAACGACCGGGAATTCAGGCCTCTCGTGGTACGCTGATGCACTGGCGGTCGGCACCTCCAACGTTGTTGGCAACCAGGATCTAAGCCCATGAGCCGATTCTTCAAGAGCGCCGCTTTCCCGATTTTGATCGTGGTCGTGCTCGCCTTCTTCATCTCGAAGGTGTTCGTCTCGCCCGCTCAGAAAGGGCCGGAACACAGCTACAGGACGCTCGTCACCGAAAACATCCCGCGCCACGAAGTCAAGTCGGCGGAGATGAAGGTCAAAGACAACTCGGTTGCCGTCGAACTGAACAACAAGGAAAAATTCGAAGTCGGCTACGTCGACCAGGCCGCACCAACGCTGATCGCCGATCTCGAAAAAGCCGGTCCCGGTACGAAGTTCAACGTCGAATCCAACAAGACGAGCATCTGGCCGTCGCTGCTCACGTATCTGTTGCCGCTCGTCCTGATCCTCGGCTTCTGGTTCTTCCTAATCAACCAGGTCCAAGGCGGAGGCTCCCGCGTCATGTCGTTCGGCAAGTCGCGCGCCAAGCGCCTCTCCGCCGATTCCCCCAAGATCACGTTCCGTGACGTCGCCGGGGTCGACGAGGCCGTTGAGGAGTTGCACGAGATCAAGGAGTTCCTGGAGAACCCCAAGAAGTTCCAAGCGCTCGGCGCGCGAATACCCACCGGCGTGCTGCTGTACGGCCCACCTGGGACGGGCAAGACGCTGCTCGCACGCGCCGTAGCCGGCGAGGCGGGCGTGCCGTTCTTCTCGATCTCGGGCTCTGACTTCGTGGAGATGTTCGTCGGCGTCGGCGCCTCGCGTGTGCGCGACCTGTTCGAGCAGGCCAAGCAGAACTCCCCGTGCATCATCTTCATGGACGAGATCGACGCCGTCGGCCGTCACCGCGGCGCGGGTCTCGGCGGCGGTCACGACGAGCGCGAGCAGACCCTCAACCAGCTCTTGGTCGAGATGGACGGCTTCGAGGCCAAGGACAACATCATCATGATCGCGGCCACCAACCGGCCGGACATCCTCGACCCGGCGCTTTTGCGCCCCGGCCGCTTCGATCGCCAGATCGCCGTCGATCGCCCCGATCGCAAGGGTCGCTCCAAGATCCTCGAGGTCCACACGCGCGGCAAGCCGCTCGCCAAGATCATCGACATCGACGCCCTCGCCGGCCAGACGCCCGGCTTCACCGGAGCAGATCTCTCCAACCTCATCAACGAGGCCGCGCTGCTCTCAGCGCGTATCGGCAAGCGCGAGATCGGCCAGGAAGAGCTCGAGGAGGGGATCATGCGCGTGATCGCCGGCCCCGAGAAGAAGACGCGTGTGATGAGCAAGAAGGAGCGCCTGATCACTGCCTATCACGAGATGGGCCACGCGATCGTCGGCCATTTCCTCGAGCACTCAGACCCGGTCCACAAGATCTCCGTGATCTCGCGTGGCCAGGCGCTCGGCTACACGATCTCGATGCCCCAGGAAGACCGCTTCCTGACCACGCGCGCCGAGCTCAACGACACGATGGCGATGACTCTGGGCGGCCGCGCCGCCGAGGAGATCGTCTTCGAGGAGATAACGACCGGCGCCTCCAACGACCTGGAGAAGGTGACCGCGACCGCCAAGCAGATGGTGATGCGCTTCGGCATGTCCGAGAAGCTGGGCCCGCGCGTGTTCGGCCACGAGCACGGCCAGCCGTTCCTCGGCCGCGAGTTCTCGACCGAGCCCGACTACTCAGACGAGATCGCGCGCGAGATCGACGACGAGGTGCGGCGCATCGTCGAGTCTGCCCATCAGCGCGCCAAGACGATCCTGACCGAGCACAAAGACGATCTGACGAAAATCTCCGAGGTCCTCGTCAAGCGTGAGACGATCGAGAAGGAGGAGTTCATCGCCCTGCTCGACGGCAAGAGCGAGGAGGAAGTCTTTGGCGCCGAGGAGGCCCCCGCGCCCGAGCTGCCGGTTCCGCCGGCACAGGCCGACCGCGCCGGTCGCGAGGCGCCGCGCCCGCTGCCGCGCCCAGGTTTGGCGGGCGGCACGGCCGACATGACCGGGTCGGACCCCAGCGGACCCTCCGTTACCTGAGCTTGTCCTACCGCGTCATGGGGGTGGTCAATGTGACCCCCGACTCGTTCTCGGATGGTGGCTTGTTCTTGAACGAGCAAGCTGCCATAGACCATGGCGTCGAGCTTGTCGAGCAGGGGGCGCATATCCTCGATGTCGGCGGCGAATCGACGCGCCCCGGAGCCGAGCCTGTCGGTGTGGAGGAGGAGTTGCGCCGGGTTGTGCCGGTCCTAGAGGGCTTGTCTCAGCGAGTCGGCACGACGCAGATCTCGATCGATACCTCCAAGGCAGCCGTAGCGCAAGCTGCGATTGCCGCCGGCGCAACACTCGTCAACGACGTCAGTGCTTTGCGCGCCGATCCCGAGATGGCGGGTGTAGTTGCCGCAAGTGGCGCCGACTGTTGCCTGATGCACATGCTCGGATCGCCGCGCACGATGCAGCGCGGGGTGGATGGGTCTTCATACACGGATGTAGTTGACGAGGTGAAGGCGTTTCTGGAGGAGCGCATGGCGTTCGCGGTGGGGGAGGGCATCGAGGAGCGACGCATCCTGCTCGATCCGGGCATCGGCTTCGGTAAGACCGTTGCGCACAACCTGGAGTTGTTGCGTCGCCTGGAGGAGCTCGTGGCGCTCGGCAGGCCAGTGGTCGTCGGCACTTCGCGCAAGAGCTTCCTTGGGGTTGTGGCATCTCGCAAAATGGCTTCCTCCCCCGCGCGCGGAGGGGAGGCGCTTGTTACATCTCAAATGCCCGGTGCGCATTTAGCAGCGCATGCAACCAAACAGTTGCATGTTGCCGATCGCTTGGCAGGTACGATCGCGACGAACGTGATGGCGCTGGAGCGGGGAGCGAGCGTGTTTCGTGTGCACGACGTGGCGCCGGTGGCGGCTGGGCTGGCGGTGGCGAGTGCTACGTTGAGCGGCAAATGGACGGCGAGCCCCACGACGAGCTGAGCGATGAGGAGGGTCGGCGCGGTGCCGACTCGCCTGGGGGCGAGCGGGACGATCTGCCCGAGGAGGCAGAGGGGCACGACCCCTTCGAAGAGGACGATGACGACGAGGAGGATGGCTTCGAGACCGTCACGATCGAGATCAGCGGCCTCTCGCTCTATACGCATCACGGGGTGAGTGAGGCCGAGCGCGAGATTGGTCAGCGCCTGCTGCTCGACCTGCGCTTGGACGTGGGCGAAACCGACGCCACCGTCACCGACCGTGTCGAGGACACGGTCGACTACGCCGAGGTCTGCCAGCTGGTGGCGCTTGTCGCCCAGCAACGCTCCTACCGGACACTCGAGCGTCTCTGCAGCGCGATCGCCGATCGCCTGCTCGCCGACTTCGAGCTGGAGGGCGTGTGGGTGAAGGCCTCAAAGCCCGAGCCGCCTATTCCGCTGCCCGTAGAGGACGTCTCCGTGGAGGTCTGGAGGGAGGCGAGGGAGTAGCGAGGGGCTATCTCGGTCGAGGGCGGCGTGAAGTTGTGGTCCGCAAAGTGAGTGCCCCGCGCGCGGCATCCAAATAGGGCACGCGAGCCCTCCCGCGCTGGGTGGGGCGCGGTTCACTCAGGTCTCGCACGCCTCGGCCACATGGTCGAGGCGCTCTCTGCGCGGATCGTCGGCTCCTACGATTCGGTCGAGCCAGGTGCGCACTTCCGTCAAGTCGAGGTCCTCAACACAGACGAGCATCTGCTCGATGTCCAGCCAGTCCTTGGGACGGTTGAAGATCGCCTTGCACACCAACAGGTGCTCAGGGGCGAGGATCGGGATCTTAGTTTCGCCAAAGGGCTCGCTTCTGCTCGCCCGGCGCATGGCATCGTGGAGCGCGTCATACGCGAAGAACAGATCGATCGGAGTATTGCCCCAGCGCAGACGACATTGGCCGTCGCGTTCTACGACCTGTATATCCACTCCGTCGCCGACTCCAATCCTCGCCAGGTCCCGCTCGATGTCCGGGTATGAGCTGGGGGCGACGAACAGGTTGAGATCGACGTCAATCGTCGCACGCGGCTCGGCATAGTAGGCGAGCGCCAGCGCGCCCCCGAAGGCGTGTGGAGTTTTCGCTCGCGTCAGCTGCTCATGGATCGCCACGATCTTCTCGGGCAGGCTGGGCTCACTCATATGGCGCGCGAAGCGATACGTGGGAAGCGCTGGTGCTCGCGCGTCCTCGCTCGCGGGAGGTAGTCGCTCAACAGCAGCAGGTCGCGCAGGGTCTCTCCCCGTCGCTCGCTCGAGGCCGTGATCCAAGCGGCGGCGGCCTGGAAGTTGTCTGTTGGTTGACCTCCATCCTGTGACAACGCCTGCACAAGCAGGCGGGCCAGCAGCGGCCGCGGCCGCTGGCCATTGGCCAGCTGGTTGAGCAGCTCTCCCGCTGAGCGATCAGAAGGAGGGGCTGCTACTGGCGCGCCCGCACGCCGTGCGGCCTGACGCAGCTTGCTCGCATCGAGATCCTTCGAGGACCGCGCTTGGGCGTGGGCGATCGTCTCAGGCGTCAACGTCCTGAATGTCGCGAGCGTGCGGCTACGGGGTCCCGCCGCGGTTGTGTGCGACTCGCGTATCTCCCATGCGCCGGCACCGCGATCCAGTACGAAAGTCATAGTGGTTTATTCTACCACTATTGGGGTTTGAGGGGAGGCAATTGCGCCAGCGTTGTCGCCTTTGCTCGAATAGCCTGCAGCCCTACATGCCCATGCACAGCGGACTGCTCGGCCTCGGATCGAACGTCGGCGATCGGCGTAGCCACCTACAGGCTGCTGTCGACGCTCTGGCGTCCGTCAGCGTACGGGTGATCGTCGCCTCCTCGGTGTACGACACCGACCCGGTCGGCGAGGTGCTTGATCAGCCGAGTTTCCTGAATGCGTGCGTGCTTGTGGAGACAGCGCTCGAGCCGCTCGAGTTGCTCGATGCCGTCAAGCGCTTGGAGGCTGACCTGGGGCGTGCGAGCGAAGGTGTGCGACATGGGCCGCGAGCTATCGACATCGACATCCTGTTGCTTGGCGGACTCGCACTCGCGCACGAGCGCATGACGCTGCCGCACGAGCAGGTGCTAAACCGTCGCTTTGTATTGATCCCCGCGCTCGAGCTCGACTTCGAGCTGGCCACCCCTGACGGGCTACGGCTCTCCGATGCTCTGGCCTTGCTCCCGGTCAGCGAAGGCGTTCGTTGGGCCGGGTCGCCTTTGTCGGTGTGAGGGCTTGCTGTCGTGGCTCGTGCTGGTGCCTCCGGGCGCGATAAAATCC
The DNA here is from genome assembly GCA_049287685.1 of Solirubrobacteraceae bacterium. Classification (GTDB taxonomy): domain Bacteria; phylum Actinomycetota; class Thermoleophilia; order Solirubrobacterales; family Solirubrobacteraceae; genus Palsa-744. Next base: position 12,825 of record JBAQGH010000100.1, on the reverse strand, counting down.
GACTGATGAGGGGAGTGCGCGCCCTCCCCTCAGACTGACCGCTTGGCTGAGTTTCATGCGTGCACGACGACGCCGCGGGTGATCGTCACCGCCGCGCCGTGCAGCGGTGTGAGCGTGATCTTTACCGTCAGCGCCAGGCGCCGATGGTGGCGCAGCGCGGCCTTGCCCTTGGCGGTCAGGGGCACGGAGAAGGGCACGTTGCCCGCTTTTAGCGACGAGCGCAGCAGCCGCCCGATGCGCACCTGCGCAGGGTGCCCCGCCTTGGCCAGCGAGGCGCCGGCGGCGAACAGGCCGACTTCCAGCCGTCCGCCGGAGCCGGCCTGGGACACGTTGACCTGCCCGTGCACGGTCGATCCGTGTTGGCTGCCGGCGAGCTTGAGTGCTTTGGATCCTCCTTCCAAAGGCGAGCCGGAGCTGGGTTCGGTCGGCGTCGTGGGGGTGGTCGGCGTTGTGGTCGTCGGTGTGGTTGTGGTTGGCGTCGTGGGGGTTGTGCCGGTGCTGGCGCCTTCGACGATCACCTTGTACTTGGTGTAGTTACTGGTGCCGTCGTTGAACAGACCTTCGCTTTCGAATTCGTATTCGCCAGCGGTAGCGAAGGTGCACGTGCCGCTCCAGTCTGTTTTGGTCGGTGGCGCTTCCACGACTCCCGTGCAGCTCGGCCGCGCCGAGCCCTTCCAGATCACGTCGGTGGGCGCTTGGGAGTCTTTGTCTTCGAAGGAGATGGTGCCGCCCTGGGCGAGCTTAAAAGGCGCGACTTCGTTGAACCCCACGTTCCCTTCGGAGCTCCCCTTGGGGTTCCAGCACGCCCAGCCGCTGATGTTGCAGTTTGGGGCGACTTCGAGCTTCACTTCGGACGGCGCGGCAGCGAGCGCTGGCAGCACGGCCACCGCCGTCCCTGCCAGCCCAGCCAGGACGAAAAGCACAAGCATGCGTGGTCTCAAAAGCGTGCGCGGTCTCATCGTAGAACCAGGCTTCGCGTGAGGGTCATAGCCGTGCCGTGCTTGGGTGTGAGCACGATCTTCACGGTGAGCGCGAGCTTGTGGCGATGGCGCAGCGCGCTCTTGGCCTGAGCGTCGAGCGGGACCGTGAAGGAAACCGTGCCGGCGGGCGCCGAGGAGCGGACGAACCGCCCGACGCGTGAGCTGCTAGGTCGTTTGACCTTGGCCAGCGAGGCGCCTTGGGCGAGCAGTTCGACTTCCAGGCGCGCGCCACCCTCGGCGGCGGGGATCTGGACCGTGCCATGCACGGTGTCACCATGCTGAGCTTTCGCCAGCGTAAGCGTCGCGGGCGGGCTGCCCCCGCCCGACGGGGGAGGCCTTTCGATCGAGCCTGGCGTCGTGGCCATGGAGGCCCCTCCGCCGGAGGGCTGGGTGGATGTCGTGGCCGTCGGCGTTGTAGTCGTAGTGGTCGGCATAGTTGTCGTCGGCGTTGTAGCCGTCGGTGTGGTTGTGGTCGGGGTAGTTGTCGTAGGGGTTGTCGTGGTCGGTGTTGTAGTCGTCGTGGTGGAGGTGGTGCTGGCGCCTCCCACAACGATTTCGTATTTGGTGTAGTTGTCGGCTATGTCGTAGAGGGTCGAGCTTTCAAACATGTAAGTCCCAGGCTGTTCGAATTTGCATTCGCCTTTCCAGCCGGTCTTCGGGAGGGTCGGGCTCACGGGCACTCCCGACGAACAGGTGGGCGGCCCGCTCGGCGTGCTCGTCCAGTTGATGTTCGCTTCCTTGCCCGTTTCGTCCGAGAACGCCACGACGCCGCCGGTTGCGATCGATACAGATGGGACGTAGTTCGGGCTCCCACCTATCCTCGTCCAGCACGGCCAGTTAGTGAAGCCGTCGCAGTTGTCGTTGACTTCGAGCTTCACTTCAGACGGCCCGGCAGCGAGCGCCGGCAACACAGCCACCGCCGCCCCCATCAGCCCAGCAAGGGCGAAAAGCAAAAGCGTGCGCGGTCTCATCGTGAACCCACCTTTCTCGTGCTGATGTCCCCAGGGCAGTCGCTGGGCGCCGTGCATGGCGCAGCGGCATCCCGGCTCGTCGTCATCCCCTAAAGACTCCCGTGCGCAGAGATCCTTCCCGCAGTGTTTTCGCGTGAGCTTCGCTTGGCGCTCTAGCTTCCTAGCGCGAGCGCGAGGTGCACAATGGTGGCGATCCCATATCCAAGGCCAAGCAGGTGGCGGAACCAGTTGACGCCGTGCAGTAGCTCCTCATAAGCCCATATGCCAAATGCGAGGAAGGAGATCGCGGCCAGATAGGCGTGGCCTGGGTCATGCGTGCGAGCAGCCGCAGTGCCTGCGAGGAACGCGACGATGAGCGGCGCGTTGGGGAACTGTACGATCGGGAAGTCCCTTGGCCATCCGAGTTGGGTAAGACGCTTGAATCCTCGCCACAGCTCACGCGGGCTCACACGCCACTGGTGCTGGCTCGCCACCTCTAGCTGCCGTTGGGAGACGGTGCGATCTCGCCGCGGCCTGCTTGTTGGATGTCGGCCGGCAGGGGCGCGTCGGCGGCGTGGGCGAGGACGGTCAGGCCGATGCGCCAGCGGATGATCGCGGCGCGCTGGGCTGCCTGCGTGTTGGGCAGGTCGGCGAGCTCGCCGTCGGCGAGGCCGGCGACGAGCGCGCTCAGGTAGGCGTCCTCGAACACGTAGGTGTTGGCGTAACCGGCGTTGAGAGCGCGCAGCTGGGTGGTTGGCGGATCGACCGCCGCGATATCTACTGCGTAGGCCGCAAACCGCTGCTCTAGCTGGCCCATCCGCCGGGCGGCCTCGTCGGGCGAGATGCGTTGGTCGTGAAACGCCTCGAGGATCGGGTCGGCCTCACCTAGGAGTCTGTTGACCGCAAGCCTGATCGGCTCGACTTCGCCCATATAGCGCTCGATCGCTGTCCGCCCAGCACTTTGCGTTGTTGCCGCCGACCCGGCCTGGCTTGCGCATCCGCCGAGCGCGACCGCGCACAAACAACCGGCGGCCAGCGCCCGGGGCCGGCTTGGCGCACCCACGAGCGCTGTGCTACTGACCCAGCCGCGAGGGCTCAGTAGCCGTAGCCGCCGCCGCTCGAGGATTCTTGGGAGCCGCCCGTGCTCGGCGCGGGTGCCGCCGGGGTGCTGCTTGTGCTCGTCGCGGGGGTGCTGTTGGAGCTAGTCGCGACGACGCTCCAGGTGCCTACGTCTTTGATCCCCTGACCCTTGGTTTCACCAGACTGCTGGTCCCCTGTGAACGTGTACAGCGGCGTCCCCTTGTAGGTGACCTGCATGGTCCCTTCGGGGCGCTTCACGGTCCCGAGCGAGCCGACTTCGCCGCTAGGAGCGCCGCTGGACGGCGCGACGAGCGGGTGCCACACACCGAGACAGGCCGTGCTGGTGCAGATGAACTTGCCGTTCTGCTCGCCGCTGAGGTGATACAGAGTCATCCCCTGACTGTCAACCAGGATCGTGCCGAGCGAGTTGGAGGCGCTCTTCACGAGGACGGCGCTTGACGAGCCGCTGCTTGTCTGCGCGGCGGGCTGTGTGCTGGCGGCCGAGCTGGCCGAGCTGGTCGAGTTGCTGGATGAGCTGCTGCCGCAGGCGGCGATCAGGAGCGACGCGGCGATTGCTGGAAGGGACAGCTTCAGTAGATTGCGCATGTATTCACTCCTGTGAGGATTCGGCACCGTGCGGTTGCGTGTGGGTCCCGCTGTACTGACAAGGACTCCGGGCAGGAACTTTCCTTCCGGTCCTTCGCCGACGGGCAACGTCCACCGCGCCCTGTTCGCGGACGGCGAGAGCGGGTGAGGCGCAAGCGCGGTCGGAGTTGGCGCTACAGTCGCAGGGTGGGGAGACCGTCGCGGCGCCGCGAGGATTGCTCTTCCGCCACCAGCCAATGCGCACCCTGGACCCACAGTCGCTGACGCAACACGTGGACCGGCTCTATCGTGCCGCTTGGGCGCTGTGCGGCTCGCGCGAGGATGCCGAGGACCTGGTGCAGGAGACGTTTACGCGGGTGCTGGCTAGGCCCCGAGTTCTCACCGGCGACGACGATCTGTACTACTTGATGCGCGTGCTGCGCAACACGTTCTTCACGAACCGCCGCACCGCGAGCAGACGACCCGTGACCGTGGCCACGCTCGAGGACGTCAACCCCGCCGATCCTCGGCAGCTGGGCGAGCCCGAGCGTGCACTGGAGATGCAGGAGGTATACGCCACGATTGCGGGGCTTCCGGAGGATCGTCGCCTTGTGTTGGTGGCCGTGGACGTGCTCGGCCTCTCTTACAAGGAAGCTGCACGAGCATTGCGTGTGCGCGAGGCAACGATCACGACCAGGCTGTTCCGGGCGCGCAAGCAGGTGGCTGAGCGGCTCGCGCCCGCGGCGGATGGGACAGCGCGCTCTGAGTCCGATTCCTCCGCGGCGCGATCTTCAATGCGAGGCTCTCCCGCAAAGCGAGGCTCTCCCGGTCTCGAGGGCTCTCCCGCAAACCAGCGTCCACCAAGCCAGGCGGTCCGCGGGAATGAGACGCGGCCAGCCGGAGTCTTGCCCAGTAGAGGAACGCCATGACCGACATGCCCTCCAACATCGAAGAGGACCAACAGCGCATCGCCGAGCTGGTGCGCTCATTCGATGCGCCCGCACCGCAATCGCTGCACCAGCGGATCGACTCGCTCGTGGCCGGTCATGGGGGTCCTCGCCACGCACGTAGGCATCTCGGGCAACGATTCTCTTTTCCGGTTCTCACCGGCGTGGGAGCGATTGCCGTCGTGGCGGCCATCGTCCTTGCGATCGCGTTTGGCGGCGGCGGCGGCGGCGCGGCGGCGCTGACCGTGGGCCAGACGGTTGCGCCGACCTTGCGCGCTGCGACGCTTCCGGCGCCGCGCGAGAGCCTCACTCGTCACGCCCAGCTCGACGTCGCTGTCGACCGCGTGCCGTTCCCGTATTGGGGTGAGCGCTTCGGTTGGCACAGCACCGGGGCACGCGTCGACCGGATCGACGGGCGCGCGGTTACGACGGTCTTCTACGCGAACGGTGGCGGTCGCCGTGTCGGCTACGCGATCTTCACCGGTGCCCCGGCGCTGAGGATGGGCGGCGTCGTCGCATGGCGTGGCGGCGTGTCCTACCGGCTGTTTGACGAGCATGGTGTCGCTGTGGTCACGTGGCTGCGCGACAGCCACCTATGCGTCGTCTCGGGCCGTGGTGTCTCCAGCGCCACGTTGTTGAGGTTGGCCAGCTGGAGCGAGGGCAATTCGACGGTCACCTGAGAGTGCACGCCGACTGGCGTCAGAGTCGATCGAGCCGCACGTGCGTTGGGCGGAAGACTTGGATCGAGCGGCGCGCTCCGGATCGAGCCGAACGCGTGTCGGGCGGAAGGTTCGCGGGGTTGTCGGTGTCTATAGGGAGACATGATGTCCATACGCCCACCACCCCGACACATTCGGAGGAACCATGAAGCGACCATACGTCATCCTGGCCGTTGCCCTCGCCGTCACGGCGGGTGCCGTGACGGTTGCGAGCGCGAAGCCGTCTATCCCCAGTGCGCGCTCGAGCAGCGCGGCAACCGTGCAACTGCGTCACTCAAGCCTCGGCAGCATTCTCGTCAGCAGCTCGGGCCGAACGCTGTACGAGTTCACACGTGACCACGCCAACAAGAGCAGTTGCGCATCGATCAGGGGATGCTCAGAAATATGGCCGTCGCTGAGGGCGAGCAGGCCCACCGCCGGTTCGGGCGTCAGGGCTTCCCTGCTCTCCACCTCCGGCGGGCAGGTCACCTACGCCGGTCACCCGCTTTACCTCTACAGCGGAGACCGCGGTCCCGGGAAGACATCCTACGTTGGGGTCAAGCAGTTCGGCGGCGTGTGGTACGCGCTCAACGCTTCCGGCGGGGCGGTCAAGTAGCCCGCCCCGCCATTCGTTCGCCGCTAGTAGCCGTATTCAGGCGTCGGGCTGGGCGTGGTTGGTTTGGCGGGTGTCGCTGGGCTGGCGCTGCTGGTCGCGCTCAGCACATGCCAGGTACCGCCGAAGCTATGGATGCTCTGACCGTTTGCGTCGCCCTTGGCTTGGTCGCCCGAGTAGCGATACAGGGGCAGCCCGCCGAGCGTGACCTGCAACACGCCGTTGCTGCGCCGCAGAATTGCAAGATGGCCGTGCACGCCAGGCCCGGCCAGGAGTTTGGTCTTACCTGAGTGGACGGTCAGCGGCGGCCAAAATTTCAGGCATTGGCTGCTCTTGCACAACAGATGATGCGCGGTCTCCGGGCTCAAAGCGTAGAGCGTACGCCCCTGCGCGTCGACGACGATCTGCTCACCGAGTGTCGAGTTCGACGCCGAGCTGACCGTCGCGGCGTTGCCGGCCGCAAGCGCCATCGCGGCCAGCGAGCCGGCAAACACCAGCGTGGTGGCCATAACTGTCACAAGCAGGCCCGAAGGTCGCCACCGTCGTCTTCGGGACGAGCGCGCTATCTGGTTCTGCTGTGCACTGTTCATCGAGTCTCCTCTGTTGTGGGCGTTGCCTATATTGACGCCTGGGCGCCCACAACCTTCCGAGGCGCTACAGCGTTCAGTGCAACAGGCGCAACGTGTTTTCGCCGTCGTCGACGTAGTAGATGCCCTTCCCTGAGGGAGCAATTACCAGCCCGAACAGCGAGCCGGCCCCGGTCTTCTGATCGGCCGTGCGCACGACGACCTGCTTACCGGCCGGAGTCGTTTCGACCATGTTGCCGTCGCCGGCATTGGTGGTCAGGATGTTGCCGTTCGGAGCGAGCGTCAGCCCGAGTGGCTGCTCGAGATGCCCCCCTTCGGTGACCGTGTTGCCGCCGTCCGCCACTGGGCTGGTGCGCGTCATCGCGTCGGGTATCGCGGCGATGCGGCTGTCGAGCGTGTCGGCGAGATACAGAGTGCCGTTGCTCGCAAGTGCGACGCCGGTTGGGCCGATCACAAGCGCTTCGGGATCGTCGCGCCAAGGGATCTTGTCGGCGATGACCTGTTCGCTGAGGACCTTCGGCGGCTGGCCTACCCCTGATTGCAGGCGCAGGCGCACGACAGTGGAGTCCTTCACGGTATGAACGCCTTTGGCGGCCCCGCCGTTCAGAGCGTTGCTGACGAACAGCGTCGTTTCGTTGCCCTGGCTCGTGGAGGCCATGTCCCACGGTCCCGCGATCTGTGGGCTTGAGATCGTGCTCACAGGCTTGCCGCTCGAGTCGAGCACGATCAGGCAGCCAAGTTGCGCTGTGGCTGACTTGCCGTTGCTGGTGGGCAAGCTCCCGACGACCACGTAGCCACCCGGAAGCACGCTCAACGCGGTCGTGAGGCCCACCCCTCCGGGACAACTGCCAGGGAGCGAGCTCGCGTTGATGCTCGAGAACAGCGATTGCCGGCCGGCCGAGCTGATCTGGACGATGGTCGTGCCGGTCCCTTGATTGTTGGCCTTGTCGTTGAAGTTGCTGACCAGCAGCTGACCCGCGTGGAGCTTGCCGGTGCTGGTCGGCACGAGCACGATCCCGTAGGGGTTGACATCGCCGCTGGTCGGCACCGTGGAGGCAACCGTCGAGACGGTCTTGAGCGGCGCGAGGAATGAGCTTGCCGTCTGTTCGGCGCTTGCGGTGGTGGCCGCCGGAGCGCTTGCGGTGTTGGAACTGGAGGAGCTGTTGCTGGAGCCGCCGCAGCCGGCGACGACGAGCGCTATGCCAGCGAGAGCAAGAATCGAAGGTCTGGGCACTGGGTTGTCTCCTGTCGTTCGATATCGGGAAGGCGGTGCTTCGGGCGCCTGCTCCGCCCGACGGGTATCTCGCGATCCCTTCGTCGGCTCTGCGGCAGCGACCAGCGCACAACCCGCCATTCGCGCGCTGCCGTGAATGACTCCGGCATCAAGCGATTACTTCCCGGCGACCACCCGAGCGTGGCAAAGGGTCCAGTCCGAGAGGGCTCGTTTGGCTTACTTACTGCTGAGAGTCGGTCGCGCTCAGGTGGTCGCCGGCGGCGTCGGCAACCACTGCGCCGGCAGCGTACCCGCAGGCACTTCGCCGGCCTGCGGCTCAAACCAGCGCGTGAGGCTCTGGGCCTTGTGTCCTTCGATCAGTGGCCGTACGTCCGCGATCGTCATCAACAGGCGGATCGAGCTGCCGATCTGCAGGTCGGCAGCGTTGGGCTGCTCGCTGCCGAGCACGCCGTCCGCGATCCAAGCGTCGATGTGCTCCAGCTGCGCGGGCAACGCCGCAAGGTCGGCCTTGGCTTTGGCGTCGTCGGCCTTGTTGCGCTTGGCCATCAGCTTGGCTGTCAGCGGTAGCGCCGGGCGCAGCATTGGGCGCGGCAGCGGCAGCTTCGTGTCGCCCGCATAGCTCTCCATGGAGGCAGCGTCGCGCAGCCATGCCGCGTCGAGCAGCCGCCGCGGCACGCTCTGCAGCACCTCGTCGCCCCAGCGCTCGGCCTCCAACACACGTGCGCGTGCTACAGCGTCCGACAGCGGCGGCAGCAACGGCGGCTCGGGCGCGAGCGCGTCGAGACGGCGCATGATCGTGCGCGAGCCGGCCAGGCGCTCACCGTCGATGCGCAAGCCTGGCACCGTGTTGCCTCCGTAGCGCAACGGGCCGATCGCCAGCTGGGAGAGTGGCAGCAAGTCGATGCGCTGGTAGTCGATCGACTTCAGTCGCAACGCCACCTCGACGGCCGCGCAGGGGTGCGATCCGGGTAGTGCATACAGCTTCACGCTCACATCCCGCAGCATAGGCCCTATCGCTCAGCCTGTGCGTCCTGGCTGGCTCGCCGACCAGGACCGCAGGATGCAGCGGCGGCGCGCTAGGCCCATAATCCTCGACCATGCTGCTTGTCGTCGACGTCGGCAACACCCAAACGCATTTCGGCACCTTCGAAGGCGAGGAACTGCTCGAGCATTGGCGTTTTGCCACGGTGCGCGAGTCGACGGCCGACCAGCTGGGCGCCGCGCTGCGCAACCTGCTCGAGTTGCGCGGGCTGTCCTTCGAGGATCTGTCGGCCTCGATCGTGTCCTCGACCGTGCCCCACCTGGAGCCGGAATGGACGGCGATGGCCGCGCGCTATCTCGGCCACGAGATGCTCGTCGTCGGTCCCGGTCTGAAGACGGGCATGGCGATCCGCTACGACAACCCGCGCGAGATCGGGGCCGACCGGCTCGTCAACGCTGTCGCCTTGCGCGCGCGCTTCGGCGGCCCCGCCGTGTGCGTGGACTTTGGCACCGCCACCACTTTCGACGTCCTCAGCGCCGCCGGCGAGTACGTCGGCGGCTCCTTGATGACCGGTATGGAGATTTCCCTGGACGCGCTCACCGAGCGCGGCGCGCGGCTGCCGAAGGTAGAGCTTGCCCCGCCGAAGAGCGTGATCGCCAAGAACACGATCGATGCGATCCGCTCGGGGGTCATATTCGGCTACGCCGGCGCCGTCGACGCGATCCTGCGCCGTATCTACGACGAGCTCAGCGCGCGCGTCGCGGTCGTCGCGACCGGCGGTCTCGGGCACCTGGTCGTGCCCTTCACCGAGGAGATCGACGAGGTCGACGATCTCCTGACCCTCACGGGGTTGCGTCTGATCCACGAGATGAACGCGGCGTAGCATGGGCGTATGGCAGATGCCCGCCTGACCGATAGCTGGACGTTGGGCCCGCTGAGCGTGCCCAACCGCGTGATGCTCGCGCCGCTGGCCGGCATCGGCAACTGGTTCGTGCGCCTGCAGGCCAAGCGTCACGGCGCCGGCATGGTGGTCTCGGAGATGCTCTCCTCGCATGCCATCTTTCACGGCAACGAGCGCACGTGTGTGGAGATGCTGCGCATCGACAGGCGCGAGCGGGAGTACGAAGGTCCGATCTCGATCCAGCTGTTCGGGCAGGACCCGGCCGTCATGCGTGTCGCGGCCAGAGAGGTCGCCAGAGCCGGCGCCGACGCAATCGACCTGAACATGGGCTGCCCGGTACCGAAGGTCTGCAAGACGGGCGCCGGTGCCGCGCTGCTCGACGACCCCGATGTCGCGGTCGCTGTTGCAAGCGCCGCACGCGAGGGCAGCGGTCTGCCGGTCACCGTCAAGCTGCGTTCCGGTCGACGCCCAGGGGATACAAGCGGCTTCGAGCTCGCTCACCGCCTCGTGCGCGAGGCGGGAGTGGCGGCGATCGCCTTCCATCCGCGCTCGGCCGCCGTCCACCACAAAGGCGTTCCCGACTACGCCCTGGCCGCCCGTCTCGTGCGGGAGCTGGATGCGCCGGTGATCCTCACCGGCGGTCTGCACGACTCGCGGTCCACGCTCAGCGCCTTCCAGCAGACCGGCGCCAGCGCCGTGATGCTCGCGCGCGGCTCGCTCGGCAACCCATGGCTGTTCGAGCAATTGCTCGGCGTGCGTGAGGATGCGCCCACGCGCGCCGAGGTCTTGGCGGAGCTGGACTGGACGATCGACCGCGCCGTGGAGCACCTCGGCCCGCCGCGAGCCACCCGCTACCTGCGCAAGTTCTACCCGTGGTACGTCGCTCGCCTGGGTCTCGAGAAACCTCGAGCCAAGGCTTTGGGAGAGTCCCTGCAAAGAGCCGCCAGCTTGGATGACGCTCGCTATACTGCTGCGCTCGCCGCCCACCCGACGGCGACAGTCCCTGCCTGAACCACAGGGATTTTTCTCGTCCAAGCCAACCTCGCGGAGTTAGTTCCCGCCCACCGATATGCCGAAAGACGTCATCCTCACTCCCGAAGGGCTGGAGAAGCTCCAAGAGGAGCTCGAGCTGCTCTCGACCGCCAAGCGTCGCGAGGTGGCTCAACGGATCAAGGAGGCGCGCGAGTTCGGCGACATAACCGAGAACTCCGAGTACGACGACGCCAAGAACGAGCAGGCCATGCTCGAGAGCCGCATTGCCATATTGCAGGAGAAGCTGCGCATGGCGTCCGTCATTGACTCCGCCGAGATCTCAACCGACATCGTCGGCGTCGGCTCTGTCGTCCACGTCAAGGACGAAAAGACCGGCAAGTCCGTCAAGTACACGATCGTCGGCTCCGCCGAGGCCAACCCCGAGCAGGCCAAGCTCTCCAACGAGTCGCCCGTCGGGCGCGCCCTGCTTGGGCACAAGCGCAACGAAACCGTCGCCGTGCAGGTCCCGCGCGGACCGGCCCGCAAGCTCAAGATCACGAAGATCGACGTCGGGCTCAAATAGTCTCTCGCGTCGTGGGCGAGAGCGATGATGAGCTGGCTGGACTGGCTGGAGATCGTTCAGATGCCGATGCCCCGCGCGCGCACGGGGGGGATGGCTCCAAAGAGCAAGTCGGCGACGACGCTGAGGGGCGTCGGGACGCGGCGGCTGATCGGTCGAGTCTAGAGGCTCCAAAAGCCGATGCCCCCCGCGCGCGCGGGGGGGAGGCCGCTGAAGAGCATTCGGCCCACGGCCTGTCCGAGCTGATCGCTGAGCGCCGCGCCAAGGCGCAACGGCTGCGTGCTGGCGGCGTCGAGATCGCGCCCTACGCCTTTCCCGATGTCGAGCCGATCTCACACGTGCGCGCCGCCTACGAGCATCTGGAGGTGGGCCAGGAGACCGAGGATCGCCACCGCGTAGCTGGGCGCGTCGCCGCGCGCCGCGGCGCGGGCAAGGCAGCATTCCTCGATCTCGTCGACCGCAGCGGCAAGATCCAGCTGCACGCGCGTGCGGATGTGCTCGGCGCGGATACGCTCAAGCAACTGCTGTCGCTCGACCTCGGCGATCTGCTTGGCGTCGACGGGGCGCCTTTGCGCAGTCGCCACGGCGAGCTGACCCTGCGCGTAGACGGCTTTCAAATCCTCGGCAAGGCGTTGCGTCCTCCGCCCGACAAGCACGCCGGCTTGATCGACGTCGAGACGCGCCATCGCCGCCGCGAGCTGGATCTGATCGCAAACGAGGACGCGCGCAGGCTGTTCGCCGATCGCGCCCGCATCGTCTCGGCTGTGCGTGCTTATTTGGACGGAGAGGGCTTCCTGGAGGTCGAGACGCCGGTTCTGCAGCCGCTCTATGGCGGTGCCATGGCACGGCCGTTCACGACCCACCACAACGCGCTCGACCGCGAGCTGTATTTGCGCATCGCCACCGAGCTCTACCTCAAGCGCCTGATCGTGGGTGGCCTGGAGCGCGTGTATGAGCTAGGCAAGAACTTCCGCAACGAGGGCCTCTCCACCAAGCACAATCCCGAGTTCACGGTGGTCGAGTGGTATGAGGCCTACGCCGACTACAGCGACGAGGCCGCACGCCTGGAGGCGATGGTGGCCGGCGTGGCCGCCGTGGTCGGCTACGAGGGCGAGCTGGACTTCAAGGCGCCCTGGCGGCGGGTGCGCTTCACCGACGCGGTGCGTGAGGAGACCGGAATCGACCTGCGTGCGCTGCGCGAGGCCCCCGAGCTTGTGGCAGCCATCGCCGAGCGTGACTTGGGCATGCCCACCGATGGGCTTACCTGGCCGCAGCTGGCCGACGACCTGCTCTCGAAGTTCGTGGAGCCGAAGCTGATCCAGCCCACGTTCGTGCTCGACTACCCGATCGAGCTGTCGCCGCTCGCGCGCGCTCATCGCTCCGAGGAGGGGCTCGCCGAGCGCTGGGAGGCGTTCGCCGGGGGCATGGAGATCGCCAATGCGTTCAGCGAGCTGACCGACCCAGACGAGCAGCGTGCTCGCTTCGAGGCCCAGGCGCGCCTGGCGCTCGCCGGTGACGAGGAGACCCAACCCCACGACGAGCTGTTCCTCGAAGCGCTCGAGCAGGGCATGCCGCCGACGGGCGGTGTCGGCGTGGGCATCGACCGGCTCGTGATGCTGCTGACGGGGCGCTCCTCGATTCGCGAGGTCGTGCTGTTCCCGGCGATGCGCAACTGATGTTCGGGACGTGCGTGCACGTTCGCCCGCAGGGCCGCAT
>JBAQGH010000099.1:0-65141 GCA_049287685.1 Solirubrobacteraceae bacterium | reverse complement strand
CCGGCTGGACAACAGAACCCGAATGGGCCGCCGCAGGTGACTTCACCGGAAACGGCGTCGACGATCTCGTCATGTGTAGTCACAGCGATGAATATGCGGTGGCGCTATCCAATGGCAAAGAACTCGGCGTGAGCGGGTCCAGTGTTTGGCTTCATGCGCCCTGCAAGGCGGGCGCGATTGTCGGGGACTTCAACGGCGACGGCAAGGAGGATCTAGCAATTCCGAACGAAAGCAACACAAGCTGGACTGTGGAGCTTTCCGACGGTACGAAATTCGGTGCCGCAGGATCGGGAACATGGCTGAGTGGCTGGGCTGCCAAACCATATTGGGTAGATGCGGGCGAAGGGACGAACTCGCAGTGGACGGGAACGGAAGCTGGCCGCTGGGCGACAGAACCGACCCCAGATGCTACAGGCGCGGCTAACAATCGGCTCACTGGCGTGTCGTGCACGTCGTCGACGTTTTGCTTTGCGACGGCGTACGAGATCTATAACGGTGTGAGTTACGGGTATGGCGAGAGCTGGAACGGGTCCGAATGGAAAATCCAAAGCGGTATCGAACCGAACGCTGGCATTCAGTTCGCTGGAGTGTCCTGCACGTCGTCTACGTCCTGCACGGCTGTGGGCAGCCTCACCGAAACAAACGGCAACATAGTGACACTCGCGTACAACTGGAACGGAAGTAAATGGACCCGGCAGACAACCCCAGACGAACCGGCCACTGCTAACCAGTTCGCCGGCGTATCGTGTACCGCCACGGTTTGTATCGCCGTTGGTAGCGACACTAACGACAAGGGTGTGTGGAACTTCGCGGCGCGTTCATAATGACGGATCCCCATGGAGTGAGCCGGGTGATCTGGACCACCTACAGGGCCCCGTCAGTCTTTTCGCTGCGCTGCGGTGCTTGTGACCCGAGGGTCACCAGTGGTTGGCGCAGCCGAGTAAGTATCATCTCTCCACCTGCATCCGAAAGCGCAATTGAGCTCCCTTTGCGACTACACGGGCGCGATGCGTCGCTTGGTGGGACAAGCCCGTCAAGCGGTCTGGCGCGAGCGCTCAAGAGTCGAGGACCGTCGCCTGACGGCTGAGCAGCGGCGTGGCGTTCTCGGGCCGGCGCATTTGCGTTGGCGCGAGAACTCCTCTATCGATAACCGCCGACGTTGGTCAGGCTATGACTGGAGCGGGCGCGGAGAGGAGTGGAACGCTTCGTCCGAGTGGAAGCAGGCGCTGATCGATGACGTGCTTGCCCGCTGGATCCCAGCCGGTGTGGTTGTGCTAGAGATCGGGCCGGGTGCGGGACGTTGGTCGTCTGAACTGGCAGAGTGAGACCACACCTATTAGTGGTCTACAGCCCGACACCGCATATCACTATCGGATCGTTGCGACCAATACGGCAGGTACGTTACCAGGTAACGACTCGGTCTTTACAACGCCGGGTCCACCCGTGGCCATTACAGGTTCTGCTGCCAATATGCAGGAGACGCAGGCTACATTGGGCGGCGAAGTGAACCCTTTAGGTTTTGGCGACGCTGAATATTACTTTGAATATATGGCGAAACAACTGCCTACGGAATGGTGGCCCCGATTCCTCACGGGGACGCGGGTTCGGGTACGAGCAACATAGTCGAGAGTGTGAATGTTGCCAACTTGGAGCCAGGCGTTACGTACCATTTTCGGATAATGGCACGCAATTTGTGGGACATGGGCGAAGGCAAAGACGAGACGTTTACTATGCCGCAGGCATATCAGTACATCGCATTTCGAGGTACTAACAATGCGATTTGGCAGTGGTGGTGGACGCCGACGGCTGGCTGGAATCTGAGTCAACTGGGAGGAACCGCCTCTGGTAGTCCGTCGATGGTGGTAGCGCGTAACGGTTGTCAAGATATATCATTCGTAGGTACTAATGGAGCTGTGTGGCAGTGGTGGTGGACACCAACGAATGGGTGGAACCTAGTCAACTCGGAGGAGCTGCGTCAGGTAATACCGCGATGGCTGTGGCTCCAAATGGCTACCAAGACATCGCATTCACCGGGACAAATGGCAGTGTGTGGGAGTGGTGGTGGACACCAACAAACGGTTGGAATTTGAGTCAGCTCGGAGGATCTGTTGCGAGTGGTCTCTCGATGGCGTTGATGTCTGGACTGTGAGCCTCGCAGGGCGCTCAAGCGGAGTGGCATCTGTTCTACTGGCTAGCCGTGTTGAGGGTGACCATGGCGCTGGAGTGAGAAGCTGAGACCAGACCAAGCACCAGCGTCACCGCTCGCAAATCGTGCTGGTCGCCGTTGCGGCGTGGGCGAGGTGTACCCCCGTGGGGTGCGGTGACGTGGGGTGCGGGGGTTGGGGGCGGAGTCTGAGCGCCGGTGTAGGGTGGGCCATTAGGTGATCCCGAGCGACTACCGCGGCAGGATACTGGTGGTGGTACGTTGGGCGGCAGGAGCCGGTTCTTGCTCGTCATCTTATCTCCAAAGCCCCTGCGCCGAGTACCGTCCCCAGCGCGGCCTACCTTGTTCGGCGATGTCGATTCCCATCGCCACCACCTGCGATCGGCCCGCGTCCTCGGGGCTTCTGTTGGACGCTGCGCTGTCGCTCGCCCAGACTCAGCTGGTCGGACAACTCGCCGACGAGACGAGCGTGGACGGGCGCACGATGGGCACGCTCGGGTTCAGTGGCGCGCTGTTCGCCGCTGATCTTGCCGCAAGGAGCGTACTCGGCGCGTTCTGGTGGATGCCTTTGATCATCTTGAGTCTCGCTGCGCTTTGTTGTCTGGGACCGACGCTTGGGCTGGGCGTCGACTTCGGGCGCGGCACGGATCTCGGTCCGATCGCCGACGTGTTCTATCGGCTCTATAGAGCAGGGTCTCCGCCGACAACCAACGAACAGCTGTTGTCAGATCTTGGTCGGGCCATCTCCAACAATGCCCGTCGCTTGCAGGCCAAGGAACGCGCTCTCCAGGTCGCTGTGGTCATCCTCGTAATGGGTCTGCCCGCATCGATAGCATTTATGGGACTCTCTTGATGAGCTAGACTGGTCAAGATATGGACGATCAGGACACATCGACGCCGCCAATGCGACCGGCTCTGGTGCCGGAGCATCCGCCACTGCCGCCGTACGCTCCGTCGCCCGTGCCTCACATGAGCCCTTCCGGCGTCATAAAGGAGCGCGACAGACGCGGGTGGAGTTGGCTCGGGCGTAAACGCAAGTCGAACGACTAGCGCAGGCTTGCGCTACCGAAGCGCCGCGCCAGCAACCAGGATGTCACATGTCAGGGGACGGGTACGCACCGCCTTCGGGTAGTCTCACCGGGACCAGCAGAGAGCGCGGCTGGTTCAGGCACAGGCACAAGCCACGTGGATAGTTTGCCCTGGAAGTAGGCTGGTTCTCCGTCCGAGGGTGGCGCCGCGAGCGCTCCGAAGGTGTACATCCTCGCGGGCGTCGCGGTCCACGAACAAGACGCCTACCACCTCCAGCAACGCTTTGCGGCACCTCTGAGCCGATTGCCTGGAGGGCCCAGGTAAAGGCGGGTGTCGTCGTTCTGATCCTCGATCGCCATTGCGTGCTCCGCTGCGTGCTCGATGTCCTCGTCGGCGATGCCGTTGGCTCAGGTGGCAATCTCAGCCGCCGTGGGCAAACCGTATGAGGTCTCCGTATTCGTCGGCGTTTGCCGCCTTGATCAGCGCGGCTATGTATGCCGCTCGACTCGACCCAGCAATATCGAGGTTGGCGCCGCCCCAGGGGAACGGCTCGGCGCCGATTGAGACCAGGTACAGATCGGCCATCATTCGAGTGCAGCGACCGTTGCCGTTTCTGAAGGGGTGGATGCCGACCAGCCTGCAGTGGATTCGAGCCGCCAGCTCGTCGGATCCGAATACCCCTTGGGTGTGCCAGAACGTAGCGTCGTCAAGCAGTAGCTGGGACTGGGTGGCGATCAGGAAGGGCTCGACGCCAACGTTGGTGACGCGTCGCCGAAGGGTTCCCGCCCATGTCCACACATCGCCGAACATGCGGTGATGGAGCGTCAGCATGAATCCGTAGTCGAGTACGCCTTCTGTCCCAAGGGAGCGTGCTTGCTGTTGGGCCCAAGGAATCGCCTTCGTGATGTTCTCGAACTCCACCTGGTTAAGGTCTGCACGCGTAGCCACAAAGTCCGGGATGAGTCCCTCCAGATCCTCCGATTCGATGGGAGTCGCTCCAGAGGGTTCCGGCCCGATGGTTTGGGCGTTGAAGCGGGGAAGGGCAGGTCGGCGGATGGTGCGCTCACTTTTCGCGTCTTGCTTGGGTTGGGACCGTGCGCCAGAGCTTGCTGCTAGCGACGAGCTGCTGTGCGTAGCGTTCGATAGCTTCGTCCTGTCGAGCGTCGTCGACCTCCTGCGCCTCCAGGGCCATGGTGCGCGCTGCATACCCAAGGATCCGCGAGGCCTCGGTTCTGGCCTGGCGCATGACCGTCTGCTCGAGTGTGGTGTTCGGCACTAGGGTGTAAACGAGCGTGCAATCGAGTGCGGCGGCTACTTCGGCCAGCTTCCTGGTGGTAATGCCGCCATGGAGCTCGGCACGCTCCAGTTTGTTGACCGCTGCGCTCGACACCCCGAGGCGCTTGGCCAGCACGGCCTGACTCATCCCTAGCGCTCCTCGGATGGCACGTATCCAGCCGGAACGAGGACGTGCTTCAACGGATACGAGGTCGGCGGCTCCGAACTTGCGGTCCAGCTCACGCCGAGCTTGTGAGGCCTTTTCGGATCTCTGCATATCTATAGGTTAGCATACTTGGATATTCTGACAACCTATAGGATCATGAAACCCTACTGTTCGCTAACTTATAGATTGTTGTTTGTAGCTGCACTGGTCGCCGACGCGGGTTGCATCTTGGATGGACACCTGAGCTGCCCTGGTGCGCACGCCCGACCCTCAGCCAACGCGGAACTTTGTGGTGACTGTGCGACTGACTATCGGCGAGCTCGAGTGTCCACGCATGGCGCGAGCTCGGTAGTAGAGCTTGATCGCAAGAACATGTACGCCCGGCGTCAGTCCGGCGACCGGCGGTTGGACCGCTGCTGAAATGCGATTCACTCCTGCATTCATCTTGTAGCCCGTTACGCCGGCTGTTGCCTTGTGGTCCTTGACGGTCTCCGTGCTCGTGTGCGCGTGCTCGAGCCCGCCGTCCAGATAGAAGGCTGCGGATGAGAGCGCGAGCTCTCCAGTCTTTGCCCGCTCGACCGGGACAGAGCTCAGCGTGAAGTCGAGTTGTCCGCCGCTTGCGAGGCAGTCGTGCTGGTGGGGGATCGTGACCGTGATCCGCTGGTCCCTGTACCGCAGACGCAGGGTAGAGCCGGGCACGGTCGCGCATCGCGTCGTGGTTGGGTACAGCTTGCCACTGTCGGCCGTGGGCACCGCGGCTGTCGTGGGTAGGCTTGGAGTGGGCGGTTCGATCGGATTGAACGTCACCTCTTCTGAGCCCCATACGGCCGTGCACTGTTCGATGGAAGGGCACGCCACCGCCTTTGGTGGGCTCCCGCTGCCGATCGTGGTGAGAGTCTGGCTTTCAGCCTTGGTCGGGTCGAAAGTCACCTCACCCGATTCGCCTACTGCGGTGCACTGGCTCCTGGAAGGGCACGCCACACCCCACAACCAATTGCCGACTGCAATTACCGCTGGTGTTGCGCCGCCCGGCGCGGTTGGGTCAAAGGTCACCTGCTGCCCTTTGTTGTCGACCGCCGTGCACTGACTGGTAGATGGGCAAGCGAGCCCCTGCAGCCAGTTGCCGGAGTCGATCGACACAGGCGTCGAATTGCCCGGGGCGAGGGGATTGAACGTCACCTCCTGCCCAAGCAGGTCGACGGCCGTGCACTGGGTCGAGGACGGGCATGCCACAGCGACCAACCCGTTTTCGGGATCGAGCGGCGTAACAGCCGCATCTTCTGGGGTGAGGGGGTCGAATGTCACGACATTGCTCACCGGGTTCCCGACCGCGGTGCACCTGTCTTCCAGCGGGCAGGCGACGCTCTCGAGACTGGTGGAGTTGAGCTTGACCACAGTCGGGTCGCCAGGCGAGGTCGGATCGAACGTCACAAGCTGCCCCTCGTTGTCAACGGCGATGCACTGTGTCATGGACGGACAAGCTAGGCCCTTCGGGGCGTAGCCGGCGTCGATGCTGGTCGGGGTTGGATCCCCTGGGCTGGACGGATCGAATGTAACCTGCTGCCCCTGATTGTCGACCGCCGTGCACTGCAGGGTAGACGGGCAAGCCACAGACAGCGCGTGTTCCCCTGAGCCGCCGAAGCTGTCAGGCAGTATCGGACCGAACCAGCCCAGCGGCGCCGCGCTGGTCGAGGCTGGAGCGCATACAAGCGCGACCACCACCACGCAAGCGACGAGCAAGCTCAGCCGCACAGGAGTGGCCCGGTGTGGGTGGCTCTGCGCGCTTTGGGCAACATCATGCATTTGCGCACCATAACGCGGGTCGCCAAGGGAAGTTGCGCTGGAAGTTTCGTTATATGGAGCAAGGCGGGCAGTCGACCACGCTTCACCTTCTCCTCGGGAGCGTTGTTCGACGGCTACACGACGAGAGCGCGCGCTGCTCGCGGCGGCGCCGGACATCAAAGGTCAAACATCCGAGCTGGGGTGATCATCTCCGATTGCTGCCGAGCCAAACAGGATCGCCAAGCCGCGACCGACGCGGGCTGGTGCCGCCGGTG
Source organism: Solirubrobacteraceae bacterium (assembly GCA_049287685.1). Taxonomy (GTDB): domain Bacteria; phylum Actinomycetota; class Thermoleophilia; order Solirubrobacterales; family Solirubrobacteraceae; genus Palsa-744. The sequence goes on along the minus strand of JBAQGH010000099.1, from coordinate 58,450 downwards.
CAATCTGGCCCTCCCGAAATCAACTACCTGACTTTCCTCTATTCACTGCCCCCGCGATGGGGCACCATGACGGAGTCACGAGCCGATGCCCATTCGGTCCCGTGCCCCTAAGGGGGTCTGGCCGGCCCGTCCACAGGCGCTGAGCGCGCGCGCATGTGGGCGGGCCTGTCGTTTGTCTGAGCCTAGGGTTGCCCCGCGTGTCACTTCGGTGTGGCTCCGGCTGGCACCGGCTTGCCACTCGCCAGTGTCGGCGGTCTCCGGCTTGCCACCTCGTCAGTGCTCCTGCTGGCGGCCGCCACCGGCGCGCGCGCGATAGTGTGCTCGCCCTGCCGGTGCCAGCAAAGCAATGATGTGCAACCAATTGGTTGCACATCGTCCAAACCTAGGACCCCCCGATGGAGATACTCCCTGCCCGAATCCCAGGCCCCGTCCTGATCGCGCCGTCGGTCTTCGGCGACGAGCGCGGCTTCTTTGTCGAGACCTACCGGCAGCAGTGGCACTCCGCGGCCGGCATTCCCGAGCATGAGCAGTTCATCCAGGACAACCATTCCCGCTCCACTAGAGGGGTCGTGCGCGGCATGCACTTCCACGTCGGCAGCGGTGTGGCCAAGCTCGTGCGCTGTGCGCGCGGCAAGGTCCTCGACGTGATCGTCGATCTGCGCCGCGGCTCGCCCACGTACGGCGAGTGGGAGGGCTTCGAGCTCGACGACGAGAGCATGCGCATCCTCTACGTACCGGTCGGCTTCGCCCACGGCTTCTGTGTGCTCAGCGACGTGGCCGACGTCATTTACAAGCAGAGCGCCTACTACGATCCGGCGATCGAGCGAGGCATCGCTTGGAACGACCCCGATGTCGCGATCGACTGGCCGCTGCCCGAGGGCGAGCTGATCGTTTCAGCCCGCGACAGCGCGGCCCCGCTCTTGCGTGAGCTCGCACCCGAGCTGCCGTTCGAGTACTCGGCCTGATCGCGCATATATATGGCTTCCCAAATTGTTGGGGTCCACATACAACCTAGAGGTTATATGTCTGGATCCTTTCTTCTGTGGGCCCTACCCATCGTCGAAGCAGAGTTCCGGCGGCGCCAAATGTGCTGGCAGAGGTAGCCGGCGGTGTCGACACGCTCGACCTGCCGCCTGTTCGTGCCTTACAGCTCGGTCGCGAGCAGGCGATAGCCGAGGTCCAGCTGCTCGAGCGCGAGCAGCTCGCGGTTGCGCTGCTGCCAGCGGCCTGTCTTGATGTCTTCGGCGAGCTGGTCGAGACCGTCCAGCAGCTGCGCGGCGCCTGGCAGCTGAAACGTCGGTATGCCCGCACGCACCTGCTTGTCCAGGTATGCCTGCGGGCGGCGCCAGTGGGCGGCCAACAAGCCGTTGTCGCAATCGTGGGGGATGGCAACCGTCTTGACATGCACATCGTCGCCAGTGGCCGCGCACTGTTGCTCGATCGGCGGAAAGCGACGGCTGTGCAGATGCCCCAGCTCGGGCAGGTAGTCGCGCAGCAGCCAAAAACGATCGGCATGGGTTGGGTCGTAGGTAAAGATCACCACGCGCTTGCGCGCGACCCTGCGCAGCTCTTGTACCCCGACGCGCCAGTCGGCCCACTGGTGAAGCGTCAGACATGCCATCGCGGCCTCCACGCTCGAGGATGGGATCGGCAGGCTCTCGGCGTGTCCCCTGATCGGGGTCGTCAACCCTCGGGTGCGCCGAGCGATCCTGTGCTCCGTCGGCTCGATCGCCAGGACCCAGCGGTCGACCGGCTCGTACTCCGCGGCGCCGGCGCCGACATTCGCGACCGAGCGGGCGTCGCCGAGCGCTTCGTGGATCTGTCTGGCGATCCTTGGGTCAGCCGGCCGCGGAGCCGGATGCTCGCACGCAACCTGCTCGTGGGCGCTCTCGTCGTGCTCGTGAGTATGGTTCATAAGAAGTAAACGAACGTTTCCGCACCGGAACCGAATCTCCTGCAACCTCCACTATTTGGAAACGTTTGATTCGGCGTGATGGAGAGCCTGTGGATGGGTGCGCGTGTGATGGCCACGGATGCAATGCTTATGCCCGATGTCCCGCCGTATCAGTCTCCTGCGCCGTCGTCTCGCCGGGCTCACGCTCACGCCCGAGCAATATGCGCTCGCGGCATATGTCGCGCTCGGCGCGCTGACCGTGATCGTGATGACCGGCGCCGCGGTGCGGCTCACGGGGTCCGGGCTCGGCTGCCCGACGTGGCCGCGCTGTTACGGCAAGATTTATCCTCCGCTTGAAACTCACGCTGTGATCGAGTTCTCAAACCGGATGATCACAGTCCCGGTCTCGATCGCGGCGATCGCTGCCTTCGTGTTGGCCTTCCGCCGCCGGCCCTACCGGCCCGATCTGATGCGCCTGAGCTTGCTCCTGCCGCTCGGAGTGGCTGGCCAAGCCGTGCTCGGTGGCCTGACGGTGCGCGGAGCGCTCGACTACGGCTGGGTCATGGCCCACTTCGCGCTCTCGATGCTCGTGCTCGTCGCGGCCGTTGCGCTCGCCTGGCGCGCCACCTACGAGCCTGGCGTGCGTCCGCTCAGCACCGACAGAACGCTCACGCTGTGGGCGCGCGCCGCGGTGGCGCTGGGCGCCTTGACGATCTTCGCCGGCACCGCCGCTACGGCCGCCGGGCCGCACGCCGGGGGCTCCCCGGGTCAGAAGATCAATCGCCTGGACTTCGACGGCAGGGGCACGATGGACTTCGTGATCCACCGTCACGGTGAGATCGCGTTCGTGTTCGGGCTCGTGGCGCTGTTCGTCTGGTGGCTGGCGCGACGGCCCAGTCCCGCCGGCCCCGCCGACGAGCTCGTGCGTCGCTTTTCGACCGTCACCTGCGTGCTGATCGCCTTGCAAGGAGGCGTCGGTCTCTACCAGTACGAGACGCACCTGCCCAGCGAGCTCGTCTGGGTTCACGTCAGCCTCGCTTCGCTCACTTGGCTCTCCGTGCTTTGGACGGCCTGCGCCGCGGGTCGCCTGCAGCCGCGCACCGTGGGCGTGAGTGAGCCGCGCGCGGCCTCCCGCGCCCGTGTGTCCGCGTAGTGTCGCAAGTGTCGGCTGGTGCGCCCGCGGTGCGCCCAGCGGCCCTGCTCACGGCATATTCCCCGGAAATTAGGGCCTGAGATGGGCTTGCCGACGGCGTCTGGGCGTGCGGACGTCCTTGCCACCCGTTAGCCTGGGCCGCAGTAACGAAACTCGAGAAGGGACTGCCATGACGAAGAACGAGCTGGCTGATGGGGTCGCGCAGCGGACGGGCTTGGCGGGAACGCAGGCACGACAGGCGCTGGAGACGGCGATCGAGTTGATCTCCGACGAGCTGGCTGGCGGCGGCGAGGTTGCTCTCGCCGGTTTCGGCAAGTTCAGCGTCAGCAACCGCGCGGCCCGGCAGGGACGCAATCCCTCGACGGGGGAGACGATCAACATCGCGGCAAGCAAGGCCGCGAAATTCTCCGCGGCAAGCGCGCTGAAGAAGCGTTTGAATTAGCGCCCGCCAACCAGACCCACGGAGCAGATGGACGTCGAGCAGCGGCGAGCCCGTCGTGAGGCACGTCGGCGCGAGGTTGCGCGCAGGCGTACGCGGGGGCTCGCCGCTGTAGCGCTGATCGCCGTCCTTGCGATTCTGGCCGTCGTCGCGTTTGGCTCGGGCGGCGGCTCCTCCAAAGGCGGCTCGCGCGGGGCATCCGTGGGTTCTGCCGGTGCTGGTGCCGCCTCCTCGGGCGGCGCCGCCGGCCGACCCGGCTCCAAAGCTGCGAACGGCATCGGTGGTAAGAGCGGCGAGTCCGGCACGGTTCTCGCCTCCACCGGCCGCCCCTCCAGCGCCGGTACGGCCGGCACCGCTACCGGCCCACCCGGGCACGAGTCCGTGCCGATCTTGATGTACCACGTCATAAACCCGCCACCGCCGGGGGCGAAATTCCCTGGGCTGTACGTGTCTCCCGAAGAATTTGCCGCTCAGGTGCATGCGCTCGCCGATGCTGGCTTTCATGCGGTGACGATGGATCAGATGCGCGCCAACTGGACCCGCGGCACGCCTCTCCCCGCCGGCAAGCCGATCGTGCTGAGCTTCGACAACGGCTACCAGTCCCAGTACACCCAGGCTTTGCCGGTGCTGCGCAAACTCGGTTGGGTGGGTGTCGAGAACATGCAGCTGACGGGGCTGCCCCCTTCGCAAGGGGGGTTGAGCCAAGCACAGATCGAAGGCCTGGTGGCTGCCGGCTGGGAGCTCGACACGCAGGGGATCAGCCATGCCGACCTGATCACGCTCGGGCCAGCCGCCCTGCACGAACAGGTCGCCGTCGCGCGCGCGCGGGTGCGGCGTCGCTACCACGTGCCGGTCGACTGGTTCTGCTACCCCTCCGGGCATTATAACCTAACAGTTATAAACGCGGTCAAGGCCGCGGGATATGTTGGCTCCACCACTGTCGTGCCCGGCTGGGCCTCGCCCAGCGATGACCCCTACCGCCTTCCACGCCTGCGCGTGCTAGGCGGCACAAGTCCCGAATCTTTGCTGGCCGAGCTGGCCGCGATCCGCTCGAACCCGGCCCCGCCCGCGTCGTATGGGGGCGGCGAATGACTTGTGCACGGCGCATCGGTCCGACTCGAGCAATGTCCGTGCGCGATGTCCATGCTCGGATCTCCCAGCGGGCGAGACGAGCGCCGGGTGAGCGCATGACACATCTGAGGAGCGGATCGATAGGATGCCGCCGATGACTTCCGTGCCCGGCTGGGGCTCATGGAGCCTCGATCCCCTTGCGATCCTTGCGTTGCTTGCCGCTGCGCTTCTATACGTGCGCATGTACCGGCGTGCCGCTTCGCACTCGAAGGCGGTAGGCGCCGGCCACTGGATTCCCTACGCTGGCGGTTTGATCGCGCTTGCGATCGCTCTGCTCTCGCCGCTGGATGCGATCGGCGACCGCTGGCTGCTCTCCGCGCACATGGCCCAGCACGTGCTGCTGTCGGACATCGCTCCGGCACTGCTGGTGTTGGGGTTGCGCTCACCGATCTTGTCGCTCGGCCTTGCCCGGCCGGCTCTGCGGGCTGTCGCTCCGGGTGGGCGTTGGGGCAAAGCGCTGGCGGTGGCGACCTCGCCGTGGGTAGCGATTCCATTGTGGGCGATCGCCACCTGGGTATGGGCGATTCCGCCGGTCTTCGACTTCGCCGCTCAGCACACCGTCGTGCACGCCTTCGAGCACGCGACTCTCTTCTACACGGGGCTCGCCCTTTGGTGGCTGATCGTCGATCCGATGCCACGTGTGCGCCCGCGCCCGGACGGCCAGCGCCTGGCGCTGCTCGGCTTCAGCCGCATCGCCTCCGCGGCGGTCTGCCTTCCCCTGACTTGGATCACGACCACGCAGTACCCGCTCTACGCCTCGGCTCCCCGCGCCTTCGGCATCAGCGCGATCGCCGATCAGCAGCTCGCCGGCGCCGGCATGTGCTTCGTCGAGTTCCTCGTCTTCGGCATCGCCTTCGCCGCGGTCTTCATCAGCATGCTCTCGCGCGACGAGTCGCGAGTTACTCTGGCTGAGCACGCCGCGGGCAACTAGCCCAGTCTCAGCCACATCCTGTGTTGTTGCCGCAGCTGGAGCACGTGTAGCACGAGCCCGTGCGCTGCATCATGCCTCCGCACTGGCTGCAGGCCGGGCCCAGGTCGAGGCCCTGCATGCGGGCCGGGACGACCGGGGGGGAGTCCGTCAACGCCGCTGCCGCTGGGACGCTGTCGGGACCGCCCGCGCTTGCCTCCGGGCCGGCCGTGTCGGAGGAGACCACAGACTGGGCGGCCTCCTCGGCCAGCTTGCGGGCTCGTACTGCCGGCGTGAGGATGCCCAGTTCCTCCTGGGCGTCGGTGTCCAGGAAGCGGCTGGCCACCCAGCGCAGGATGTAGTCGGGCATCGACTTGGCGAACGGGATCTCCGGGTTGCCGGTGATTCCCTCCGGCTCGAAGCGCATGTAGCTGAACTTCTCAACGAGCGTCTCGAGCGGGACCCCGTACTGGAGTGCGATCGAGATTGCCGTTGCGAACGAGTTCATCATGCCTTTGATCGTCGAGCCCTCCTTGCCGATGTCGGTCAGGAAGATCTCGCCGACGGTGCCGTCCTCGTACATGCCGGCGGTGATGTAGCCCTCGTGGCCGCCGATCGAGAACTTGTGCGTGATCGACTGGCGCTCGCGCGGCATGCGCTTACGTCGCGGGCCCGCCTCTGCCAGCGCCTTGGCCACAGCCTGCTCGACGATCGCATCGACGTCGGCCGGTGCCGCCTTCTCCTTCTGCGCGTCGGTGCGCAAGGCTTGTGCGGTCTTCGAGCCGTCGCGGTAGATCGCCAAAGCCTTGATGCCCAGACGCCAGGCCTGGGTGTAGGCGTCGGCGATGTCCTCGACAGTCGCCGTCTGTGGCAGGTTGACGGTCTTTGAGATCGCACCGGAGATGAACGGCTGCACGGCGCCCATCATCTTCAGGTGGCCCATGTGCGAGATCGCGCGTTCGCCTACGGCCACGTCGAACACCGGCAGGTGCTCCGCGGCCAGGCCCGGCGCGCCGATGATCGTGCCGTGCTCGGCCAGGTGCGCCTCGATCTGCTCGACCTGCTGCTCTGAGTAGCCGAGCGTCTGCAAGGCCAGCGGCACGGTGCGGTTGACGATCGTCATCTGCCCGCCGCCGACCAGCTCCTTGAACTTGACCAGCGAGAAGTCTGGCTCGACGCCTGTCGTGTCGCAGTCCATCAGGAAGGAGATCGTGCCTGTCGGGGCCAGTACCGTCGCCTGGGCGTTGCGGTAGCCGAACTGCTCGCCCAGCTCCACCGCTTCGTCCCAGGAGCGCCTTGCGGCCTCCAGCAGCTCCGTGTCTTGGCAGATCGTGTCGGGGATCGCGTAGGAGGAGTCGCGGTGCATTTGCATCACCGCGTTGTGCTCCGCGCGGTTCAGCTCGTAGTGCTCGTAGGGGCCCAATGCCGCCGCCACGCGCGCGGACTCGCGGTAGGCGCGGCCCGTCATCAGCGCGGTGATCGCCGCTGCCGTGCCCCTGCCGGCGTCGGAGTCATAGGGCATGCCGTTGCTCATCAAGTAGGCGCCGAGGTTGGCGTAGCCGAGGCCGAGCTGGCGGAACGCGCGCGCGTTGACGCCGATCTGCTCGGTCGGATAGCTGGACGGGCCCACCACGATCTCCTGCGCGAGCAGCATGATGTCCACCGTGTGCTCGAAGGAGCGCACGTCCAGGCTGCCGTCTGGGCGGCGGAACTTCATCAGGTTCAGCGAGGCCAGGTTGCAGGCCGAGTCGTCGACGTGCATGTACTCAGAGCACGGGTTCGAGGCGTTGATGCGACCGCTTTTCGGGCTTGTGTGCCACTGGTTGATCGTCGTGTCGTACTGCACGCCAGGGTCGGCGCAGCGCCATGCCGCCTCGGCGATCTCGCGCATCAGCTCGCGCGCGCGGATCGGCTCGCCGACCGGCTTGCCGGTGGCGCGCGCGGTCAGGTGCCAGTCCTCGTCGGCCTCGACGGCGCGCATGAACTCGTCGGTGACGCGCACCGAGTTGTTGGCGTTCTGGTACTGGATCGACTTGAAGCCCTCGCCGTCGATCGACATGTCGAAGCCCGCGTCGCGCAGCGCTTCCGCCTTGTCCTCCTCCTTGGCCTTGCACCAGATGAACTCTCTGATGTCGGGATGATCGACATCGAGCACCACCATCTTCGCCGCGCGGCGCGTCTTGCCGCCGGACTTGATCGTGCCCGCCCACGAGTCGGCGCCGCGCATGAACGACACCGGGCCCGAGGCGGTGCCGCCCTTGGCCAGCGGCTCCATCGAGCCGCGGATGTTGGACAGGTTGATGCCCGAGCCGGAGCCGCCGCGGAAGATGTTGCCCTCCTTGGTGTTCCACTCGAGGATCGACTCCATCGTGTCCTCGACTGACAATATGAAACACGCGCTGCACTGAGGGCTCTCCTCGAAGCCGACGTTGAACCACACAGGGGAGTTGAACGCGGCCAGCTGGTGCAGGAGGATGTGGGTCAGCTCGGCCTCGAAAGCCTCGGCGTCACTCTCGCTTGCGAAGTAGGCGCGCTCGCGACCCCAACCGGCGATCGTGCCTGCCACGCGGCCGATCATCTGCTTGACGGAGCGCTCGCGCTCGGGGTGGCCGATCTGTCCGCGGAAGTACTTCTGAGCCACGATGTTCGTCGCGTTCTGGCTCCAGCTCTTGGGAAACTCGACGTTCTCCTGCTCGAAGGCGACGCGGTCGCCGTGGCCGATACGCGCGTCGCGCAGCTCCCACTCGACCGTCTCGAATGGGTGCGTGCCCGCGGAGGTGAACAGGCGCTTGACCGATAGCAACTCGCTTGTGCCCTTTAGGGTGCCGGCGCTCGTGTCCTCTGCGATCGTGGGGTGCGGGGTGAAATCCATCGGCCTTACCTCCTCTGCGCCGTGTTGTGCGACGCCCACTCGACTCTGTTCTCTTGGGCCGAGCATCTTTTCGCGTGAGTCGGACGACACCGAGAACCTTCAATTTTACAGGGAATTCCTATTTTCCAGTAGCGATTGAGGGGGCCGCTGGACAAGCGGGACAAGGACGCACCGACCGCGGTGTGCGATCGCACATAAGGGAGGGAGGACGCAGTATCGCGCGGTCCAGCGGCCCCCTCAATGACCCAGTCGGGCCCAGTCGCTGAACTCCGCCCAGGTCTCCGAGGCGCGGTACGCGGCCTCGCGCAGCGAGTGCGTCAGCGAGATCGTCCAGCGCGGTTCGAGCGCAAGCCAGCGCCCCAGTGCCCACACGATGCAGCCGAGCACCAGCAGCGCACCGAGGATCGCCAGCGCCAGCGCGCCCGCGGACAGCCGTTTGGCGCTTGGTTTCTGCTTGTGAGCCACGATCACGGTCGTAGAGCCGGTTGCTGGGGTCGTGCTGGTTGGCGGCGCCGAGGTCGCGGTGCTCGCCGTCTGCGTCGCGGCGCCTGCGGGCGTGGTTGTGGGGGGCGCCACGGTGCCAGGTTGGGCCGCGCCGGTAGGAGCGGAGGTACTCGTCGTCGCTGAGGTCGGCGTTGTGCTCGGCGGGACCGACGTGGTCGGAGTCGTCGTCGTGGCCGGAGTTGTGGTCGCAGGGGCACTGTGAATCTTGGCCGAAGCTGGGATCGTGATGCCCAGGGCCTTGTCGGTCGTGGCGCCTGCCGCTTGGGCGCTCGCAGGGACCAGCACGGCAAGCGCGCACGCTGCCGCCACGAACGACGCGATGCGTGCTTGACGCAGGCTGTGCGGCGGTTTGGCGATCATCGTCTTCGCCATGCTAACGGCAGCAGGTCCTCTAGCTGCGAGAGCGCCTGCTCGAGCACCTGTGCCATGGTTTGCTCACCGTCGATTGGACGGATACGCTGTGGCTCGGCCCGCGCAAGCTGCTCATAAGCGGCGGCGATCGCCTGAAAGAAGGCTTCGCCCTCGCGCTCCAACCGGTCGGGCTCGGCGCCGCGCGTCTGTTGCCTGCCGCGCCCGGTGGTCGGGCTGACTTCTAGCAGCAGCGTGCGGTCGGGGGTGAGCCCGCCGGTGGCGAGCAGGTTGATGGCGCGCACTTGCTCGATGCCGAGCCCGCGCCCGGCGCCTTGGTAGGCAAGCGAAGAGTCCACGAAGCGGTCGAGCAGTACCCAACTGCCGCGCTCCAGCAACGGTCCTATCCGCTGGTGCACGAGCTCGGCGCGTGCGGCTGCATACAGCAGCGCCTCGGCACGCGCTCCGACCTCGAGTCCTGGGTCCTTCACCAGCTCCCTGATCCGCTCCGACAGCACCACCCCGCCTGGCTCGCGCAAGAGCTCGACGCTTACTCCCTGCGCCTCGATCGCTTGTGCCAGCGCCGTTGCGAGCGTCGACTTGCCCGCGCCGTCAAGGCCCTCGATCGTGATCAGCCTGCCCTTGCTCACGGTTGCAGAGAGCACCTGCTAAAGCAGCTTGCGCAGTTCGTCGCGGCTAATGTCGGCGTCCTTGAGCAAGCGCGAGAGCGTCCCGATCGACATGACCCGTCGGGTAACTGGCACGGTGAGAGTTCGTCGTGTGGCTGGATGGACGTAGACGTGGTGGCTGCCCCGGCTGCGGTCGAACTCCCAGCCCTTGCGCTCCAATGCTCGGATGAGTTCCTTGGCGGTGAGCCGAGGAAGCTTGTCGCTCACGCGGCCGGTGCTAGCTTGCGGTGCTCGATCTTCGGCAAAGCCCAGCCGCGCTCCTGACGGGACTCCAAATAGAGCGCCATTGCCTCCCGGATCATGGCTGCTGCTTCGTCGAGTGTCTCGCCCTCGCTGACGCAGCCGGGAAGATCCGGAACGTAGGCGGTGTAGTTACCGTCGTCTTGTGGTTCAAAGACGACATCGAACTCGTGCTTATCGGTGTTAAGGCTCGTAACGGGCTGCTGCATAGCCCCATCCTAGCTTGGGCGACAGCGAGGACACAAGCTGTTCTGCTCGCCCATCGCGGCTTTCGCGTCAGCCCGCCTCTAGGATGGCCTGAGTGCCGCCAATGTCCGCCGAGCCGGTTGCCCTCGCAGGAATGCTCGCCGGGATCGAGCCGCATCCGCACGCTCGCGCCGTGCTGCTGCCCGCCCTGCCCCCGGCCGGCAGCCCTTCGCACGCTTACCTCTTCCATGGCCCGTCGGGTACCGGCAAGCGCACGGTTGCACGCGCGTTCGCTGCTGCCTTGCTTGCCGACGGTGCGCAGCAGCCGCGGACGGTGCTCGCACGCGTGCGGCGCGGCGCTCATCCCGACCTCACCTGGGTGACCCCCAGTGGGGCGAGCGAAGTGCTCGTCAGCGATATCGACGAGCCGGTTGTGGCGGCCGCGGCACACACGCCGTTTGAGTCCAGCCGTCGCGTGTTCGTGATCGAGGCTGCCGGCAGCATGAACGACCAGGCCGCCAACCGCCTGCTCAAGACGCTCGAGGAGCCACCTCCGTTTGTCCACCTGATCCTGCTCGCCGAGCACCGCGAGGATGTGCTGCCCACGATCGCCTCACGTTGCCAGCAGGTGCGCTTCGACCCGCTCTCCGACGAGCTGCTCGCCGAGCGTCTGAGAGCGGGCGAGGGTGCGAGCATCGAGCCCGAGCGCGCCGCTGCCTGCGCGCGCCTGGCCGCGGGCGACGGCCAGCTCGCCGAGCTGTTGGCCGGCGAGCGCGGCATCGCGCTGCGCGAGTGCGCCGAGCGGTTCGTGCGCTCAGCGCTGCACGACAACGTCGGGCAGCGCCGCTGGATGGGGCTGCTCGAGGCTGCCAAGGCGGCCGGCGCGGTTGCTGGGGAGGCGGTCGGCGAGCGCTTGCATGAGCAGGCCGGGTTCTTGCCAAGCAAGGAGCAACGCAAGTACGAGCGCGAAGGCGCCGATGTCGTGCGCCGCGCCGAGCGTCGTGAGCGCACCGCCACGCTGGAGCTGGGGTTGCGCCTGGGCGAGCTGTGGCTGCGCGACATCTGGTGTCTGCTCGTCGGCGCCCCGGAGCTTGCTCATGCCTGCGACCGCTCGGCCGAGCTGGCCGCCGACGCCGCCGGTCGCGACGCCGCATCGCTACAGCGTGGCGTCGAGCTCGTGCGCGACACGCGCCTGCGCCTTGATCTGAACGTCTCCGAGGAGCTGGCCCTGGAAGCGCTCGCCTACCGCCTCGCGTCTCTGCTTGCTTCGTCTTAGAACGTGTTTCAAAACGAGCTATGCGGCGGGACGTTCATGGACCGGGAACGTTGCAAGCCTTCAGTTGTCTGGTCGGTCAGGTGAGCGCTGGAAGCGGAGCGTTGGGTTTGGCAGCTCATTTTGCATGTTCTTCGCAACAGCCCCCTTGCGCGAAGGTCTTGACGAAGGTTAGGTACCTAAATAAATCTCCGAGCTCACGCAAAGGGGTATTGGACGTGCAGCTGATTTTGAAGGATCTTCGTCAGGCCGTCGCGCCGATCGGCCCGAGATTCGGCGTCAACTCGTAGGTCTCAAATGCCATGAAGCGCGAGAACAGGCGGTTCTCGGGGCCGTGGAAGTCGGCCGAGCCGGTGCTCAACAGGCCAAGCTCTGCGCAGCGTTTGGCCAGCAGCTCGGTCTGTTCTTGCGTGTGCGTCACGTAGAAGGCCTCGATCCCGTCGATGCCGAGCCCGCGGAAGCGCTCGACCATCGCCAGCGCTTCGTCTGAGTCCTCGACGTCCCAGAAGGGGTGCGCCCAGATCGCCACTCCTCCGGCCGCGTGGATCGCGTCTACCGCCTCTTGCACGGTCGGCGTAGCGCGCAAAGCAAACGCTGGGCGGCCCTCGATCAAATAGCCTTTGATGAACGAGCCGATGTCGTCGATCTGCTCCTCGCGCAGGCGCTCGGCATTGGCGGGATGGCCCAGCGCGGCTTCGGCAAGGTGGGGTCGCCCGATCGGCTCGCCGGCCTTCACGCGCGCGTCGATCGCCTGCTGGTCGAGCTCGATGCCCAGTCCGCGCAGGTTCTCGGCCATGCGCAGCGTGCGCTGCTCGCGGTCGGCAAGAAAGCCGGAAAGCGTTCTTGTGAGCTGGGGATCGCTGTGGTCGATCAGGTAGCCGAGGATGTGCAGTTCGCGCGCCACGCCATGCTCGCCGCCGTCATCGATCGCGGAGATCTCGATCGCCGGCACGACTGTGACGTCGTGCTCGGCGCCGGCGGCAAGCGCCTCGTCCACACCCGCAACCGTGTCGTGATCGCTGAGCGCAAGCAGCTGCACTCCGGCTTGCGCGGCCCTCGCTACGACCTCGGCCGGCTCGAGCACGCCGTCGGAGCGGGTGGAATGCGACTGTAGGTCGAAGCGCGGTGTCTGTTCGTTGGCTGGGTCGAGCACGGGCGCAGACTATGCGATTGCCGCGCGCGGCGTCCTCGCTGAGCGGCGGCTGGTGTTTGTGCGAAGCAGCTGGCAATGAACCAGCGCCGCTTGGCTGAGGCGTGCCGCGTAGCGCGCCTTTCGGAGCAGGGTTGCGGCTTCAGAAACGCGAAAACCCGATTATAACCTGCAAGTTATAAGTGCGTTTGAAACACGTTCTAAGCCGCGCGCGGGCAGCCATCCGGCCGTGCGTCGGTCACGCGCATGTCGCAGCCGGGCGTATCGGCCCGGTGCAGGCCGTCGTCGAAGCGCTCGTCCCCTGGCTTTCTCACAGCAGGCGCCCCGTCCACGAACGGCCTGGCCCGCTCGGCAACGATCCTTCGCAGAGCGCGCACAGCGGCGTGGTAGCGCCCGGCTGGGCCCGCCAGCGTTTCGCCCTGCTCTGAGCGCGCGCACAGGCAGCCGTGTGCCGCGTCGGTCTCCAGAGCGCGGGCCATCGCCTCGTCCCACATCGCCTCCAGGTATGCCAGCGCCGCCCCGACTTCCTCCTCGGGGAGCTGCTCTGGCGTTTCCAGATGGAGCAGTACGGGGAGCACCTCGCGGTGCAGCCAGCACTGCTCGGCGTCCGCGCGCAGCAGCAGGCGTATATCTGATGGTAGGAAATAATCGAATGATCTGGACATAAGCGTGCGGGCCGTATCGGGGATCTGGCCTATCCATGCCTTCGACTCGGGTCCGGCTCGGCTTTAGGCAGATGGCCGCACATTCCACGTTTTTCCCGCAACGTGCCTTTTGGTGGGGCCAGTGTTCAAACACTCGGCCAACTCTTGTCAATCCCGTAACCCAGCTAGGCGACGTCTGGGCGAGGCTGTGCAAGTGACGCCCTAAACGCGAGCAGGAAGCGGGCCGGACACCATCCAGGCGGCGTGCCAAGCGGTCCTGCCTCCTAAAGATGCCCACCGCTGTGGGCCGATGCTTGAGGTAGATGCCGACCGTTCACGGCTACATCCTGCGCCTACCCAAACGTCCCGATCCCGCGGCGCGCCTACCCGGCCAACACGCGCGCGCGACGTTCCTGCGGCTGCGCTTGCGCACGCTTGTGATACTCGGCGTCCTGGCCGTTCTCACGACCGTCTTCGGGAAGTCCTTCGGCCTGCACAGCCCCCTGTTCATCGGCTCCGAGCTCGCCCTGTTGATCACGATGTTCGTCGTCTCGCGCTACGTGCTGCCGCTGGTGGAGCGCCACGACCGCGGCGCCGCCGGCGAGGAGCACGTCGGCGGCCTGCTCGACGAGCTCTCAGAGGAAGGTTGGCGTGTCATCCACGACGCCAGCTTCGACCACGGCAACGTCGATCACATCGTGATCGGGACTCAGGGCGTGTTCACGGTCGAGACCAAGAGCCGCCAGGGGGACGTCCGCGTGCGCACGGTCCACGGTGGGATTCTGCGCCAGGCTCAGGAGCAGCGCGAGACGCTCGAGCGCATAACCGGCGAGCAGGTGGAGCCGTTGGTGGTCTTCAGCCGCGCCTGGGTCGACAAACCATTGGCCCGTCGTCGCGGCGTGCGCATCATCCCCGCGCGCATGCTGCTTGCCTATCTGCGCCGCCACTCAGAGACGCTCACACCCGAGCAGGTCGAGCAGGCTCACGTCAGCGTCGTGGCCGCTCTTGCGGAGAGCGAGTCTCAGCCCGATAGGCTTCTCGGGTGGCCACCGCCGTCGCGCAGCCGCTCGTAGAGCCCGGGGAGCCCCTCGCCGAACCCCCTGCCGAGGCGCTCCCACGCGGGCCGCGCCTGTCCCCGTTCGTGCTGACGCTGATCTGGTCGCTCGCGCCCGGTTGGGTGATGGACCAGTGCGTGCGTCGTCTCGGCGACAGCTTTACGCTCACGTTCTTTCCCAGCGGGCGCAAACTGGTGATGGTCAGCGACCCCGAGGCGGTCAAGGCGGTCTTCACCGCGCCGCCGGAGGTGGCCCCCTCGGCAGCGGGCGCTTCGCCGATCGCCTCCATCATGGGGCCGAGCTCGGTGATCACGCTTATCGGTCGCGAGCACATGCGCCAGCGCAAGCTGCTGCTGCCGCCCTTCCACGGCGAGCGCATGCGCGAGTACGCCGACGTGATCGTGCAGGCCACTCGGCGTTCGATGGCCGAATGGCCGCTCGACGAGCCGATGAAGCTGAGCGAGCGCACACGCTCGATCACGCTCGAGGTGATTCTGCGCGCCGTCTTCGGTGTGGAGGCTTCGCGCATGGACGCGCTGCGCGACGCGATCGGGGGGCTGATCGGGCCGAGGCAGTTCCCGGCGCTGCTGCTGTTCGCGCTGCGCGGCCCGAGTCTCGATCGCCCTGGCGGCTCGATCGGGCGCGCGCTCGACCATCTCGACGAGGTCATCTACGCCGAGATCTCAAGGCGCCGTGCTCAGGAGGATCTTGGGGAGCGTGCTGACATCCTCTCGTTGCTGTTGCTCGCGCGCGACGAGGACGGTCAGGCGATGACCGGCCAGGAGCTGCGTGACGAGCTCGTCACGCTTTTGCTCGCTGGCCACGAGACCACAGCCACCTCTGTCGCCTGGGCGATAGAGCGGCTCGTGCGCCATCCCGACAAGCTCGTCCGTCTCGTCGCGGAGATCGATGCGGGCGAGGGCGATGAGTACATGCAGGCCGTGATCTCAGAGACGTTGCGCGTGCGGCCCGTCGTGCCGCTTGTGGTGCGGGTGCTGCGGAAGCCTCTGCGCGTCGGCGCTCGCGAGCTGCCGGCCGGCACTCGCGTGGTGCCTTCGATCTACCTCACGAACCGCAATCCGAGCGTCTATGACGAACCCGAGGAGTTTCGTCCCGAGCGCTTTTTGGAGCGCGCGGGTGGGCGGGACATCAATCTTTACTCCTGGATCCCGTTCGGCGGTGGCATTCGTCGCTGCATCGGTGCCTCGTTCGCCACGCTCGAGATGAAGCTGATGCTCCAGACGATGCTGAGCGAGTTGGCTCCGAGCCTGCCCGCGCGCGGCGGCAGGCTGTGGCGCCGGGGTGAGTGGAGCCAGCGGCGTGCGATCACACTCGTGCCCGCCGGCGGCGCACGCGTGGCCTGGCGTAGGCGGTAGTTCTTTTTGGGGATGCCCCCCGCGCGCGCAGGGGGCATGGCGCATTTTGAAGGTCAAACATCGCACGTCTGTAAGCCATGAACCCCATATTGGGTGCCTGCGCCGAATACCGCCCGCAGTGAGGGGTAGCTTTGTGGGATGCCTCAATCGAGCCTCATAGACGCCTCCGCTTCCCCCGAGCGGCTGGTCACTCCTGAGCAACTGCTCGAGCGCTTTGGCCTTGAGTCCTTCAGGCCCGGCCAGCGCGAGGCGGTACAGGCGGCGCTCGAGGGGCGCGACAGCCTTGTCGTGATGCCGACCGGTGGGGGTAAGTCGCTCTGCTACCAGCTGCCCGCGCTCGCCGGCGAGACGCTCGTGGTGGTTGTGAGCCCGCTGATCGCGCTGATGGCAGATCAGCTTGGGCGTCTGCGGCAGGCCGGCGTCAACGCGGCGATGCTGGCCTCGGGGATGGCCGAGGGGCACAATGCGCAGGCGTTGCGCTCGATCTCCTCGGGCGAGGCGCGGCTCGTGCTGGCCGCACCCGAGCGCTTTGCTTCACGCGCCTTCCGCGAGACGCTCGCAACGCGCGAGGTTGGGCTGTTCGTCGTCGACGAGGCCCATTGCGTTGCCGAGTGGGGTCACGACTTCAGGCCCGACTACTTGCGCTTGCACGACGCCATCGAGGCACTCGGTCGTCCGGCGGTGATGGCGACGACCGCAACCGCCACCCCACGCGTTGCGAAGGAGATCGCCGCCCGCCTCGGCCTGCGCGACTGGCTGGCGGTGCGCTCCGGCTTTGACCGTCCCAACCTGACCTTCGACGTGGTGGCGCTCGAGGGCAAGGGGGCGGTGGCGCGCAAGCGAGCCACGCTGCTGTACGCGCTCGAGCGCGACGATGCGCGACCGGCGATCGTGTACTGCGGCACACGCAAGGACACGGGCGATGTCACCGCGCTTCTGCGTGAGCACGGGCTCGACGCCGTCTCCTACCACGCCGGCATGTCTCCCGATGCGCGCCGCTCGAGCCAGGAGGCGTTCATGAGTGGGGGCGCGGAGGTTGTGGTCGCCACCAACGCGTTTGGCATGGGCGTCGACAAGGCTGACGTGCGCACGGTCGTGCACTGGGCGGTGCCCACGAGCCTGGAGGCCTACTACCAGGAGGCGGGCCGCGGTGGGCGCGACGGCCAACCCGGACGTGCATTGCTGCTCGCGTCGCGCATGGATCTCGGGCGTCTGATCAGGTTCATCAACGAGCGCGAGACCACCGTGGAGGACGTCAAGCGCTACGTCGGCAGCTTGCACACGCGCGCCGTGGACGGGATCGCCGCGATCGGTCACGGCGAGCTTGGGGGAGCGGGAGAGCGCGAACGTGTGCTGCTGTCGATCGCCGAGCGCGCCGGTGCGGTGGAGCTGCAGCCCGGCGGCCCCGAAGGACTGCTGGTGCGGCTCACCGGCAAAGGCTCGCCGCGCAAGGCGTATGCGGCGATCAAGGCGGCCAAAGACCGCGGCTGGGAGGCTTACCGCTCGATCGAGCGCTTCATCTCGAGCGCCGAGACCTGCCGCCGCCGTCAGATCCTCGACCATTTCGGCGACGACGAGCCCTGCGCGGCCGAGGTGCGCTGCTGCGACGTTTGCGAGCCCGACGCTGCGCTGGTGGAGGCCTCCCTGGCGACGGTGGGACGCGGCAGTCGTCGTGTACGCGAGGCGGGAAGCGTGAACGGAGCGCGGTCCCGTGGCAATGGGGCGAGCGCTCACGGGTCCGCAAACGGCCACGACGCAACCGGGGAGATCGAGCTCGACCCGGTGGACGAAAGCGCGTTTGAGAAGCTCAAGGCATGGCGTATGGGGCGCAGCGAAGGCAAGCCCGCCTTCACTGTGGCCGCCAACGCGGCACTGGAAGGGGTGCTACGAGTCAAGCCGGCGACCCTCGAGGAGCTGATCGAGGTGAAGGGGATCGGACCGGCGTTCTGCGAGCGCCACGGCGAGTCCCTGCTGCAGGCGCTCGCGGAGCTATGAGCGAGGCTCACGGCTACTTGCCGTCGTACGCGCCGCAGAGAGCCGGTACCTGCCGACGTCGCTAGCATCCATAGCCGCGCCGACGTAGCTCAGCTGGTAGAGCACTTCACTCGTAATGAAGGGGTCCGGGGTTCGAGTCCCCGCGTCGGCTTGGCGAAGTGAGGCAACGGTAGATTCTTTGCAGGCACGAGTGCCCCTTGCCGACGTGTCGTCGGTCGACCGTCTGGCGCCCTATTCAGGTGGCCTCAACCGGTGCCGCGGCCGCTCGGTCGGAGGTCCACGTCCTGTGCGCCAGCAGCGCGGATGCCGCATAGATCGCCAGTGCGTTGACCGTGTGCAGGAAGCCAAGCACAGGGACCGATGTCGAGACGATGCCGAGCGCGAGCTGCACGATGCCGAGTCCGACGAGCCCCGCTGACCACTTGACGGGGGTCGGGCCTAGGCCACCGGCCAGGGCCACTACCAGCAGCAGGATC
Organism: Solirubrobacteraceae bacterium; assembly: GCA_049287685.1. Lineage (GTDB taxonomy): Bacteria > Actinomycetota > Thermoleophilia > Solirubrobacterales > Solirubrobacteraceae > Palsa-744. The sequence goes on along the minus strand of JBAQGH010000099.1, from coordinate 40,118 downwards.
ATTACCAGTACGATCACGGTGCCCAACGCCGCGTGCGCGTTGAAGCCGTCTTCGATCGTTTTCTTGGAGACCGACGCATTTTCGGCCTTGTGGATGGCCTCGAAGGCGCCGTAGCCGGCGAGCCCGACCTGGACGACGATCGCGACGAACAGAACAGATGTCAGCCAGCGAAATACGTTGCGCACGCGCGGAATATATAGGGGCCGTAGTCGGAGGGTCCGTTAGCCGGGTCGGCTCGAGGCGGCCGTGCTCTACCGCTTCGGGCAGGGCACGGTTGGATCTACGGTGACTTTTTCGCCACTCAGGAACGTCAGTTCGACCCTGCCGGTGAAGCCGCCTTTCGGGCATGTCTTTGGCACCGTGCCGTAGGAGATCAGCTTTTTGCCCTGCTTGTAGGCCGCGCCGAGCTTGCCCTTGATCGAGAGGACCGAGGCGTAGGGTGCGCCGGGCACGGTCAGTACAAGCGGCACGGGCACTGTGAACTTTGGACCGAATGGAGGGAGCGCGGTGGAGAAGCTGCCGGTCGCGAGCACTTCCAGCACGGCGGGTTCTCTACCTTCAGTATAGAACGCTATCTTGTTTTCGGGAGCGAAGAACGCCTGGATGGTGGCTTTCTCTTGGACGCGCGTCCCGCCGAAGCTGACAACTCCGAGAACTTCTCCCGCCGGGCCGGCATATGACTTCTTCGGGCACTGCTGGACTTCGTGGCTTTCGAGCACCGCCGTCGGGCAGGTCGCAAAGCCGGACTGGTGCAGCTTGGTGCCGGAGGGGAGCTCGACCACGACCTGGGTGACCGGCGAGGGGAAGCCACCGTATTCCGTGCCGCTGATAGTGAGCGTCGCTTCGAGCGCCGCGCCGGCGCCGAGGATGTTGCCGGTGCCTGGGTATGTGGGGCTGTTGGGCTTGCTCGGTTCGATCGGAATCGGCACGATCTTCGCTTTGACGGCAACCACCGGCGCCGCGAGCGCGGTGCCGGGCACTGCCAGTGTGGCGATGCCCAGGCAGAGCGCGAGTGACAGTCGGCAGAGTCTGTGAGCTCTTTTGCCCGTACCCGTGTTCGGGTCGGTGCCCGTGCTCCTGGCCATGCCTTGTCCTGCGTTCCCTTGCTCAGCAATCATCGCCTTCCCCCGTTTTCCGTTCTCCCAGTCAATTCCCTACGCATAAGAAAGCATAGTTTCGGGGGTTAGGCACTGCTAAAGACGATTTCGGGCTATGCGGCGGCCCCCAGGGGCCTGAGCTCCTCGCTGGCGGGGATCGTCTGACGCTGCAAACGGCCGTTCTCGCCGACGACATACGCACCCATGCTGAGCAGCGGTGGCGAGTAGACATGCAAGCTCACCGCATGCAAGCTCACCGCCGGGTCGCTGCCGGCGTGGCGCACGCGGTGGATGTCCGATGCGGAGAAGTGGAAGCTCTCGCCTGCCCGCACCAATCTGTCGCTGCGGGAGCCGTCGAGCGCAAGACGCTCCTCGCGCACGCAGCCGCTCACAACTGAGACGGCCCCGCAGGAGATGTCGTGGTCGTGAAAGCCGGTGTCGTGGTCTTCCATCCAGCAGATCAGCCAAGCCGTCACGTATTCGTTGCTGAAGATCTCCTCGTAGTGGCGCTGGGTTTGGTCGTGCTTGACCAGGTCGATCCATAGCTCCGGGCAGTTGGCGAGGTCGCCCACGAACGTCTCGAGCTCCGCCCCGCACAGATTGCGTCCGTGGGGCAGGCGGACATAGGAGAGGCCGCCGCTCATCGAACTGCCCTCCCGAGCACGGCCACACGCTTGGGCCGTGGATCCGCGGCCGGCTCGCTGCGCTGGGCGCCGACCGACGGACGGGGCTCGGTCCGTCGTCGCGGCGGATGCTCGATCTGGCGCCGCGCAGGCTTCATCTGTGGCTCCGGGTCTCGCGAGCTCTGGGTCCGTTGTGGCCTGTTTGCGAACAGCCGGTCGGCGTTGCTCGCGAGGCGCTCCCAGTCGAGCGCTTCGCGAATGCCGTGGCAGTCGGGATCGACGACCGGGCGATCGGAGCCGTAGAGCAGCTGCTCGCGCCCTACGAGACACTCCATCAGGGAGATGGCTTGGGGGCCGTTGGAGGAAGTGTCGTAGAAGATCAGCGGGTCCTCGATGCCGATCGCCGGGCCCCCGCGGGCAAGCAGCCGCTCGGTATGCAAGGGGGCGAGCCCGGCGAGCATCGCAAACACCACGCGCAGCTCTGGGAACTGGCGCCGAGCGGCCGTTACGAACACGAACCAGGCGGCGTGCACCTCGGCTACATAGCGCGTCAGGGCAGGCCACCACAGCGGGTCGCCAAGCGTCGCTTCGTGTGTCGGCAGACGGGTACCCGGTCCCGGGTGGACGAATAGAGCCGCGCCGTGCTCCTGGATACGGCTGAGCACCGGGGACAGGCGCGCAAGCATGTCGATGCTGCCGAGCGCTCCGGCCGGCAGCGAGATGCCGACGCACCCGCGCTCGAGCGCCCGGTCCACGTCGTCGGGGTCGAGGTGCTCGAGCGCCAGCGCGCCCCATACGCCGAAGGGCTCGCCCAGCGCCAGCGCGCCGTCGTGGTAGGCGCCGATCAGCTCGGTCGCGTCCTTGCGGGGAAGCGACTCGATGCCGAGTGGGCTCGACAGGCACACGAGCGCACGGTCGAGCCCGTCGCGTCGCGCAAGCTCTGCTCGGCGCGAAGCCTCTTCGCTGTCGAGGTCGATCACATAGGGCCGCTCGCCGGCGAGAAACAGAACGGTCAGGCCCTGTTCGTCGCGTACGAAGGGATGCTCGCCGCGCCGGGCTAGCGCCTCGACAAGCGGCTCGGTCCAGAGGTGTTGATGTAGGTCGGTCTTCATGAGCAATCTCCAGATTCTCGATCAGATTTATGAAGAATAGCATATATGGCTGAGAATGTCGTGGGGACACCGTGGGAATTTGTGACGTGGGCGTAAATCGCCCAGGAGGGAGGCCGGATTACAACCTGGAGGTTGTATGTCGGGGTCTGCGTGGGCGAATCGTCTGGTGGGCGCGAATCGCCTGGGAGATCCGGTCCGCGTAAGCGTGGATGGCATGACGGGGGTGAATCGCCTGGAGGAGATCCGGGATTACAACCTGAAGGTTATATATCGGGTGTCCCTCGGGCGTGAATGGCCTGTGAGCGCGAATCCGCCTGGAGAGATTTGATTACAACCTGAAGGTTATATATCGGGTTTTGGATAACGACCTGATGGCGCCGTGGACGACGCGAGCGTCAGCCGCAGGCTCAGCGAAGCGCGGGGTCCGTTGGCGACAGGCAATACCGTTATGACGCAGGTCCGTGTTGGCCTCCGCCGCCGCTGGGCCGCCCAAGACATGTCCGCTTCCACTCTCCCCACGCAGCTCACAACCATGCTCGGCCTGCGCACGCGCTATCTGGTGCGGGGATCTGGCCCGCCAGTGCTCGTGCTGCACGGCTGGGGAGCGTCGATCGAGGCCGTCCATCCGATCGTCACAGGACTCGCGCCCGTGGCCACCGTGTATGCGCTCGACCTGCCCGGGCATGGGCAGAGCGCAATGCCACCGGAGCCTTGGGGGGTGCAGGAGTACCAGGCGTTCGTGGCCGCCTTCATGGACGCCCTTGAGATCGAGCGTCCAGCGATCGTCGGGCACTCAAACGGGGGGCGCATCGCGATCCGTATGGCCGCGACCGAACCGCAGCGCGCCGCGCGGCTCGTGCTTGTCGACTCAGCCGGCATCCGCCCGAAACGCACATTGCGCTACTACCGTCGTGTGGGCATGGCCAAGGTCGGCAAGTACGCCGCGCGCTATCTGGGCGAGCCGGGAGAGCGTTTGCGGGCGCGGATCGTTGGGCGTGTCGCCTCGACCGACTACGCCGCCGCCGGGGAGATGCGCCCGACGCTTGTGCGGCTCGTCAACAGCGACCTGCGCGAGTACCTGCCGCGCATCTCGGTGCCTACCTTGCTCGTGTGGGGCGCCGACGACACCGACACGCCGGTCGCTGACGGCCGCTTGATGGAGCAGCTGATCCCCGACGCCGGCCTTGTCGTGCTCGAGGGCGCCGGCCACTACAGCTACATCGACCAGGCGGCTCGCTTCGCGCGGATCGTCTCGCACTTCATCGCGCCGCCTGGGGTCAGATGAACACGTTCTTGGGTATCGCGACGGTCCTGGCCGTGCTGGCGCTCGGCGTTCGCCTGGGTGGACGCCAACATCGTCTGCTGCACCTCCTCCAGCTCGAGCACTACGAGTCGGCCAGGCTGATGTTGTGGCTGCGTCGTCGTGACGAGCTGTTCGCACCCCGCGAGCTCGTGCCGATCGCCGTGTTGTACGCAGCCGCGATCGTCCTGGCCGCGATCGGCAACTCGGGCTCGGGGTGGGTGTCCGGCGGGTTGCTGTTGCTGACGACGCCGCTCGCCGCGCTCGGGGTGAGCGACTGGCGCCGGCCTGCCGTCAAGCCGCTCGTCTTCACCGACCGCGCCCAGCGCCTGCTCGTGGCGGCGCTGCTGCCGCTGCTCTTGCTTTTGCTCGTCGCGATCTCGCTTGTCGGGGCCGGGCTGACGCTTGCCGGTCTGATCGTCCTGCTCGTGGCCGCCTTCGCGCTGCTTGCTTTTGCGCCTTGGACGCTGCTCGGCGCCAATCTCGCGCTGCGCCCGGTCCAAAACGCGATCAATCGTCACTACGAGCGACAAGCTCGCCATCTGCTCGTGGACTGGGAGCCGCTAACGATCGGCATCACCGGCAGCTATGGCAAGACGACGACCAAGTTCTGCGTAGGGGCGGTGCTCGAAACCGACCGGCCCACGCTCGTGACCCCAGACAGCTACAACAGCTTCCTCGGTGTGATCCGCACGATCAACGAGCAGCTCGAATGGCGCCACCGCGCGTTCGTCGTGGAGATGGGCATGTTCCGCCGTGGCGACATCGCCGAGCTGTGCGAGCTGGTGCATCCCAAGATCGGCGTGATCACGGCGGTCGGGCCGATGCACATGGAGCGGCTCGGCTCGATCGAGCAGATCGCCGCCGCCAAGGGCGAGCTGCTGGACGCGCTGTCCGCCGACGGCCATTTCGTCACGAACGCCGACGATCCGCGTTGCCTGGAGCTGGCGGCGCGCGCGACCGTGCCGGTGACCTTGTTCGGGATCGAAGGCTCTTCTGACGCGGGCGACGGCATCCTCACGCCGGCAGGCACGCCCGACCGCTCAACCGGTGGGGCGGTCGCTACGCCGCAAGGCACGCCCGACCGTTCGACCGGGGCCGCGGTCACGACGCAAACTGTCGCCGGAACATCTGATGGCACGCCCAACCCATCCCCAAAAAACACACCAGAGGTGCAGGTCATCGCACGGGACGTAAAACTGGCGGACGGTCGCACGGAGTTCAACCTGCAGCTCGACGGTCCGGACAGTCCGATCATCCCTGTGAATGCGGGGCTGCTCGGGCGCCACAACGTCTCGAACCTGCTGGCAGCGGCCGCGGTTGGGCACGTGCTCGGCATCGAGCCCGCGCGCATCGCGGAGGGTCTCGCCAAAGTGGAGGCGCCGCCGCACCGTTTGCAGCCGATCCACAACCGTCGTGCCGGCATCGTCGTGATCGACGACGCATACAACTCCAACCCCGACGGAGCGGCGGCGGCGCTCGAGGTCCTGCGCGAGCACCCGGCCAAGCGTCGCTTGCTCGTGACGCCGGGGATGGTCGAGCTGGGCGAGCTGGAGGCCGAGCTCAACCTCCGCTTTGGCGAGCAGGCGGGTGCCGTGTGCGACGTCGCGATCCTCGTGGGGCCGCTGCGCACCGAGCCGATCCGCGAGGGCTTGGCGGCGGTGGGCATGGACTCCGAGAGCATTCACGTCGTGCGCGACATCGCCGAGGCCACAACGCTGCTGGGGTCCCTTACGCGGGCCGGGGACGTCATCCTGTTCGAGAACGATCTCCCGGACACCTATGCGGAACCAGAGGCCCAAGTTCTCGCGAGCGTTTGAGTTTTGGGATTGGATGGGCGTGCCTTTTGACGTTCCTGCGCACCGTCCATGTTCCTGGCCGTTCGTGGTCCCACGGGGCGTGCCTCGTGGTGTACCGTCGCCTCGGCCCATAAGCTAGGGCCCATATGCCACCAAGCGGACTGAGGGTGGGCGTCGCCTTTGGCGGGCGCTCCGTGGAGCACGATGTCTCGATCATCACGGGGCTGCAGGCCTTGGGCGTGCTCGAGGAGCGCCACGCGCCCGTACCGATCTACATAGCCCGCAGCGGGCGCTGGTACACCGGCGACGCATTGCGCGAGCTGTCGGTCTACCAGCAGGACGGCGGCGACCCTGAGGCCGAGGAGGTCAACTTCGACTTGCACAACGGGCGCTTGTCGCGCGCGGCGAGTGGGGGAGGATCGCTATTGGGCCGCACCCCATTGCGGGGCACAAGCGGGCGTCGCGCGGGTGGGCGGGCCACTCAATCAATCGAGCTGGACGTGGTGGTGCTGGCCACGCACGGCACCCAGGGCGAGGACGGCTGCCTGCAGGGCGCGCTGGAGCTTGCCCAGCTGTCGTATGTCGGCCCGCCGGTTGGAGCGGCTGCCGCCGCGATGGACAAGGCCACGACCAAGGCTGTTTTGGCGCAGGCGGGCTTGCCGGCACTGGGTCATGTGGCGCTGCGGCGTGAGGAGTGGGATGTCGAAAAAGGGCAATGCCCCCCGCGCGCGCGGGGGGCATTCGACTTTCCGATGTATGTAAAGCCGGCGTCGCTGGGTTCGAGCGTGGGTGTGCGCCGCTGTACGAGCGAAGCCGAGTTGATCGACGCGTTGGAGCTGTGCTTTGAGCTCGACCGCACATGTCTGCTCGAACCGTCGGTGGAGGGCGGCATCGAGGTCAACTGCTCGGTCATAGGCCGCCCGGGCGTCGAGCCGCGAGCGTCGGTGTGCGAGCAGCCGGTCGCCGCCGAGGATTTCCTGTCGTTCGAGGACAAGTACATGTCCGGGGCAAAGGCGGAGGGCATGAAGGGCGCCCAGCGGCTGATCCCAGCACCGTTGCCAGACGAGCTGACCGCGCAGGTGCAGGATCTGGCCAAGCGCGCTTTCACGGCTTTCGGCTGCGCGGGTGTCACACGTGTGGACTTCCTGATCGACGCGCGGCAGCAGGTCTACATCAACGAGCTGAACACGATCCCAGGCTCGTTCTCCTTCTACCTGTGGGAGCCGGCGGGTCTGCCGTTCGTCGATTTGATGGACGAGCTGATCGGCTTCGCCTTGGCCGAGCAGCAAGAGAAGCTGCGCACGACGACGGTGTTCGCCACGAACCTGCTGGCCGAGCGCGCCTCTGGCGGGAAGGCGGGGGAGAAGGCATGAGCAGGGTGAGTGTTTGCTTCTCAGGGCGGCGTGCCCTCCGCGCAGGGTTAGGAGGGTCGGCAAGCCCTGCAGACCGGGGTGGCGGCTCTCCAAAGTGGCATGCTCCCCGCGCGCGCGGGGAGCATGGCGGTGAGCGAGCATGAGCCAAGCCCAAGCGATCGTCGCGATGGGGGGACGTTCGCTGGAGCGTGAGATCAGCCTGCGCAGCGGCCATCGTGTCGAGCGGGCCCTGCGCACGCTCGGCTACTCGGTCCAGGCGCTCGACGTGGACGGCGATTTCATCAACCGCGTGCTGGCCGAGCGCCCGCGCTTCGTGTTCGTCGCGATGCACGGTCGCGGCGGCGAGGACGGCACATTGCAGGATCTGCTGGAGACGCTGGGAGTGCCCTACACGGGCTCCGACCCGCTGGCAAGCGCCCTGTGCATGGACAAGATGCTGTTCAAGCGCTTGCTGCGCCTGCACGACATCCCAACGCCGAGGTTCCACAGCTTCAACGAGACCGCCTTCCGCGAGCTGGGCGGAGCGCGCACGTTCCCCAAGCTGCTGGAGGAGCTCTCGCTCCCCGCCGTAGTCAAGCCCGTAGCGCAGGGCTCGGCGATCGGGATCAAGTTCGTCACCAGCGCCGAGCAGCTTCCCAGCGCGATCCTCGGTGCGTTCGGCTACGGCGACCGCGTGCTCGTCGAGGAGCGCGTGCTCGGACGCGAGCTGGCCGTCACGGTGCTCGACGCGCCAGGCAGCGAGGCCGGCCCGCGCGCGTTGCCGGTCGTCGAGCTGTTCACGCCCGAGAGCTTCTACAGCTACGAAGCCCACTACACGATCGGCCAGCTGCGCATGGAGGTGCCGGCACAGCTCTCAGAGAAGGTGCGCGTCCGAGTCGAGCAGGTGGCGCTCGAGAGCTACGCCTTGATGGGCTGTCGGGACTTTGCTCGCGTCGATCTGATCCTCGACGAGCACGAGGTCCCGCAGGTGCTCGAGATCAACACGATCCCGGGTCTGACCGAGACCGGCATCACCACCGCCGCGGCCGAGGCGGCGGGAATGAGCTTCGCCGAGCTGGTCGAGGCGATCGTCGCGCGCGTAGTCGCCCCTTCCTAGAAGCACCGACCGCAAGCGCAATCGAGGCCGCGGCCCTCGCCGCGTGTGTGCGCTCTCGGCGCACGCTCATGCACCCAGCCGGTTGGGCGAAGAGTTCTAACCGCTCGATGTTGTAGCGTTAACACAACAGATGACGATTGTACTCTTCCAACCTGGGCCGGCCATTGTCGAACCTGCCTAATGCGGGTATTGCATGCACGGGCGGCAGTACGGCTCGACCTACGAGGTGATCGCTATGGATAAGGACGACGAGGACAAGCAGCCCCCCAAGCCCAAGCGGCGCCCGCGCAAGCGCGCTGGCGGAAAGCCAGCTACGGATGCCTCTGCCGGCAAGGGCCGTGCGAAGGCCTCCACTGGCAAGTCCGCCCGTGCAAAGGCGTCGGCGGGCAAGAAGTCCACCGCCGCGGATGCCTCAGCCGAGAGGCCCGGCGAGCCGCGGGTCAGGCCGGACGCCGACCCGCGTATGTCGCGCTCGCTGGAATACGGCGTGGCAATCCTCAAGTCATTCTCGGTTGGGCGCCAGACGCTCGGGATCGCTGACATCGCCGACATCGTTGGCATCAGTCGCTCCACGACTCACCGTTACGCGATGACGCTCGTCGCGCTCGGCTTCCTCGAGCAGAACTCCAAACGCAAGTACCGGCTCGCTTCGCATGCAGCGAACCCCGGGGGCGCGGCGCTCGGGACCATCCGACGGGAGGTGGCCGCTCGCGCCGTGCTCGAAGGGTTGCGCGAGCAGACCGGTCATTCGGTCAGCATGGGGGTGCTCGACGGCGCGCGCGTCATCTACGTCCACCGCCTTCTTGCCCACGGCGCCGGGCAGTATGCCGCCGACCACGACCTCGGAGTCGGCGCCGCCATCCCCGCCTACTGCTCGGCGCTCGGCAAGGTCCTGCTCGCGAGTATCTCTGACGCCGAGCGCCGTGAGCTGCTCGCAGGCATCGAGCTGAAGCCACATGGTCCAAATACGATCGAGGAGCGCGACGAGCTCGCGGCGGAGCTCGACCGCATCAGCACCCGAGGAGTCGTGGTCAGCGACGAAGAGCTGTTCGCCGGCTCGCGCTCGATTGCCGCGCTCGTCCCGCGTCCACGCAGCGAGCACCCCGCTGCGATCGACGTGACCGTACCCTCATCCGCCTACACGGTCGAGCAGCTGCGCAAGCGGATCGGCCCATCCCTCAAGCGCGCGGTCAAGCTGATCTCGGGGAATGAGGCGAGGGAATGAGCGCCTGACTCAAGGGGATCTTTCCCAGGCACAGCAAACGCCCGGCGTGCTCATCCGGCTGCGAGGTCATGGCATTCGCGGTGGAAGTACGCGCCTGCGCGTGCTTGCAGTTCTGGCTCGGCCGCACGCGAGGTCGTGCGCTCGCTTTCGATCGTGCGCATCACCAGCGGCTCATACACGCCGATCACATCGCCGCAGACCTCGCACAGGAAACGCTCCATCGCCGCGCTCGGCTCATGGGCTTCGCTTGTCGGCTGTGGCGCCGCGGATCGGTCGCGCAGCGAGTCGAGATGGGCAGCGTGTGTCCAGGGCCCTTTGACGTTGCTAAGCGTTGCTCGCATAGGACGTCTCACAGCCCCATCAGCTCGTGTTGCAGGGCGTAGCGAACGAGCTGTGCGCGTGTGTCGAGATTCAGCTTGCGATGGATGCGAGCGCGGTGCGTCTCGATCGTGCGCGGTGAGAGCCCGAGCTTGTGGGCGATCTCCACGCTCGTGTGGCCGAGCGCGATCAGGCGCAGCACCTCGCGCTCACGCGGGGTCAACCTGTCGCTGTCGTTTTGCTTGCCTCCGTTGAGCTTGGCGGCAAGCAGAGGACTGACGTAGCGCTTGTTGCGCGAGGCCTCACGCACTGCCGCCGGCAGGTCGGAGTCGGCCATCTCCTTGAGCACGAGCCCCAAAGCGCCGTTGTCAAGCGCGCGCCTTGCGAAAGCCGGGTCGTCGTTCGTCGTGAGCACGACGATGCTCATGTCGTGCATCTCGCGGCTCAGCTTGTCGAGCGCAGCGATCCCAGAGCCGCGGCTTGACATGCCCAAGTCGAGCACGAGCACGTCGGGCCTACGTGCGTGCACGTGGGCGATGACCGCGCTCAAGCTGTCCGTTTCGGCAATCACGTCGATGTCAGCTTCGCCGTCGAGCAGCAGGCGCAAGCTCTGGCGCATCGCCGCGTGATCGTCGGCCAAGACAATCCTGATCGACCCGGAGAGGTTGGCGTCGGGCTCTGAGTCCGGAACCGGCGCAAGCCGGAAAAAAGGAAGCATGAGAAAACGCTAGAGCCTCCTGACGCCCATGACGACCGGGCAAATCCTCAATTGGCTCGCGGCAAAGCACTGATGGCGCCGATCCCTCCCTGGTCGGGTCTTCGCGTGTGGCCCACGGTTGCGGTGCCCTGTCAACCCCTCAGCGACGGTTGGGGCTTGCGCGGCGCTGACGCGTCCAGGCGGCCGTCCGGGTAGATGTGGCCAAGCTCCGCGGGAGATGGAGATCAGTAGTTATCTGCAGGGAAGCGACGGACTAACTCGGCTGTCCAGGCTGCCGCCACCTCATAAGCTCGCCCCATGTCAGGTGATCCCAGCCTCGCCTCACGGGACCCGGTCGTCTCTCCCCAGCACCCTGCCATCCAAGAGGCAGGCCTAGCCACTCCCTTCAAAGTGGTGATCGCCGGCGGTGGCGTCGCCGCCTTGGAGGGCGGGCTCGCACTGTGCGACTTGGCGGGCGATCGCGTCACGGTCACGATGCTTGCTCCCGACGAGGACTTCGTGTACCGCCCGCTGACGGTGCGTGAGCCCTTCGCCCACGGTCGCGCCGAGCGCTACCTGCTGAGCGAGATGGCCGCTGACATCGGTATCGAGCTGCGCGCGCAGAGGTTTGCCTGGGTAGACCCGACCGCGCGTGTGGCCTATACCGACGAGGGCGATGAGCTCGCCTACGATGCGCTGCTGCTTGCGCTCGGCGCGCGCATCCACACCCGCTTCACGCACGCTTACACGATCGACGACCGTCAGCTCGACGACATTCTGCACGGGTTGCTGCAGGACATCGAAGGGGGCTATGTGAAGCGGCTCGCTTTCGTGGTCCCGGCGCGCATGGGCTGGCAGCTGCCGGTCTACGAGTTGGCGCTGATGACGGCGGCGCGAGCCTATGAGCTGGACGTGCCCCTGTCGATCACGATCGCCACGCCCGAGGAGTCGCCGCTTGCGATCTTCGGCTCGGGCGCGAGCGACGCTGTCGCGACGCTGCTCGCAGACGCCGGCATCGAGGTGCTCAGCTCCGCCTATGTCGAGGTGCCGTCCTGGGATACGGTGGTGGTCAACCCGAAGGATCGAAAGCTGACGTTCGATCGCGTGGTGGCGTTGCCGGAGCTGTACGGACCCGCGGTGCGAGGCGTGCCTGCCGCCGAGCATGGCTTCATCCCGATCGACCTACATTCGAAGGTGCGTGGGGTCGAGCGTGTGTATGCCGCGGGCGATGCCACCGACTTCGTGCTCAAGCACGGCGGCATCTCCGCCGAGCAGGCCGACGCCGCGGCGGAAGCGATCGCCGCGCTCGCCGGAGCGCCGATCGAGCCCAAGCGCTTTCAGCCGACGGTGTACGGGATGCTGCTCACAGGCGGGCGCCCGCTCTATCTGCGCGCGCATCTCACCGGCGGGCATGGCTTCAGCTCCGAGGTCTCTGCGGAGCCGCTGTGGAGCCCGCCGCGCAAGATCGTGGCCCGCTACCTGGGCCCGTACCTGGAGCGTGTCGAGCCCCGATGAGCGCCGTAGTTCTCCCAAGGCCCGCCGCGACGGGACCGGCGCGCATCGCGCAAGACCCACACCGGGCGCGCTTGGAGAAGGGTCGCGGGTGCGTATAGGCATCCTCACCGGTGGCGGCGACTGCCCAGGCCTGAACGCGGTGATCCGCGGCATCGTGCGTCGCGGAGTCGGGCTTGGCCAGACAAGCTTCGTCGGCTTTCGCCACGGCTGGGCGGGCGTGCTCGAGCAGGATACGATCGAGCTCACGCGTGAGAGCACGGCGGGCATACTGCCGCGCGGGGGCACGATCCTTGGCACCTCGCGCACCAACCCTTTCGACGGTCGCATAGGTGCGCTAGAGCGAATCAAGGACACCTTCGAGCGCGAGCGCCTGGATGCGCTGATCCCGATCGGCGGCGAGGACACGCTTGGCGTCGCGCTGCGTCTGAGCGAAGAGGGACTGCAGCTGGTCGGGGTTCCTAAGACGATCGACAACGACATCGGCGCTACAGATTTCACGTTCGGCTTTCAGACGGCTGTGCAGATTGCCACTGACGCGATCGACCGGCTGCACACGACCGCGGAGTCGCACAACCGTGTGATGGTCGTCGAGGTGATGGGTCGCCACGCCGGCTGGATCGCCACTTACGCGGGGATCGCCGGCGGCGCCGATGCGATCCTCGTGCCTGAGCGCCCGTTTGACATCGAGGAGGTGTGCGCGCGTTTGCGCCGCCGCCACGCACGCGGCGTCACCTTCTCGATCGTTGTGGTCTCCGAGGGGGCGTCTCCCCGCGAAGGGACCGCTATGACGCTCGCGACCGATCGGCGATCGATACCCCATTCGGGGCACACGGTGGGATCGCCGATCGGCCAGCAGCAGACGGACGAGTTCGGGCACGCGCGCCTCGGTGGGATCGGCGTGGAGCTGGCGCATGAGATCGAGTTGGCCACGAGCTATGAGACACGCGCCACGATTCTCGGCCACGTGCAACGCGGTGGCACCCCTACTGCCTATGACCGAGTGCTCGCGACGCGCTTCGGCGTCGCCGCGATGGATGTGGCCGCGGCGGGCCACTTCGGGCAGATGGTGGCTTTGCAAGGCACCCAAATAGTCGAGGTGGGCTTGGCGCAGGCGCTGGCCGAGCCGAAGCTGCTCGACCGGGCCTTGTTCGAGACGGCCGAGGTGTTCTTCGGCTGAGGGTCGCCCGGCAGTGCTCCGAAGCTAGCCGGGTCTAGCGAGCGACTGCGACTGAGCGTCAACCGCGGGTTGGCGTTGGATCGGGAGGCGTGCCTCGATCGTCGTGCCCTGACCGGGCGAGGAGTCGATTTCGAACGTCCCGTCGAGCAGTTGCACGCGCTCCTGCATCCCCAGCAGACCGAAGCCGTCGAAGTGCGCCGAGGGGTCGAAGCCCTCGCCGTCGTCGCGCACGCGCAGGCGAATGTCGGCGTCGTCCTCGTGAACCTCGACGATCGCTCTTTTCGCCTTGCCGTGCTTGGCGGCATTGGTGAGCGCCTCCTGCACGATCCTGTACAACGCGGTCTCGACCTCCGGGCTGTGGCGCGTCCTGTCCTCTGCCAGTTCGATGCTCATGTCCACGTCGATGCCATGGCGCTCTGAGCGTTCGCCGAGCGCTTGGATCGCCGCCGCGGCGCCGAGCTCGTCAAGCGAGGCCGGGCGCAGATCGGTGATCAGCGCACGCAGGTTGGTGATCCCTTCCTCCAGATGGTCGATCGCGCTCGTGACCGCTTGCTCGAGCGCTTCGGGCTTGCCCGAGCGCCGGGCCGTGGAGAGACCGACGCGCAGCGCGCTCAAGCTCTGCAGGGTGTCGTCGTGCAGCTCGCGCGCCCAGCGCTGGCGTTCGGCCTCGGCTGCGGCGAGGCGCTGGCGCTGGCGCTCGGAGGCGACCGACTGAGCGGTGGCCACGGCGGTGGCGGCGCTGGCGGCGAACGCCTCCAGCAGGCGCTCGTCGTCTGTCGTGAACTCGGGGCCGTCGTGCAGGCGGTCGATCGCGACGAGCACGCCATAGGCGTGGTTTTGGAAGACGAGCGGCACCAGCAGACCGCCATGCGCCTCTATGCCGAGCGTGCCAAGGCCATGTTCGTCAAAGCGCACGCGCGTCAGCGGTTCCTGCAAGCGCTGGGCATGGCGTGTGCGCAGCGCGGCGCTGGCGGCCGAATCGCCAAGCGGCACCTGCTGTCCGAGCAGTCCCTCTGGCAGCTCACCGGCGCCGGCCGACACCCGCAGGCGACCGCGTTGCACGAGCTCGATCACGAGGATGCGCGCGTCCACGAGCGCGCGCCCACGCTTGGCGACCAGCCCAAGGATCACCTCGAGGTCGGTCTCCGCGCCGACGGCCCGTGCGATCTGGGTGGTGGCGTTGAGCGCGGCCACGGTCCGCTGCAGCTCGTCGCGGTGCTCCTTGGTGCCGGTGTAGCGGCGCGCGTGGTCGATCGCGAAGCCGGCAAGCTCGGAGAGCATCGCCACGGCCTCTTCGTCTGCTTCTGTGAACTGCTCGCCGTGAGCCTTCTCTGTCAAGTAGAGGTTGCCGAAGGGGGTGCCGTCGATCATGATCGGCACCCCGAGGAAGCTGCTCATCGGCGGATGGCCGTGGGGAAAGCCGTAGGAGCGCGGATGTTCGCTGATGTCGGTGAGCCGCAGCGCCTCAGGGTTGGCGATCAGCTCTCCGAGCACGCCGCGTCCGCGTGGCAGCGCGCCGATGCCTTCACGTTCTGACTCGTCGATGCCGATCGTCAAAAAGCGCTCCAATTCGGTGCGCGAGTCGCCGAGCACGCCCAGGGCGGCGTAGCGTGCACCGGTCAGCTCACGGGCGGAGTCGAGCACGCGGTTGAGCACCACCTCGAGGTCGAGCTCGGCGAGCACGCTGCGGGCGATGTCGAGCACCCCTTGGGCGGTGCGATCCATCGTTAGCGAGCCCGGCTCATCGGTGTTCGCGAGCCCCGGTCCACCAGTGAGCGGCAAGCCTGATTCAGCGGCGAGCGCGAGCCATAGGAACCCCCCACAGGAGCGCGTAGCTCGACGAAAGACACCTGGCCAAGCTCGCTAAACGGCTCGGTCTCATACGGCTTGTTCTCGAACCACCTGATTGACGGTCTGCGCAATGTCCTACGGCTGGCCACTGCTCACATCCCTAGGTATCACCTGCAACCCCTGCACCTGACTATCAGCCAGTGAGCTTACCGCAGAATAGGCCCTATTTCGTATAAAACGATTTGTGCGATTCAGCCAAGAAGTTCAAGCGCTTGACTCCAGAATGGCCTACCCGCGGACCCAGGTTTGGGCTATCCCCTGAACGTCGAGGAGCCGTGATCGCCGAACGGCTCATCGCGTTCGCGCACCGCCTCGCGGAAGCCCCTTTGCATCGCTTGACTCTGGAACTCATAGCCCTCGGCCGTGTGGCGGGCGACGCCATCCAGCAGCGTTCCCAGGGCCTGTGTCGTATGCAGGCCCTGGGCGTAAAGCGACTGGTTGACGAGCAGCTTCATCATGCGAAGCTGATTGATCGGCACGCGCGCGATGCGCTCGAGCAGGATCTCGGTGCGCTCGTCGAGTTGCTCGGGCGAAGGCGCTTCGATCGCAAGCCCCCACTCGAGTGCCTCCGCACCCGACAGCGAGTCGCCGGTGAACAGCAGCCGCTTAGCACGCTGAGGGCCAAGCCTGTGCATCCACATCGAGGTCGTCGGCGACCCCCAAACGCGCGCCGGCGGGTAGCCGATCTTCGCGTCCCCGGCGATCAAAAGCAGATCCGAGCACAGGGCCATGTCGGTGCCGCCGGCCACACAAAAGCCGTGGACCTTGCACACGACGGGCTTGCCGCAATGAAACAACGACATGAACGCGCGCACGTTGCGGCTCATCATCGCGTAGTCGACCATCGCGTCCCAGGTACCAGCGGGGTCGTGGTTTGCGGCCATCACGTTCGGGTCCAGCGGCGAACCTTGGGGAGGTGCGAGACGGTCCTCGCCGAGGCGGCCCTGGCCCTCCGCGCTCTCCACAAGGTCATATCCGCCGCAGAAGCCCTTGCCGTTGCCGGAGAGCAGGATCACGTGCACGGCGGGGTCGAGGTCGGCTTGCTCGACGCATTGCTCCAGCTCGGTTACGAGCAGGCGCGTGATCCCGTTGCCGCGCTCGGGGCGGTTGAGCGTGATGCGGGCTATACGGTCGGATGTCTCGTAGGTAAGAGTCGTCAATGCGGCCATCGGCGAAGTCTCGCATGTGTCTCGTCGCCGCCGCCAGACCGACAGCGAGTGCCAAAGCCCGCGCCGAGGCAACCAAGGACAAGCTCGACAGTGCGAAGCCGGGCGCCAAGCGCACGATCACCGCGTTGAAAGCGGAGGGGGGGGAGATTCGAACTCCCGAGACGGGGGTTACCCGCCTGCTGGTTTTCAAGACCTTGAAAGGAGTGCCCTCTTTTGGCTTGTTAGAGCCAAAAAGCGCCTAGCTTGCGCCAGTGCTTGCGCCAGGCCGTCGTGCAGTTTTAAGACCGTTGCAGTTTAGCTCCGTAGAGCCAAAAATTGGCTTCTCGCGCCACAGCCCTGTATGGCCTCAGGGCATTTACTCGCTCTGGGTTCGCTGGTGGTAGGCATCCAAGCGTGCGATGGCGTCGGCTTCGCCTCCGGGGAGGAGGTGCCCGTAGCGATCGATTGTGATCGTAATCGAGGCGTGGCCGATGAACTTGCTGACTGTGTTGATCGCGATTCCGGCGTCGAGCATCTGCGAGACGGCGGTGTGGCGGCAGTCCTGCAGCCCGATCGGGCGGATCCCCCCCTGTTGGTGTGGTGTTCTGGTGGTCTTCTCGCTTGCGCGCCGTGGCCCACGCCTTGCGGGCGCGCGCTTGTTGACGGGGTCACTTTGAAACGGCTTGGTTGATGTATCTCCGAAGACGAGATCGGTGCCTTCGCGGTCCGTGTCTTGGATGTGCTGGCGAGAAGATGATGTAGGGGCTTGGCGATGATGGTTGGGCGGGTGCCTTTTCGCTCTTGGGCTCGATTTCGCCCTCGTATTGGTCCCAGCCTCGCTGCACTTCGATGCGGCGTCGCTCGAGGTCAACGTCGCGTACCTGCAGCGCGCGCAGCTCGCCGTGGCGCAGCCCTGCATAGATCGCTGTCGCCCACAGTGCGCAATCCCCCGGCTGGAGCGCCTCGACGAGCCGGCGAGCTTCATCGGGGGTAGCGATCCGTTGGTGTCGCCCGATGCTGGCAGGCAGACGCAGCCCGCGCGTCGGGTCGACGAGCAACGGATCATCATGCCCGGTCAAGAGGTCAAGGTCTCGCCATAGCACCCGTGCAGCGTTGACGATCGACCGGATCTTGCTCGGGCTCAACCCTTCGGACAGCCACCTACCGACAAGGTGCTGTAGGTCCGCACGAGTGACTCCCACCATGACCTTCGTGCCCAGGCTAGGAACCAGACGCAGACGCAGGTCTACCTCGATAGTGCGTAGCGCACTCGGCTTGTAGCGGCGTCCCGAGCGGTTGCGTATCTGCCCCTCCTGGGCCATCTTGACCCACTGCGGCGCGCTCTCGCCGAGGGTGTGGTGGCTCGGCGCGTGTAGTCGCTCGACGCTTGCGAGCTCGAGCTGCCTATGACGCCAAGCCTTCGCTTCCCAGCGCTCGGCGAACGTCTTGCGGATCTTGGCCCTGTCCTTCCGCGAGTACACCCACGCCTCCCACCGCGGGGAACACCCACATGTCGCATCTCGACGGCCCGGGCACCACCGGGAGTGCCTCACCCGTACGCCCTCCGCGGCGCGCGTGCGGGGCTGGACAGACGACTGCTCCGGGAATGTCGCAGACGCCAACAGCTTGATCTCGCGCGAAAACCGCCTGGTCTGCTCCGGGGTCAGGCAGCCGACGATGCGCCATAGGCCCGCTGTCGTGCTCGGAGAAGTCTGATTGTTCGAAAGATGTTGCATCTGGCCTCCTTCGCTACCTGTCCGAGATCCTCGCGCAGCCCGCCAGCCTTCGGCCAGGCAGCTCAGCCGCGTCTCTCGCACGGCGTTGATCTATTAGCCTTGAGGATGTCGCCCAGGAGGGGTGGCAGAGCGGTTGAATGCGGCAGCCTTGAAAGCTGTTGATCGGGTAACCCCTGATCCGAGGGTTCGAATCCCTCCCCCTCCGTTTTCGAGCGAGGTACGAACTCCAATCCGTTGTGATCGGCTGGGGCGACATGCTCAGGCCCAACGACGCCACCTGAGGGTGGCTGGGACTGAGAAATCGTCCGCTCGACGCGGAGTAGCCCAGTCGGTGCGTCGGGGCCGTGCGATAGAAAGGTCTATCCGATGCAAATGCGAACATGTGTTCGTCTATCTCTGATGTCTGGTCCTGTTCAACACCCTCCCATAGCTGACGCCGAGCTTGTGCTCGGACTGGTCTACGGTGCCGGGACGGACACTGACCCGGTAAATGAAGTGCTCGAAGGAGCGCTTGAGTCGTGGGGCTACCGGCTCCACCCTGTGCATTTGAGCGATGCTTTCCCGGCGATCCTGGGTACCGAGTTCAATCCCAAGAGTCCGGACGCGACACGCCAGCTTCAAAATATGGGCGACGAGCTGCGAGGCAAGCTCGGCCCAAAGGCGCTCGCGCATCTCGCTATGTATCTGATCGCCGAGGAGCGCCGGCAGCTAGACGGAGATCAGGACCGGACTGCCTGGCAGATCCGCTCGCTTCGCCGCCCCGAGGAGGTCGACGAGCTCCGCCGGATCTACGGTGCGCGCTTCATTCTCATCGGAGTCCACGTGCCCGAGAGTATTCGTCTGCGAACGGCCAGCAACAAGCGTCGCCGCTGGTCACCGACCACCTCGGCACACTTCGATGTCGACGCGATCGAGGATCTCCGCCGCGACGAGGACGACCCGAGCGTCCCCTATGGCCAAGCGATGCGCAGGGCATTCTCATTAGCTGACTTCTTCGTAGACGCGCGATCGACAGTCCGACTAGCGCAGACACTGGGGCGCATCGTCCAGCTGATCTTTGAGGAGCCCTTCATACCACCCACTCGCGATGAGCAGGCAATGTACCTAGCCTACGCGGCCGCACTTCGAAGCGCGGAGATGGGCCGACAAGTCGGCGCGGCGATCACGACACAGAGTGGTGATGTTATGACCGTCGGCACCAACGAGGTACCAAGCGGACGGGGAGGCCTTTACTGGTCACCCGACGAGCCCGACGGTCGCGACTTCGCGCTTGAGCCTCCCGTGGACTCCAATACCGAGTGGCAGCGCCGCGTCACACGTGAGCTCCTCGTGCGGATGGCCGAGCGGGGATGGCTCGCTGACGGGATGTTCGACAAGACAACCAGACGCGTACAACTTGGTGGAGACGAGATTGAGCGAGACTCAATTGATGTCTCGGATGCGAAGCTGAATACCTTTCTCGAAGCAGTACAAAGCACCCGCTTTAGCGCCCTCACAGAGTTTGGCCGAGCAGTACACGCAGAGATGGATGCCCTCACGACCGCAGCTCGCCTTGGCGTCCGCGTTGATGGGGGGCAGCTCGTCTGCACCACCTTCCCTTGCCACAACTGCACACGCCATATCATCGCAGCCGGCATCCGGCGCGTCGTCTACCTACACCCATACGTCAAGAGTCTCGCACGAGAGCTACACGACGACGCGATCATCCTCGACCCTGCCCAGATCGGGATACTCGATGGCAAGGTCGTATACGAACAGTACATCGGTGTCGCACCGCGCGTCTACCCGCAATATTTCGAGTTCGGTCACGTCGACCGGCGGCACCCAGATGGACGGGCGCTGACCGTTACCGACCGCGACAGTCAGCTCCCTCGCGTCCTGCGGAATGCCGACTCCTTCGGATTCGGTGGGCCTATCGTCCCTCCCAACCATCACACCCGTCTCGAGCGTGAAGTTGTCCAACAGTTCCGCAAACAACTGCTCAAAACACCCGGTCTCAGCATTCCTACTATCCAAAACACAGGAGACGATCATGGCTAAATCGAGATATCGTCCAGCAACCGACGAGGAGCTCGCCGCCGAGCAGCTGCCTCCAGATCTGCGGGAGACGGAGGCAAGTTGGGACCGCAGTGTTGAGGCGGCGTTGACGGCCACACGTATCCCCGCCGGCTGGGGACCGACACAGGACCCCGAACAGGCGCCGGTTGAGGTGGCACGGACGGGTTGACCAACTTGGTCGGCTCGTTCTGTGCTCACTGCTGCACGAAGGAGAAGAGCCTACGGCTGACGCTGAAACTGCGAGACCGCCTTAATCCAATCTGTGCGAGGGTCCGGGCTTAGCGACTTACCGATCCAGCGCACAAAATCGCCGGTCGCGACCTTAGAGTCGTAGGCCTCTCCAGCAGTGGCCTTCTGGCCTTCGTGGACGACCCGATTCCGCAATAGGTAGCAATCGGTGTACCAGCGTCCTGGAGGCAATGACTTGTCGTCTAGGTCCAGGTCCGCGTCGAGAAATTTCGGGAGAAGCTCTGTCAGCTGGTTCCTAAAAGGCGCCTTCAAGACTCCTCCTAGCTTCGCCGGGTCATGTTCCAAGAACATCCAGAGCGCCCGAAAGAGCGTGTTTATGAACACCTCCGTCGCAGTACACGCTGCGATCACCGACTGATCGTGACGACCCGAGCCAAGGTGATGCTCTGATGCCTGGTAAAGCTCGAGAAACTGGAAGAACGGCGCTCTGCCAGCCCGCGCCTCATGGACGATGTCGACTGCATCGGTGATTTCTTGCTCCGTGCGTCGCTCCGGCAGGTCGTCACGGAGAGTGGTATGCGCATCGACCGTCCCGCTTGGACCTACCCGGCCTTCGGGTGTTGGCAAAATGGTCAGTTTCCACGGTGTGTCGCGGGGCAGATCGATCCGGGATAGTGACGAGATATGCCACTCGTCGCGCATCCCGCCGAGGATCACGAGATATTGGTTCAAGAACGACAAGGCCTCGTCAAGCCTCCGCGACACCCATTCAGCTATTTCATACTCAAATCGCTCGGAATCGCTCTCGTCTCTATCCAGCGGCGTTTCGCTGGCGGGATCGTAAATGGTGATTTGAACGACACTTCGCAGTTCGTTTGGCCCCCCGCGTAGTCGTCCCGCTTGGTCGCTCGGGTCGCTTGACTGCTTGCCAGTCGGGAAATGCTTGCTTGGCGGCAAGCAGCGGAACGCATCCGTCGACCCGCGCCTGCTTCATCTCGACACGAAATCTCGGCTTGAGGTCGTTCTCTGGCGCAGGCATGGACATGCCGGTCGCGTAGCCAATCGCGTCGGGATTCCACCCAGGCCAGCTTCCGCCGCGATCACTGACGACGAAAACCACATCATCGATTCGCAAGCAATGTGGTAGTTCGAGCAAAAAGCTCAAGGCCACGATTGGCTCCGCATCCTCATCCGGGCGGATGCGGTCCTGGTCGAAATCTCGTGGCGTGAGCGGTTCCATATGTGCCTTCTCTCATCTGGCCAAGGCCTAACGGAAGGCCGATTCTAGAGTCTGTGCTAATGCGCGGTGGCCCCAGTGCTAGTGATCGCCGCTCCACGAAAAGGCCGCCGGGTCGAAGGCCGCGATCGATATGGGCGCAGAAAATGCGTGCCCAAGCCATTACAGAAACGTCGGCTCGACCGCCACACCGCCCTTGATCAGGAACAGGGGCTCGTCGTGTTCGTCGCGTGCATGGCGCATGAGTGTCGCGGCGAGGGCGACGTAACCGAGCTGTCGACGTGCACGCTGTTGAAGCTCTGTGTCGGCGATGACATTACGCAGGCGCTGCTCCAGCGCACGCCTATTCTTCGGCGGGATGTCATAGCGTCTACCCCCCACTGGAGACCCCCAGGTGACGCTCGACGAGGGTATCCCGCGCCCGAGCTACGCCGTCAGCCGTGATGAGGCTCTGCTGCTCGGCAGTCTGGATAGCCTGCTCGATCAGCTCGCGGCGCATATGAGTCTCGATCCCGTCAAGGATCGCTCTCATCGGTGTCACGATCGGCAGCCCCCGCAGTCGCCCGGTCTCCTCGCTCGCCAGGTTACGAGAATGCAGCCGGTACAGCACCGGCACCGGTCGGTGAGTGCGATAGCCGTGTGGAACCGTCAAGTCGATGCCAGCAGGGTTCACGTCGCACAGCTCATACAGGTCGAGCGCCGTCTCGTGCGAGAGCAGCCCGGCGCCCATCGGCCATAGCGCCGCGCGCATGTACTCATCCAGATCGTCCGGTGGGATCGCCTTCATCCGGTAGACGCCATAGGCCACACGCTCAGCCACGTCGCGTCGCTCATAGTCGACCAGGCGCTTAGGGTCGAAGCCCGCGTCGCGCACGTCCTCGGTACGCAGATACCCGTGTTGGTCCTGCGCCAGATCAAGCAGCTCGGTGTAGACACGCCCAGGCATATTTGTACAAGATACCGTAAAAAGCGGTATCTCATACACGACACAGAGTATCGCTCCGATCACGGCGGTGACCACAACCCTCGACCAACTTGGCCCTGCTCGCGCCAAACTCGCGCCAGTCCAAGCGCGGATCTAGCGGTCTCTAGCGGTCTCTAGCGGCTTAAGAGCGACTCGCCTGCACAACGCCCGTCCCGAAGAATCCCGCTCAACCATGCGAAAACGGCTCAGTAGAGCCAAGAAATCGACATTCTGCTGCGAGGCGCGACTCAAGGCCCGGTGGATTTTCAAGACCGGTGCATTCAACCGCTCTGCCACCCCTCCGAGGTGTTACTGGCGCAAATGCTAGGGGACATTCGACAAACGGTCGATTGTGACGCTTGTCTGTCGAGGCTGGTCGGTATTTGGACGACTAGTGTGGCGTGAGGTTGATTCGCCTGATTGCTATTCCGAGCGTTGTCGTGGCGCTGATGCTCGCGCTCGCCGGCGCTCCCGCGCAAGCCGTCGAAACCGGCGTAGTTATCAGCGGTCCTGAAGGGCTCTCGATGCAGAGCGTCCACCAGGTCGCCGGCCTCGGCGTCGGCTGGGTGCGGGTCTTTGCCGCCTGGAACATCTTCGAACCGAATCGCGGCCACCTCAACGAACCGGAGATGGCCGCTTTGGAAGAGGGACTGGCGGCGCTCCCCAAGGGCACGAAGGTGATTGTCGACGTGGTCAACACGCCCCAGTGGGAGACCGGCTCGAGCAATCCTGCGATGCCGCCAAGCAATCCGGCCGACTACGCTCGCTTCGCCGGGGCGCTGGCCAAGCGTTTTGCCGGCCGCGTCGCCGCGTGGGAGATCTGGAACGAGGAGGACGCCTCGTTGTGGTGGGCAAGCGGCCCCGACCCGGTGGCCTACACGGCGCTCTTGAAGGCTGCCTACCACGCGATCAAGTCAGCGGACCCTAGCGCGACCGTGGTGCTCGGCGGGCTGACCGGCAACGACTACGAATTCCTCTCCCAGCTCTATGCCGACGGGGCGAAGGGTTTCTTCGACGCGGTGGCGGTCCACACCGACACGATTTGCGACGTCGAGTCGCCCTATGAAATCCTGCGCGACGGGCAGACCGACCCGCGCATCAGCCGCTGGTCGTTCCTGGGCTACCGCACGGTGCACGAAGTGATGCTCGCTCATGGCGATGACAGCCCGATCTGGATGACCGAGCTCGGCTGGAGCACAGATACATCGGTATGCGACTCAGGTGCCTGGGCAGGCCAGAAGCTGGCCGGCGTGAGCCCGCAACAACAGGCGACGTTCCTGCTTCAGGCCTACCACTGTCTCGCCCAGGACCCCTATGTGCAGGTTGGCATCTGGTTCGGGCTGCAGGACACCGAACCGTTCGGCAGCCCGCGTGGCAGCTACGGGCTGCTCGACCCGAGCTTGCAACCCAAGCCAGCCTACGCGGCGCTAGCCGAATACGACCGCAACGGCGATCGCCTCAGCGAACAGTGCGGAGGCCAACAGGGCCCTACGGTCAAGCTGACGAGCCCGAAGACGGGGGTGCGCTACGACAACACCCTGCCGATCTCGGTGACCGCCAGCGACAGCGCGAGGGTCTACCAAATCTCCCTGTACGACGAAGGTCACATCATCCGCAGCTTCTACGTGCACGGTGGCATGACCACGCTGAGCGGCCACATGGTCTGGTACGGCGCGCGTCTGCTCCGTCCTGGCAAGCACACCCTGACTGCCAAGGCGTTCGACGAGCGCAACAACACGAGCACGACGTCGATCACGATCGTTCGCACCACCAAGCCCAAAAAGCACAAGCGCCGTCGGCACAACCACTAGAAGCCGCGCCGGGCTGGTCCGGCGTAGTCGCGAGCGCAGCGGATTGCCGGCAGGCGCCGACAGGCTCTAAACTTGGCTCCCGCAGTACCGGGAGAGGTGGCCGAGCGGCTGAAGGCACTCGCCTGCTAAGCGAGTATGGGGGTTAAACTCCATCGAGGGTTCGAATCCCTCCCTCTCCGTCCTCCCCCTCCGTGCTTCCCCCTCCGTTTTTGCCGGGCGCTCGCTGGCTCGGGGCGCTGTGTCCCAAAATGTGCGACCAGCGGGGGGCTGTCAGACTTTGTCTTGTGCAGCCTCCCTCGACCCGCTATGTGGAGCGCGACGGAGTCTCGATTGCCTACCAGGTGGTCGGCGAGGGTCCTGTTGACCTGCTGCTTGCTCATGGTTTTGTCACCCACCTCGATCTGCAGTGGACCGAGCCCCGATTCGCCGGCTTCCTGACGAGGCTGGCTTCTTTCGCACGACTGATCCTGTACGACAAGCCCGGCACGGGACTGTCCGACCCGGTTCCCCACCTGCCCACACTGGAGGAGCGCTCTGCCGACATCGAGGCCGTGTTGGACGCCGCCGGCTCCGAGCGGGCTGTGCTGTTTGGGATCTCCGAAAGCGCTCCGTGTCTGGTCATGCTGGCGGCGACCCATCCGGAGCGCATCTCCTCGCTGGTGCTCTACGGCGGGTTCGCCACCCTGGCAGACATACTTGCCCACCCGGACTCCTATTCCCCCACCACCTCCGTCCGCGCGCGAACCGAGTTGCACGAGTTCGAAGATCTGCTCGAGCACTGGGGTGACGGCAGCCGCCTCGCGGACCTTTTCGCCCCCAGCCTCGGCGAGCTCGAGCGGCGCTTCTACGGAATGTTCGCTCGAGCCGCGGCAAGTCCACGGATGGCGAGGGCCCTAGTCGACATCGTCTTGGAGATCGACGTGCGGGAGATTCTCTCATCGGTGCATCTGCCCACGCTGGTCTTGCACGTCGAGGAAGATCGGGTGATCCCCATCGAGGCCGGCGAACTGCTCGCGGCCGGGATCCACGATGCCCGCTTCCTCAGCTTTTCCAGTCGCGATCACGCTTTCCACGTAGGGGACCGAGAGGTCTGCGAGGCAATCCTCAACGAGGTAGAGCGTTTCGTCACCGGAGCCGTCCAGCCTCGCCAGCACGACCGCGTCCTCACCACAGTCCTGTTCACCGACATAGTCGACTCCACCAGGTTCGCCGCGGAGCTGGGCGACCGCGCTTGGCGTGAGCTGCTCGAGCGCCACGACTCCCTCGTGGATCGCCTCGTCTCAGAGAACGGCGGGCGGCTCGTCAAGCACATCGGAGACGGCTCCCTCTCATCTTTCGATGGGCCCGCCAGGGCGATTCGCTGCGCCGAGGCTCTGCTCGAGCTCGTCGGGGAGTTGGGGATCGAGCTGCGCGCGGGTGTCCACACCGGCGAGTGTGAGGCGATCGGTGAGGATCTCGGCGGTCTCGCGGTCCATATCGGCTCTCGTGTCGGGGCGCTCGCCCGGGCGGGCGAAATCGTCGTGTCATCCACCGTCAAGGAGCTCGTGATCGGCTCGGGTATGCAGTTCGCCGATCGCGGCGAGCACGAGCTCAAGGGAGTCCCAGGCACGTGGCGCCTCTATGCGCTGGGGCATGAGCGCACACCACGAGCCCTGCTCGACGGGGCAACCGGATACATGCGCCGCTCAGACAGGCTTGCGGTCTTATTGGCGCGCCGGATGCCGCGGGCGATGCGCGTCGGTGCGCATCTCGCCAGCCGCGCGCAGCGCTCCGACTGACGTACACAGAAATACATCGGATGCCTGGCCGTCAAGTTCGCCTGACCGCCGCGGCTGCTCGCGAGCGCGCCTGGCGACCGGCGGGTTCCATGAGCAGCATGACCAAGGGCGTCGAGCTTGGCTCGATGGTTTGCAAACCGTCCCGATCTCCCCGTTTCGGCCCCTGTTAGACCCAGCGGGCTAGGTTCCTGTCATCGCGCCGCAGATTGCTTGACAGTGCATTGACTCGGCGCCATGCGCAACAAGCCATGCTTCCTGGTGTTCTCAACCTCGGCTGGAGCCTCTTAGGGGCTTGAGCCGAACCGTAGGTCACCCTGGCGCATCCGTCTGTTAGGCGACTGCGGTGTGAAGCGTGCCGCTAAGGCGACTGAATGTATCGAGCGAGACGACAACAGCACGCATACGGTTGTTCTGACAGAGCACGACCTTCTCTAGGTCTCCACTCTCTAGGGAATCGACCATGCGATTCAGCTCACGCATTGCGTCACGGACGCTTCGGAGCTCATCGTTAGATACATCGACCCGGCCCATGTGGCTCCTTTCGTTCGTACATGGCGTGAGCGCACTATACGCCGCGTCTAGGACGGCTGACGGAGCCTACGACGCATAGTGCGACGTTTCCGTCCGATGGGTGTCGCAGACTTTGCGCATGATGCGGGAATGTGTCCCGCGCTAATCGAGAGGACATGCATGGCACAGCAAGCGCAAGTCAGATGCATCAACAAGACCAATCGCTCCGATGCCCACGAACGCATCCGCAACATCGGCGGCGTCAACGGCGACGGGACGCGGTGGAAGCTCACCGAGGCTGAAGCGATCAAAGGCATCAAGGAAGGCAAGTGGTCGTTCTACGTCGAGCGGCCAGCGGGTCATCGTGTGTGGGTATTAGTCGCAACGCGTCTTGGCAACGAGTACCTGAAGACCGAAGCGGACGGTGAGCAGCCGGACAACTTGCTGGCACTTCCAGAGTGCCCAAACTAAAGGAGCGCAGACATGAGCAAGAAGGACCAAAAAGCAGCGCTGGCAGTCGTCGGCTTGGGTCTCATCATCGGTGGCCACAAGCTTGCCAGCGCGGAGATGGGCAAGCTCGGTTTCCCGTACGCCGTCGGAGCGGCTCTACTGGCTGTTGCCTTCCAGACGTAGGAACCAACGCATTTGAATGACTTTTGATCTCAGGAAGGAGGTGAAGCAAAGTGCCAACCGGGAAAAAAGCCGCGTCGGACGCTGGGAAGGTTCTCAAAGACCCCAAAGCGACCAAAGCCGAGAAGACCACAGCGGCAAGCGACCTGTCTCAGGCCAAAAAATAGGGCGGTGGGCGGCGTGGACCGTGACGTTTGGTCCACGCCGAGGCCCTAGCGCCCTATTGCCTTGACCACCCTCCCTACCAACAAATCTCTCGGGTGGAGTTCTCGGATACGCTGCCAGCAGGGAGCTTGTTTCGGGAGTCGGTCGTCCCGTGCAGTCAAGTTTTTGGCGTTCGTGAGGACTCTGGCCGACTACCCAAGCCCTGTCAGTGTCCGACGGGTGCCGGACGTGGCCCGCGGAGCCGATGCTGATAGCCAGGGAGTGGGACAGGATCAGTATCGACCCAGTCCGAAGTGTCTCGCACGAGAGGTCCCATCTCCCGGAGGCGGCGAACGGCGAAGTGGGAACGAAACCGCCGTCGGAGGCCCGCGACCAGCCCCGGAGCAGGCTCATAGAGGAACTCCACACCATCGGGCATTACGATGAGCACTGGACGGTGCTCATCGAACGCCGCTTGTGCAAATGAAGATCCGAATGTCGCAGAATCGCCCGCGACGAATGCCGTTCGATCCGGGTATTCGAAGCGATCTTCCATCAGTGCGAGTAGAGGTCTGGCCGAAGCCCGAGCTATCGGCAGAGGGGCATCATCGATGAAATCGTCGAAAAACGGTTCAAGCGTCATGACTGCCAACTTTCGATGATCGAACCCGATGCCCGTATCAGATAGGCGACGGCCTTCGGGAGTACGTCACGAGGATCGCCAGCTCCAAACGATACGGCATCACGCTTGAGGTCTCCAGAGTATCGATGCATGTGGTGTGTGTCGTGGGCGTTGTCGATGAGCCGGATCGTGCGCCATTGACCATCACGCAAGATCTGAAGCATCGCTGCATAGTGGGTCATGGGCCGACCACCGTGGCGTACAAGGATACGAACGCCCTCCCGCTCCAATGGCACGGTCCACTCATGGTCAAACTCCATCGCTGAGCAGATTGGCGTATCCCTCGGATGCATCAGGGCCTAACTTGCGGCGCCCCAGATCTTCCCCGTAACAAGCCGCAACGCGCTGAGCGTGAAGCCTGACGATGCGTTCCCAGGTGGAGTCATGTTTCGAGAGTCGTCCCGTTAGCCCCGTTTTTGGCCGTATGAGGTCGTTGCTCGACTTTGGCCCGTTGTGGGCGTTTTTTCGCCTGTGTCCGGCCGTTCGTGGGCCGTTACGGCCTCAACCCAGTCCAAGGCTTGCGTTCGGTGTCTTGTTGATGCTCACGCCGAGCATGGCGAGTACCTCGCCTTCCACATACGCAGCGTCCCACCTCGTCCATGGCGTCTCGTACTGTTGATCTCCGCGTCCCCTCCGCGTCGCCCTGCGTCAGTTGGCCACCTGCTCGAGCTCGAGCGTGGCGACGGAGACGTGTGGCCAGCGCAACCCGTTGAAGTCGAGCTGGACGAGCTGCGTGTACTGCAGCTGATGCGTGTTGGGTGCTCCGCCCTGGCCCTCGATCGCCTCGATCCAGAAGGTCGCGTCGACCTCGACCGCCTTGGCGTTGCCGCCCGGTGGGAAGCTGGCCGCTTCGAGGAACGCGGTGTTGGCGGTCCCGCCACCCTTGACGGGTGTGTGGAGGGACGAGATCGCGAGCACCGTCGTGTTGACGACGGTCTTTCCGGCGAGGCCTTTCGCAAGGAAGCTGTTGGGGTTCATCACGAGCTTTTGCAGTTCCTCCTGGGTGATGTCAGGCGACTCGTGGCGGAAGTCGGTCTGCGTAGCGAGGTTCAGCTCGGTGAACGTGGCCTCGGCCGAGGGGAAGGCAGAGTTCGGCGGCGGCGGGGTGCCGACGGGGAACGGGATGATGTTGTTTTCGCCGATGTGGGGGCCACCGAGGATCGTCTTGGCAGTGCCTTGGGCAAGCATCGCGGTGCCGTGCGGGATCGAGGCCATTCGCACGACAGTGGGAGGCTCAGCCGGGTTCGTCGTGTGGGGGACGTTCGCCCAGATCCCCGGCTCGATGTGCAGACCTTCGCTCGGGTCGTGCCGTTCGGCGATCTGCTGCATGTAGGTGACGCCGAACATGTTGATGTCGGGCATCAGCAGTCCTCGGTTGGGGATCGCCCCGGGAATCCTCTTGAAGACGAGCGTCTCGGTCGTGATGTTGAGCTCGAGGAAGCGGTCTTGTCCCTCTTCGGCGAGCGGGTGGGGTCGCCAGATCGCGTTGAAGCCTTCGCCTTTCCATGTCGCTTCTTTCGCGTCGCCGACAAGCCGCGCCAACGGCCCGAGCGGGTCGGGAAGCTGCTGGGCAGGGGGGGGCGCGATCTGGGGGTGGCCTACGAACTGGAAACCTGGGTCGGTCTGTGGGGCGTCGGTCATGGGGACTCCTTTGGGCGTGATTTGCACGTAGGGCGTGGCCGCATACTTCTGCGGCCACGGCAATTGCGGTCGGTCCGTCCCGAGCGGACGGCCCTGCGAGGGCTCGGCTCGAGCTGGCGGCAGCGAGTGCTGTGCCGGTCAAGGCGCAGGGCGACGCGACGGGTCGCGTCTTTGGTGCCGCCTGACTTTGGCGCGACAAGTGCTACCCCCGAACGTCGCAAACGGATAGCCGACGAATG
Source organism: Solirubrobacteraceae bacterium (assembly GCA_049287685.1). Classification (GTDB taxonomy): domain Bacteria; phylum Actinomycetota; class Thermoleophilia; order Solirubrobacterales; family Solirubrobacteraceae; genus Palsa-744. The sequence goes on along the minus strand of JBAQGH010000099.1, from coordinate 10,168 downwards.
CCAGGTATCCCGTCGGCACCAGAAGCTATCAAACCGAGGACCGGAATAGTCCTATTTACACGAGATTGTCACAGTGCTCGCGTGATGTCCGTGCCAGATCGCTTGTACTTCACCGAGTCCGACGCCGCCAACTCACTGATCGCCTCCGATCCGATGGCTCTGTTGGTGGGGTTCGTCTTGGATCAACAGGTCACGACTACCAGGCCGCCAAGGAGGCACACAAGAAGGAGTGGGGCGGCAAGCGCTGAACGGCCGAGAAACTTCCCGCCCGGCCCCTCGGCCTAAGCGGCAATGGATCGTTATACTCGTTAGGTATGACAGGCCGGATTGGTGCGAAGGGCCAGGTTGTGATTCCGAAGGCGCTGCGTGATCGCGCGCATCTGCACCCGGGCGACGAGGTCGACTTCGAGTTGCGCGACGAGGAGATCGTGCTAGTTGCTCGGAGGGTTCCCGCTCGGCTCGGTGGTCGGTTCAGGAACACTGGGATGGCTGCGCGTCTGCTCGAGGATCGGGCGCGCGAGCCTCGGTGAGCGTTTGCCTGGACTCATGGGCGATTCTCGCCTGGCTTGATGGTGAGGAGCCTGCCCTCTCGCGCGTCGAGGGATTGATCGACACACGGCCCATTGTGAGTTGGGTGAACCTAGTTGAGGTCTACTACCGCGTTGAGCGTGATCACGGACGGATCGCCGCTGACGACACGCTCGCGTCCCTGCGGGCCGCTCTCTCGCTCGATCTTCCCGGCACCGCACGGATGATCGAGACCGCACGCCTGAAGGCTCGTGCATCAATCGCGCTCGGGGACTGCTTCGCAGTCGTGACTGCCGCTGCCCACGGACTCGTGTTGCTCACCGGCGATCCCGAGATCCTCGAGCTACCGGACTCGCCCTGCACAAGTGAAGATCTTCGCCCCCGCTGAGCACAGCCCCGCGGCGTCCTACGCAGTTAGCGACCTTGAGTGTCAATCCTTCTAGGTCAGATGGGCGTCAAACAAGTAGCGCCCTTCGCGTCTGCCCGACGACTCGTCTTGGTGAGGGTTGCATCGAATTGGCAGCGTATGAGCTCTGACGATGCCGCCGGATCAGGAGCAAGGCATTTTGCGCTTGTCCTCCTTCCGGCACCCCGTCAGACTGACCCGATCGCTTGGTCGACGCTAGCCTTTACGATATAGTAAAGGAATGGCACGAATCTCCAGTAAGAATCAGGTGACGCTTCCAGTCGAATCGTTGAAGCGAGCAGGTCTTAACGTCGGCGATGAGGTTGCGATCGAGGCTGATGGAGCCGATCGCATCGTCGTCCGCCGGGTGTCGCGCGATGCGGAGCGAGTGCTGGGTGTTTTCGATGGTCTGTATGAGCCTGGGTATCTGGAGCGACTTCGCTCTGGCGAGCGGGCGTGAGTAACTGCGTCCTAGACACCGATGTCGTGATCGCGGCGCTCGACCGGCGCGACTCGCACCATTTCAAGGCCGCTGAGGCAATCAAGGCAATGGTCGGAGAGGACGTGCCCCTGCTGCTGTCGCTCATCAACTATGCCGAGATGCTGGTCAGGCCTGCCGAAGACCAAAGCGCTTTGCCGACCGCGGTGGATGCGCTGTCCGCATTGGGAGTTCGACTGATAGCTCCGACGCCCACGATCGCTGTGGACGCGGCGCGGTATCGCGCTCTGGGCATTAGTCTCGCGGACGGGTTCGCGCTCGCCACCGCCCAAGCGCACGATGCCCACGTGGCGTCGTTTGATCGCCGGGTTCGCCGAGCGCTCCCAAAGGTGGGGGTGGAGCTCACGCCGCACTTGAGTTGAGATCGCGGAGCTCGCCGAAGCTGAGCGTGCAACTCTCAAGCCCGTCATCGCCAAACGCAGCACCGCTCATGGCTCCGGACTCGGCCGCCACCGCTGGGTCGTCGAGGAACCTTCACCTGGCTACACCAGTTCCGGAGTCTTCGGATTCGCTAGGAGCGCGATCCCGAAGAGGGGGTTGAGGCGTATGCTAAAATGCTCGACCCCAAACTTAGAACTTAGAAGGGAGGAATTCATCGAAGTAGCCAGCTGTAGAATCGCCAACGGAGACGTGTCGTCCGAACTTCGCCCGCAGCTCTCCTCCAGGGGATTGAGCGCGACCAGCACCTTCGCCTTCCAAAGACACGGTGAGTACCACCACGCCAATACGTGTGGCTCACCCCGTATCAAAGCTCACGATACTGACGTCCTTCGGATGAAGGTCATGGCCGGGCGAAGCCGGCACCGACAACCTCGTGGTGATTCGCTGGTACCTGCAGGTAGCTCGCGAAAGGAAGTCAATGCACACAAACACCGAATCATCCGAGAACTCGAAGACTGCCACACGACTCTCACTCCAATTTATCTTCGAGTTCGACGGCATGGCGATTGGGGCTGGGATCGCACTCGTAGCGGGAATCGCGACCATCGTCGGCGTTCTAATGCAGCTCATCTGACGTCGGATCTGCGTTGGGGGTCGCCAGGCCAGCTGGCGGCCCCCAACATGCCGCTCTCGCTAGCCCGGCGCCAGCCTGACGCACAAGGGTGTCAGCCTCCGATACGTGTGCGCGCCAAGACACGCACGCGGAGCGGCATCGTGAGTGACCCCGGTCCCGCGAGCGCGCACACACGCTCGGCTCACGCCGAGGCTGAGAAGGACCTCCCCTTCGAGGACCGTGAGGACTTCGAGGATGCACGACGGGGCCTGATCGCGAGCACCCCAGATCTGGTGTTGCGCAACGCCGGGGAACGCGTCGTGTGGGACATGGACAGCTATGCGTTCGTCTCGGACGGCGAGGCGCCGGACACGGTCCACCCGAGCCTATGGCGTATGGCGCAGCTGAACGGGATGCACGGCCTGTTCGAGGTCGTGCCGGGCATCTACCAGGTGCGCGGCTATGACATCTCGAACATGACGCTGGTCGAGGGGAACGCAGGCGTGATCGTGATCGACCCGCTGATCTCGACCGAGTGCGCCGCGGCCGCCTTGGCGTTGTATCGAAAGCATCGCGGCGAGCGCAAGGTCAGCGCCGTCATCTACACGCATAGCCACGTAGACCATTTCGGTGGCGTCAAGGGCGTCGTGAGCGCCGAGCAAGTGCAAGCGGACGAGCTGCCCGTCTGGGCACCGGCGGGCTTTCTGGAACACGCCGTCTCGGAGAACGTGCTGGCCGGCGGGGCGATGGCCAGGCGCGCGAGTTACATGTTCGCGCCAGCCCTGGAGCGGGGACCGCGGGGCCAGGTCGACGCCGGAATAGGCAAGACGACCTCGACCGGCAGCATCACTCTGATCCCGCCAACCCACGAGGTTTCCCACACCGGCCAGGAGAGCGAGATCGATGGCGTGCCGATCGTCTTCCAACTCGTTCCCGACAGCGAGGCCCCGGCGGAGATGAACTTCTTTTTTAAGGATTTGGGCGTGCTGTGTGTGGCCGAGAACGCCGTCCACTGCATGCACAACGTACTGACCCCACGGGGCGCGCCGGTACGCGATTCCCTCGCCTGGTCCAAGTACTTGGGAGAGGCGATCGAGCTGTTCGGCGCGCGAGCAGATGTCATGTTCGCTCAACACCACTGGCCGCGCTGGGGAAAAGACCGGATCGTGGAGCACCTGGCTCGCCATCGCGACATGTACCGCTACCTGCACGACCAAACGCTGCGCCTGGCAAACAGGGGCCTCACGCCGACCGAGATCGCGGCCGAGGTGAGCCTGCCGCCGAGCCTCGAGCAAACGTGGTCGTGTCGTGGCTATTACGGCACCGTCAGCCACAACGTGCGCGCGGTCTACCAGCGCTACTTGGGATTCTTCGACGGCAACCCCGCCCATCTGGACCCGTATCCGCCCGCTGAGGCGGCTTGGCGCTATGTGGGACTGGCCGGCGGCATCGACAAGCTGCTGGCTCAGGCTCACATCGCCTTCGAGGAGGGCGACTACCGCTGGGCGGCAGAGCTGTGCTCACATGCCGTGTTCGCAGAGCGGGGAAACGCGGATGCGGGAACCGCGGAGGAGGGAAACGCAGAGTCGGGAAATGCGCAGGCGGGAAACGTGGAGGAGGGAAACGTGGAGGAGGGAAACGCAGAGTGGGGAAATGCGCAGGCGGGAAACGTGGAGGCTGGAAACGTGGAGGCGCGCGAGCTGCAGGCGTCTGCGCTCGAGCAACTCGGCTATCAGTCCGAGAGCGCGGTATGGCGCAACCTGTATCTCGTCGGCGCGCACGAGCTGCGCGAGGGACCGCCGCCGGCGCCGAGGAACAGGCGAGTGGCAAGCGCCGACGTGGCCAAGGCTCTGTCGCTCGAGCAACTGTGGGACGCGATGGGCGCGCGCCTGGACGGACCGCGAGCCTGGGATACGACGATCAAGCTCGCGTGGGACTTCACAGACGTGCAGGAGCGCTGGAGCGTCACCGTCGAAAACGGAGCGCTAAGTGCGGTCAGGGATCGCATAGACGAGGACCGGCACGCAAAGGTGACGCTCACCCGTGCGGCCCTCGACGCGGTCCTGCTGGGTGAGGGAGACGGGGCGCAACTGTTCGCCAGCGGCGCGATTGCCGTGGAGGGCGATGGGGCAAAGCTGGGCGAGCTCCTTGGGCTCCTAGACGAGGGTGACCCGGCCTTCGCGATCGTTACACCTGAGGCGCCGGGCAAAGACTGAGCACGAGCTTTCCACACCCTGAAACGCCTCAGGCGATACCAAGCACCACCTTGCCGACGGCGCGGCGCTCGTCAATGATGCGCAGAGCCTCGACGGCTTGGTCCAGGGGCAGGCACGCTCCTACGATCGGCTTGACGAACCCGTCGTCAATCATCCTGCGGACAGCCTCGCCGGCGGCGCGATTGCGCTCTGGGTTCAGCAGCGCGAATGCTCCCCAGCCAGCCCCAACGACGGACACGTTGCGCAGCAGCAGGCGGTTGACCTTGACCTCGGGAATCGAGCCTTCGGTGAAGCCGACGACGACCACGCGGCCCTCCTCTTTGAGCGAGCGCAGCGAGTCGGTGAAGCGCTCGCCACCGACCGGATCGAGCACGACATCGACGCCGCCGCCACTGAGCTCGACAGCCTGCTCGCGCCAGGCCTCGTCCGAGCGCACGACATGATCCGCGCCGGCCTCGCGCGCGATGCGCTCCTTCTCGTCTGTGGAGACGACAGCGATCGTGGAGGCGCCGAGCGCCTTGGCGACTTGCAGGGCGGCTGTGCCGACGCCGCCGGCGGCTCCGTGCACGAGCACGCTCTCACCGGCTTGCAGTTGGCCGCGCAGCTTCAGCGCGAAGTAGACGGTGTGGTAGTTGAGTATGACCGAAGCGCCCTGGGGAAAGTCGAGCGAGTCGGGCAGGGGAAAGGTCATGTAGGCGGGAGCGACCGCCCGCTCGGCCATGCCACCAAGGCCGGTGAAGGCCATCACGCGATCGCCTGGTTGCAGGCCGCCGGAGGAGGGCGCCTGGATGACCGTGCCAGCGACCTCGGCACCGGGAACGAAGGGCAGGTCGGGTTTGAGCTGGTAGAGCCCGCGAGTCTGCAGAACCTCTGGGAAGGAGACGCCGGCGGCGGCGACATCGATCAGCACGCCCTCGCCGGGGGTGAGCATGTGGCTGGGCTCAGGCTCGGGCACGTCCACGACGCGCACGCCGTCGGGCCCGCTGAGCTCGCTGATCTGAACGGCGAGCATCGCGCGGAGGCTAGTTCTGCCGCGGGCTCTGCAGGTGCTGCCGGTTCTGCTGTCGCTCGCCGCGCACCTGGATCGCGATCAGCACGATGACGATGTTGACGAGGATCCCGATCCCGATGAAGGTGACGATCAGGCCGATATCCTTGCTGAAAGCTTCGCTAGAGGCAAGAAGCATCTTTCGTCTCCGGGTCGTGGGTGAGGTCGGGGGTTTGGGTGTCTTCGTTTTGGCGGTGCCCCGTGCGTGCGCGCGCGGCGTTCTGAGAGAGCCTACCAATGGACAAGGACTGCGTGTCGTAGGCCTGCCGATGCGCCGTCCCAGCAGATTTGCAGCGATACCGAGTGGTTTGGGCGGGCGTCGGTCTGATGCCTACCAGCGGCGAACCCCAGCGTGTCGTAGCCTTTCTATGGCCGCCGCGCACGACGCAGCGATGGAGAGGTGCCAGAGCGGTTGAATGGGCGCGACTGGAAATCGCGTAACGGGGGTTGACCTCGTTCGAGGGTTCGAATCCCTCCCTCTCCGTTTTTCGCTGTACAAGAGAACCCGTTTGAGCCGTGGTGACCGATCTAGTAAACAGTCTCGAAATTAGGCTCATAAAGAACTTGTCTTTAAGTTCTGTCTGGTTATGATGAGTCTTGTAATGTCTGCTTCTTTGGGAAAGAACCCTTTTCGCCCGGGTGTTGGGACTAAGCCTCTGTATCTTGCAGGCAGGGACCAGTCACTGAGGCGGTTCAGGTCGGTCGTTCGAGCAGCGCCCGAGCAGCCGGCCAATATGCGGTTGACAGGTCTACGTGGCGTGGGCAAGACCGTGCTCCTGGGCGAGTTCCGCGTGGTCGCCCGAGAGATGGATTGGGCTCCAGCGTTCCTAGAGTTCCAGCCGGGCCACAACACTGACGAAGCTGTGTCGACGGCCCTTGTGACCGCGCTAAAGGCTGTACGCGAGGAGGTGTCGCGCGTGGAGAGACTCAAGAGCGCTGTAGGAGGTGCGACGCGCAAGGTCGGGACGCTCGGCATCGAGTGGGGAGAGTTCCGAATGACCTACGAGCCTGGTGCCAATCCGACGCGGGAAGACTTGACTCGCGCGCTGTTCGAGACCGTCGAGAGCGTGATCTCACACGGCAAGAACGGTCTCATGCTCCTGCTCGATGAGGTTCAGGTGATACGCGATGAGACACGCTCAAGCGGGCAACATCCCCTGTCCTTGCTTGTAGCCGCGGTCTCGTCGCTTCAGAAGGCTGAATTGCCAATTGGGATGGTTCTATGCGGACTGCCCACGCTCACTGGCAATCTTCTTCGTGCTCGCTCCTACACCGAGCGAATGTTCCGCGGGGAGGAGATTGGATCGCTTGGACCCGATGACGCTAGGGACGCGCTCGTCAGGCCATTGCCCGAGTCCACCGTAGTCCTAGATCCAGGACTTGCTGAGCGCGTCGTCGAGGAAGTTGAGGGCTATCCATACTTCCTGCAGCTATGGGGCGCCGAGCTTTGGGATGCCGCTGACGTAGCGGGGGTGTCTCGCTTCAGCGAGCGACTCCTCGATGCGGCTCGTCCCGAGATCTACCGTCGGCTTGACCTCGACTTCTACGATCCGCGTGTGGCCACGCTCACTCCGGCGGAGCAGGATGTGCTGCTTGCGAGCGCCGATTGCGAGTATCCGCCACTTGTGGTTGCCGATCTGAATGAGGCGATTAGCAAGACTCCCGGCAACATCAATGTGCTACTTGGGCGCCTTGTCGACAGCGGCGTGCTTTATCGGGTTAGGAAGGGGCAGTATGAATACACTGCCCCGAAGTTCAGGGACTTTCTACTACGGCGTGGAGACAACGCGAGCCAAGCCTCGCTTTTTGGCCGCAGCACCTAGCTTGGCTCGGTCCCTTAGGGTGTTTTGCCGCCAACTATTTCGGTGGTTGAGACCGAGATGCTTGGGACGGAGATCGAGACGCCCGGGACGGAGATCGAGACGCCCGGGACGGAGACCGAGACGCCCGGGACGGAGACCGACGGGAGGTTGGGGACGCTCGGCCCGCTCGGCGGCGTAGGCGGCGTGGGGGTCTCTTCGACGGGAGGCGCGGTCGGAGTTGCAGTAGGAGGTTCGGGTGCCGGTGAGCTGCCCGTAGGTGGCGCCACGGGCGCGGCGGCTACTGCTACTGGTTCGCCCGTGCCGGTACCGCCGCCGGGGGTGTCCGGTGTACTTGCTTTCGGGTTCTTGGATACCGGTGCGCTGAGAGGCGCAGGTGCCGAGATATGCACGGTCCTGCGGGTTGGACGGTGTTGGGGTTGAGGCAGCTGGATGTTTGCTGTCTGCCTGGTCCGGTGCCGCGCTGCATCTGTGGTTGGGGTAGCTGAGACGACCTGCCGGTGGAGTTGTGTCGCTGCGGGTTGGCGATATGTGTTCCGTTCGATTGCCGTGTCGTTAGGCAAGCCGGGCGACAGGGTGAGCAGACCCGCCGCGCCCAGGGCTGGGACTATCGAGGTGATCGCTCCCGTACTGACCCCGATGCCGGACGAGGCTGTCTGGAGCGCCGCGAATACGCGTTGGGGAACTACTGTCGCGAACGCGAACCACGCAACCGAGCGGCGAGCGGAATAGCACCCGAGGAAGGCCGAGGCAGCGGCGCCATCGAGCTGGGAGCCGGCCTGTTGGGAGAGGATGTCCAGTGCCTTCTTGTGGGTGCCCGCCGATCGGTAGGCACGACTGGAGGTGATGGCATCGAAAGTGTCGGCCACGGCGATGATTCGAGCGCCGAGCGGGATGTCCGAGCCAGCCAGGCCATCGGGGTAGCCGTGGCCGTCGATTCGCTCGTGGTGATGGCGAACCATGGCTGTGATCTCAGGATCCCCGACCTCTGCCAGCATGTCCGCGCCGTCGCCGGCATGGAGCTTCACGATCGCGTATTCCCGATCGGTAAGCCGCCCCGGGTTGTTGAGGATCTCTCTCGGGGTGTAGATCTTGCCCACGTCGTGAACCGTGGCTGCCGTACGGATCTTGGCGATCTCGATGGCAGATAGGTGCATCGCGCGGGCAATGCGCTCCGCGTGGCGTGCGACCCGCCGATTGTGTCCGTGGGTGTAGGCATCGCGCGCTGCGAGTCGCTTGCTCAGGTCTTCCAGCAATTCGATGCTCACCGCCGGACCGGCCTTCCTTGCGGAGTCGTACAGGGCTCGCGCCTGCGCTAGACGTCGCTCGGTCCAGCACCTGCGCAACCATCTCCACAGCATCAGGTCGGCGAATACGAGGTCGCGCGATCCGGACTTTCGCGTCCACAGCGCGGCCTCGGCGCTTGCGATGGCAACCGAGACGGCTACGGCCGATGCCGCGGAGGTCGCCATCAGCAGAGAGCTGCCCCGCGGCACGATCGCCGCCACGAGCACGGCGGGCAGGACAACCACCGACGCCGTTGCGAGCGCGACCAGCGGCAGATATCGCAGCAAGCGCGTAGGCGCCGACTCGTTGCTCCCGACGATTCCCCCGGCCGCCTTTCTCGACCGAGTAAGAGCGACTCCGCGAGGCGATGAAAACAGTTCGAAGGGTGAGAACATAATTCAGTAATGATCGACCAAGAATCGGCGTCTCTGGGACGGCGCGGACGAATGTTCTACCCGACCGTCGACACGTTCAGACGGGCATTGCTCAAAGCGCAGAAGGCACTGCGCACCGATCTCGGCGTCTGCTCGAGATTGCAGCCCTCGGCCACAAGCTTGCGCGGCTTCTCCAAGCACTTGCCGATGGCTACCTAGCGCCAAGCTCCTACGGTACGTCCGCTTGTACACCAGAGCAGCAGACTCTCGAAGACGTAAGGGAATCGGTGACCTTCAAGCGGCCGGTCGTGGTGGTGCTGCCACTGGCGATCTACGAGTGAGGCGTGGCGATGGCACAGTTTTGGTGGCATGGCTTGCGAGCCCCGAGCTGCCGGGACCACACGGGCGACTGACGCGATCATCCGTACATCAGTCGCTCGGCCACTACACTAAGCGGCTCTGCGCCCTTAGCTCAGCTGGATAGAGCGTCGGTCTACGGAACCGAAGGTCGGGAGTTCGAATCTCTCCGGGCGCGCTACGAAAGCCCCGCACCGCGGGGCTTTTTTGCTCATTATGGAGCGTCTGTTGTCCTTCGCTTGGAACGGGCAACTGCTGCGGGCAACGGGGATGTGGGCCAACCCCGGCCCCGAGTGACCCACGTCGGTCCTTTGGTGGGACGCGCTATTCTTTTCCCACATGGCTCTCATACGTGGGACAGCACGACTGGACGCCCGCGGGCGTCTAGTTCTCCCGGCCGAGCTGCGTCGCCGGCTCGGCCTACACGCTGGCGACGAAGTGAGGATCACCGAGGAGGCTGATGGCGCGCTCCGCGTCGAGACGCGACGCGCAGCCGCGCAGGCACTCATCGGGTTGGCTGGCTCGCCAGAAGAATCCGCCGTCGACGAACTGACGGCCGCGCGACAGCGGGAGACGGAAATCGAGGAGCGCGATGCGCGGCGTTTCCAATCCGCCCGGCTTGTCCGCAGGCGCAAATAG
>JBAQGH010000098.1:0-1855 GCA_049287685.1 Solirubrobacteraceae bacterium | reverse complement strand
CGCCGGAGTTGACATCGGGCGCACCTGGACGGAGGCGCCCGACGCCGCAACGCCTGCCGAGTTCCTCGCGCACATGCGCGCCGGGCGTGTCGCCGCGCACGGCAAACAGGGCAGCGCCGCCAAGTGGGCGCACGCGGCGATTGCTTTGGCGGCGCGCTCGCTCGGACACGACGCGAGCGAGGACATACCCGCCGTCCCCGACCCGCAGCGAGTGATGACGATGGTGCGGCGACTGCTGAGCGAGGGCGACGCGCGCGAAGGGGCCACCGGTGCGGACGTGGCGCCCGCCGACGCACGCTGCCTGTTGCGCGCCTGGCTTGCCGCCGTGGGCCTCGACCACCTCGATACCCTGAAGGGCACAGGCGAGCGTGGGCTGATCGCATACATGCAGGAGGACGACTTCAGCCACTCAGACCTCTACCGCCGCGCCTGCCGGATGCACGAGCGCAAGCTGGCGAATGCGGTAGGGCACGCCATCGAGGCGATTGTGGGCGAGACCGCGGCCGGTCATGGCAGCGGCGAGATGACGGGACATGGCGCGACCAATCCCACCAAATCAGCTACCGACCTGCCATCGACCGGCACGACGGATCCCGCCAAGCCGACGCCAGTCGACAAACACGATGTCGGCGCCGCCGCGGCCGAGCTGTTCGAGAGCTGCATCGCCGCGATTCCCTATGCGCCCGCCACCGCTTTTCTGGCAAACGAGCAGGCCAAGCTGGCGCGCACCGGTGTGAGCGCGGACGGCGAGCCGCCGCGCGTCGCGATCCTCGCCGACGGGATCGGCTCGACCCATGGCGTCAGCCGCACGATCGAGGAGATCCGCCAGCGCGGCGTGCCCGGCTTTGAGATCGAGGTTGTCGCGACCGACCCCGAAGTCGACCGGCGCCTGTCGGCGGTCGCGGAGTTCGACGTTCCCTTCTATCCGGGTCTGCGCATCGGCGTGCCAAGTCTCTCGGCGACCGCGCAGACGCTGGCCGAAGGGGGCTTCGACGCGATTCACGTCTGCTCGCCCGGCCCGACCGGTATCGCCGGGGCGTTGCTCGGGCGCGCGCTCGGCCTGCCGCTGATCGGCAGCTACCACACTCAGCTGACCGCCTACGCGCAGCTGCGCTCCGGCCAGCGGCATCTGGCCGAGGCGATGGAGATGGCCGTCGGCGCCTTCTACAACGCCTGCGATCTCGTGCTCTCCCCCAGTCCCGCCTCCGACGAGGCGCTCGCCTCGATCGGCATGAGCGCCGAGAAGGTCTTGCGCTGGGACCGCGGCGTGGATACCTCGCGCTTCGATCCCTCACTGCGTAGCGATGAGCTGCGCGCGAATTGGATGGAGGGGATGGCGTGCCCGGGATATTCGACGGCACAGCCCCGAGTAACGGACCATGTCCTGTCCCGAGGCGAATGCCCGCGCATCAACGTGCTCTATGCGGGCAGGATCACTCGCGAGAAGGGCGCGGATCTGCTTGCCGAGGCGTTCCTGTGCGCGCGTGCACAGGACCCGCGCCTGCACCTCGTGCTCGCCGGCGGTGGGCCAGAGCAGGACCGCCTGCGCGACCGCGTGGGGAAGCATGCGACCTTCCTCGGCTGGCTGCGCGGAGATCAGCTCGCGCGTACCTACGCTTCGGCCGACATCTTCTTCTTTCCAAGCGCCACCGACACCTTCGGCCAGGTGATCCTCGAGGCGCAGGCATCCGGGTTGCCGGTGCTCGCGGTCGCCGCGGGCGGCCCGCTGGAGCTGATCGAGGACCGCCTCACCGGCCTGCTACGCGACGCCGACAGCGCTCAATTGGCGCAAGCGCTGCTTGAGTTGGCCGGCTCGCCGCTGCTGCGCGAGCGCCTGGCAAGCGCCGCACTGGCC
>JBAQGH010000097.1:0-4207 GCA_049287685.1 Solirubrobacteraceae bacterium | reverse complement strand
GCGCACGCGCGGTCGTCGGTCGCTCGATTGCCGCCCTGTCAGAGCGCGACGGCGCCGCCGGCGTCGAGATCCTGCTGCTGGTGCCCGGCGGCGAGGAGCCGGTCGCGGCCCGTGCCGCCGAAGGCGTATTGCGAGAGATGGAAAGCGTGCTGTCGGGCTACACGTTCGCGCTGGGGCGAAGCCGTATCGCCGAGGACCCAGGCGAGCTTTCCCGCGCCGCCGGCGAGGCGCTGCTCGCCGCCAACGTCGCCGAGGGCGGCTCGCAAGAGGGGGTCCTTGCCTTCGAGCAGACCGGCGCCTACCGCCTGCTGCTGAGCGCGATGAGCGAGAACCCGAGCGAGCTGCAGCGCTTCTACGCCGAGACCGTCGAGCCGCTGGTGGCCTACGACGAGCAGTACGAGACCGACCTGCTGCAGACGCTCGAGACGTTCCTGGAGGCCGACGGCAACGTCGCCGGCACCGCTCAGCGCCTGTTCACCCACCGGCACACCGTCTACTATCGCTTGGAGCGCGTGCGCGAGCTGACAGGCCTGGACGTCAGCTCCAGCGACGGTCGCGAGAAGCTGAGCCTCGGTTTGAAGGCGATGCGCGTGCTCGGCATCTCCTCTGCACGCGGGCCGGCATCTGAGGACGGCGCCCGCGGCGGCCGCGTCCCGCGGCGCTCCTGATCAGCCGCGAGAAGCGAACTCCACTGCGTAGGTGGCTCCCGGCAGGCCTTCCGTCGATCTCTGCGGTGCCGCGGGCGCGATACCGATGCCGATGTCGCGATAGCCGCCGCTCAGCATGATTTCTCGGTGTGGCGGCGAGAGCATCCAGGCGCGCACCATCGCGGCCGGCGTGGCGAGCGCGCCGCTACCCCAACCGATGTTCTGCCCTGCCGAGAGACTGCGTGCGCTGGCGGCGTAGGCTGAGGCCTCGATGCGTTGCATCGGAGTCCAGCCCGACAGGCTGTCATCGCCGAAATATTCGCCGATCACCATTTCGCTGGCCTGCTTGCTGCCGATACGCCGCAACGAGCCGTTGGCGCGCAGCGGCTCGAGACGATATGCCAGGCGCTCCTGCTCGATCAGGCACAGCGTGGCGGCGGTCACGCGAGTCAGGTTTGCGCGTGTGGGCTGCAAGCTCGTGCCTTTGCACGCCAGCGCGCTTGGTGCAAACAACATGGCCGCGGTCGCCGACGCCAGCACCACGGCAATCGCCGCGCGCGTCCGTCGCCTCACCACGGAGCCCCTACCCCATGACACGGCAATGATTCTTGCAGGAGTGGGTGACGCGATGTAGCAGTCGTGTTATGTCATCCATCTCCGGCGCGCAATCCGCCTTGCGGAGGGCCTCGTCGGGTCGTGTCGGGGGCGCCCGTGACATCATCAGCGGACACGACCGCCAGCGGTGGGGAGTGGGGTAATGGCAGCCCGGGAGACTTTGACTCTTCAAGTCCTGGTTCGAGTCCAGGCTCCCCAGCTCACCGTGCGTCGCAACTCACACGGTCGAGCATGTGGCGCTTGCCGCAAGCCGGCACCAGCTCGTGCGTGGCGCCCGCGGCCCGGCGCGTGGCGCCCGCCATCTAAAGTCTGCCCATGGCCGTCGCCCCCACCGTCCTGATCCTTGCCGCCGGTCAGGGCACGCGCATGCGCTCCAGCACGCCCAAGGTGCTGCACGAGCTGTGCGGCATCCCGATGCTGCTGTGGTCTGTGCGAGCGGCGCAAGCAGCCGGCGCGGCTCGTGTGGTGGTAGTCGATTCGCCGGCGCTCGCTCTGCAAAAGGTGCTGCCGGATGGGGTCGAGCTGGTCGTGCAACCGAGATCCGACGGCACCGGCGGCGCCACGAGAGCCGCCGCGGAGCTGATCGATCCGCAGGCGCCGGTCGTGATCCTCAGCGGGGACGTCCCGCTCGTCAGCGCAAAGGCGATCGAGGAGCTTGTTCGGGGGCACACGAGCAGCGGCGCGGCAGCCACGATGGCCACGGCGATGCTGGATGATCCCAGCGGCTACGGCCGCGTGGTGCGCGACGCAGACGGCTCGGTGGCGCGTGTGGTGGAGACCAAGAAGCCAGGCGACGCTACCGAGGCCGAGCTTCGGATTCGCGAGGTCAACTCCGGTATATACGTGTTCAACGGGTCGGCCTTGCTTGCGGCCTTGCCGCGGCTTACCTCCGATAACGCCCAGGGCGAGCTCTACCTTCCTCAGGCGCTTGATTTGCTGCGCTCCGACGGCGAGTCGATCGCGGCTCACGTCGTCGAGGACGAGGGGCTGATGCTCGGCGTCAACGACCGCGTCGCGCTCGCGCAAGTGCGCGCCCTCGCCCAGCGAGCGATCGCCGAGCGTCACATGCGCGCGGGTGTCACGATCGTCGATCCGGCCGCGACCGTCATCGACGTCGACGTGCAGATCGGCCAGGACACGCTGATCGAGCCGTGGACGGCATTGAAGGGCACCACGGTTGTCGGCGCCGGCGCTGTGGTGGGTCCCTCGACGACAGCAATCGACTCGCAGATCGGCGACGGGGCATGCGTGCGCGTGTCCTGGCTCTCCGAGGCGGTGCTGCACGCCGGCGTCACGGTCGGTCCGTTCGCTTATCTGCGTCCAGGCGCGGTGCTGCGCGACGGCGCTAAGGCCGGGACGTTCGTGGAGATCAAGAACTCCGACATCGGCGAGGAGGCGAAGGTGCCGCACCTCTCCTACATAGGAGACGCCGACGTCGGCGAGCGCACGAACCTCGGGGCCGGCACGATCACAGCCAACTACGACGGTCGCGCCAAGCACCGCACGACGATCGGCAGCGGTGTGCGCGGCGGAGTGGACACCTCGTTCGTGGCTCCGGTCACGGTCGGCGACGACGCCTACACGGCTGCGGGCTCGGTCGTCACCGAGGACGTCCCTCCAGGCGCATTGGCGGTGGCGCGTGCGCGCCAGAACAACGTCGAGGGCTACACCCGCCGCCGCGAGGAGGATGCGTGATGTCGCGTTCGGGGGTCGTCCGCCCTTGCGCGAAGAGGGTGTTCGGCAACACCCTTCTTTCGGTGCACGGCAACACCCCCCTTTTGCGAGCGGACCGCACGATGTCTCTACACTCCCGGAGGAGATGAGCGTGATCGATACGCGCACGCAGGTGGCCCCGACGAGCCTGCCGATCGACTACGACAAGCGGTTGATGCTCTTCTCCGGGCGAGCCAACCCGCAGCTTGCCGTGGACATCTCCGCCAAGCTCGGCGTCGATGTGGGTCCCGTGACGCTGAAAACGTTCTCCAACGGCGAGGTCTACTGCCGCTACGAGGAGTCGATTCGCGGCGCCGACGTGTTCATCGTGCAGCCCACGTGCGGCAACCCCACTACCGGGGTGACCGCGAACGACTCGTTGATGGAGCTGCTTTTCATGATCGATGCCGCCGTGGGCGCCTCCGCGCACCGGGTGATCGCAGTCACGCCTTGGTTCGGCTACTCCCGCCAGGACAAGAAGTCAGCCCCCCGCGAGCCGATCTCCGCCCGCTTGGTGGCGCGCATGATCGAGGCCGCCGGCTCCGACCGCGTGCTCACCATGGACCTCCACGCCGGGCAGATTCAGGGCTTCTTCCAGAAGCCCGTCGATCACATGACCGCGCTGTTCATGCTCACCCAGTACTTCTCCGACCTCGGCCTCTCCGACCTTGTCGTCGTGGCCCCCGATGCTGGCCGCGTCAAGCTCAACAAGCGCTTTGCATCCAAGATCGGCGCGGAGCTGGCGATCCTCGACAAGGAGCGACCAGCCCAGCAGGTAGCCGAGATCGGCTACGTGATCGGTGACGTGAAGGACAAGACCGCAGTGATCGTCGACGACATGATCGACACCGCCGGAACGCTCAAGGCGGCTGCTCGCACCGTGCTCGACGCCGGCGCCAAGAGCGTCTACGCGGCCGCCACCCATGCGGTCTTCTCCGGCGACGCGTTCGAGAACCTGGCTTCTTCGGACTTCAAGGAGATCGTCGTGACCGACACCATCCCAGCGCGCCCGGGGATCCCAGGCAACATCCGCGTGCTGCCGTGCGCCGAATTGCTGACCGACTCGATCCGCCGCATCTTCACCGACGATTCCGTCAGCGAAGTGTTCGGCGGCGAGAACCAGCTGTTCTGAGTCGCGCGGAGCGATCGTGGCCTCGCCGCAATCGACCGCGCTCGCCTCGCTGCGGCGTGGCCGTCGCGCGCTGGGCCGCCCGCGATGACGGCTGCGGGCT
>JBAQGH010000096.1:0-14533 GCA_049287685.1 Solirubrobacteraceae bacterium | reverse complement strand
GCGCACGTCCCGCGTGGCGGCCCCGACGGCGGCGACGGCGGTCGCGGCGGCGATGTCGTGCTCGTCTGCGACGACTCGTTGCGCGACCTGCAGAGCTTTCGGCGCACCCCCCACTACCGGGCTGGTCGCGGCGGCCATGGAGAAGGCTCTCAGCGTCACGGCGCCGACGGCCAGACGCTGCTCGTACGGGTGCCGCCGGGCACGCAGGTCGAAGGAGTCGAGGGCGATGTCGCCGGAAGGCGCTGGGACCTGCTGGCAGCGGGACAGCGCGCGCTGGTGGCCAAAGGCGGCTCGGGAGGGAGAGGCAACAAGCGCTTTGCCACGCCCACGCGCCAAGCACCACGCTTTGCCGAGCGCGGCTTGGTCGGCGAGGAAGGCTGGCTGCAGCTCCAGCTCAAGCTGCTGGCCGACGTCGGCTTGGTGGGCTTGCCGAACGCCGGCAAGTCCTCGCTGCTGGCACGCCTCACAAGAGCCACCCCCAAGGTCGCGAGCTACCCGTTCACGACGCTCTCGCCGGCGCTCGGCGTACTCGATACCCCATTCGGGGCACACGGAGCAGACGACCGCCAGCTGGTGATCGCCGACATCCCCGGACTGATCGAGGGCGCAAGCGAAGGCGCCGGCTTGGGCCACGACTTTCTCGCGCATGTTGAGCGCACGCGCTTGCTCGTGCATGTGCTGGACCTAGCCCCAGAGCTCAGCGGCGAGGAGCAGGCAGACGCGCTGGCCAATCATGCCACGATCGAGCACGAGCTGGCCGCACACGACGAGCGTTTGGCTCGCCTCCCACGCGTGCTCGCGCTTTCCAAGGCCGATCTCGTGCCGCCGCAGCAGGTCAGCGAAGAGGTTTCGCGCTGGTCAGAGCGCCTCGGTGCGGATGTGCCGGTGATTGCCACCTCCAGCGCCACCGGCGCGGGACTGGGAGAGCTGGCTGTCGAGCTGCTGCGACTCGTGCCGGCTGTCGAGCAAGCCGGTCAGGGCAGCGGGCGTGGCGTCGGTTTTGGATCTGCCACGGGCTCTGCTACGGAGTTCGACCAAGGCGCCGGTGCTTCGGTAAGCCCCCAGCCGGTCGGCGGGGTCGAGCCTGTGCTCGCCGAGCACATGGTGTTCCGCCCGGCGCCCTCCACCGGTTTTGTGGTCGAGCGCACCGGCCCCGACTCCTTTGCCGTAAAGGGCCGAGGAATCGAGCGCTTGGTGGCGCGCTATGACGTGGAGAACGAGGACGCGATGGCCTACTTGGAGGGACGCCTGCGCAAGATCGGAGTGCTGCGAGCGCTGGAGGCGGAGGGCTTTCAGGCCGGAGATGACCTTGAGATAGCGGGAGTGGTCTTCGAGCTCGACCCGGACGAGGCGCCATAGCGGCGTCCGCCGCGGCGTTCGGCCGCGATTCAGCTCCACCGTGCGCACGTCCCGTCGCGCCGGCCCGCGTAGCCCAAAAATCACTGTGTCACACACGACTCGCGCCCGCACCATCTAGGCTGCCCACGATGAAGCGCGTCGTCATAAAGCTGGGTTCGAGCATCGTCGCCGACGATCAAGGTGAGCTGCGCACCGCGGTGCTCGCGCGCATCTGCGATGAGGTCGCCTCCTTGCACGGCGAGGGCAAGGAGGTTGTGGTCGTCTCCTCAGGCGCGATCGCGCGCGGGGTACGCCTCATGGGCTTGCCTTCGCGTCCGGGCAGTGTCGATGAGCTGCAGGCTGCCAGTGCGGTCGGCCAGGGCAAGCTCTACCGCGCCTATGACGAGCTGCTGCGTGAGCGCGAGCTGATCTCCGCCCAGGTTCTCCTGACGTTCATGGACATGAGCGCCCGCACGCACTATCTCAACGCCCGTCAAACCTTGCGCAAGCTGCTCGATTGGCGGGTTGTGCCGGTCATCAACGAGAACGACACGACGGCAACCGATGAGATCTCCTTTGGCGACAACGACTTCCTGGCGGCGCAGGTGGCGATCCTGACGAGCGCCGATCTGCTCGTGCTGCTGACCGACATCGACGGCCTGCACACCGCTGACCCAAGGCACAATCCCGATGCGCGACTGGTCCGCGAGGTAACCGATTTCGAGACGCTCGAAGGGATCGATGTCGGCCGCACGACTTCGCCATTGGGCTCCGGGGGAATGCGCTCCAAGGTCGTCGCTGCCGACATGGCCACGGCGGCGGGTATTCGAGCGGTCATCTGCAACGGCGTGCGAGAGGACGCTTTGCACGCAGTGCTGACCGGGCAGATGGAGGGCACGAATTTCCCCCCGCGCGTAGCGCGCCATTCCTCATTCAAGCTGTGGTTGCGCTACGCCAAGCCCAGCCACGGGACGCTGATCGTCGATACAGGCGCCGCGAGGGCGTTGCGCGAGGAGGGCACCAGCCTGCTACCGGTCGGGATCGTTGCAGTACTCGGCAACTTCGATGCGGGCGATGCCGTGGAGATCGCCGAGCGCGGGGAGGGCAGCCGGACACAGGGGGAGGGCAGTCGGGCACAGCGGGAGGGCCGGGTCCTGGCGAAGGGTATATGCAGCTATTCGGCCGACGAGCTCAGGCAGGTGATGGGTCGGAAGTCAAAGGAGGTCCAGGAGATCCTGCCCCGCGCCAGCGAGGAGGCGGTGCACCGCGACTACATGGTGCTCGCCTGAGTCAAGCCTGCGGGGAGCGGCTCTGTTTTGGTGGTTCCGCGCGCGGGGGCTGTTTGTTGGTGGGTTCGCTGAGAGCTGTCCACGCGTTTCGAGGCTGATGATCGGTCGAGGTCTCTGTCGAGCTTGTCGCCCGTACGTCCCCCTGTCGTACCCTGTATGGGCTATGGCAACTGCTGTCTCATCGGTAACCGACATCTGCGTGCGAGCCCGCGACGCCGCTCGCCTGCTGGCTCGCACTGACACCGCGACCAAGAACGCGGCGCTCCTGGCGATCGCGGCAGCGCTGCGTAAGCGCACTGAGGAGATCCTCAAGGCCAACGAGCGCGACCTGACGGCTGGTCGCGAGGCCGACATCGGCGCAGCTTTGCTCGACCGTCTGCGGCTCGATGTAGAGCGGATCGAGAGGATCGCACGAGCCGTCGAAGCGGTTGCCCAACTACCCGATCCGGTGGGCGAGGTGATCGACGGCCACCGCTTGCCAAACGGTCTGGACGTGCGCAAGGTGCGCGTTCCGCTGGGCGCGATCGCGGTCGTCTACGAGGCACGTCCGAACGTCACGATCGACGCCGCCGCACTGTGCCTAAAGTCGGGCAACGCGATCGTGTTGCGTGGCTCCTCAAGCGCCGAGCACTCAGGCGCGGTGCTGTCCTCGATCGCGGCCGAGGCTGCTGTCGGCATGGGGCTCCCCGAGGGTTGCATCGGCCTGGTCGCCGGTGGTGGTCGTGGCGAGCTGGCCGAGTTGGCAACCCAGGACGGGTTGATCGACCTGCTGATCCCGCGCGGCGGCGAGGGTCTGAAGGCAGCCCTGAAGGAGGTGGCAAGCGTGCCGGTCATCTATGCCGCGTCGGGTAACTGCCACATCTACGTGGACGCCTCCGCGGATCTCGACGATGCGCTTGCGATCGTGTTGAACGCCAAGACGCAACGTCCGGGCGTGTGCAACGCGGCTGAGACGCTGCTCGTCCACGCCGATGTCGCACCTGCTTTCCTGCCGCGAGCATTGGCCGCATTGAGCGACGCCGGCGTGGAGTTGCGCGTCGAGGACCGTGCCGCAGAGCATGCCGGCGAGGCCGCGGCGCTCACGACGCCGGCGAGCGAGGAGGACTGGGACACCGAGTATCTGGCGCTGACGCTTGCGGTCGCGGTCGTCGACTCGCTTGAAGAGGCGATCGAGCACATCGCCCGCCACGGCTCCGGGCACTCCGAGGCGATCGTCACAAAAGACACGGCCAGCGCTCGCGAATTCCAGCTTGGCGTGGACGCCGCCTGCGTGTACGTCAACGCCTCGACGCGCTTCACCGACGGGGGTGAGTTCGGGATGGGGGCGGAGATCGGCAACTCAACGCAGAAGCTCCATGCGCGCGGCCCGATCGGGTTGAGGGAGCTATGCACGTCCAAGTACCTCGTCGAAGGCGCCGGTCACGTCCGCGCGTGACGCCGGCGAGCGCATCGGAATTCTCGGCGGCATGTTCAATCCGCCCCACGTCGGCCATCTCGCGCTTGCGCGGGCGGCGGCGAGCGGCTTGGCGTTGCGGCGAGTGCTGCTGACACCTGTGCTGATCCCGCCACACAAGCCCGCCAAGTGGGACCCGGGCGCCGAGCACCGCAGGAAGATGTGCCAGCTGGCCATCGGCGACGATCCAAGCCTAGGAGTGTGCACGCTCGAGCTGGAGCGCCCAGGCCCGTCCTACACAATCGATACCCTGAGAAGCATCCATGCAAGCGACCCTGACGCAGAGCTGACCCTGATCGTCGGTGCCGACATGGCCAGTACGCTGGCTTCTTGGCGTGAGCCGCGCGAGATCCTGAAGCTAGCACGACTCGCTGTGGCAGAGCGTGAGGATACGAGCAGACGCGACGTGCTGGGCGCGCTTGCCCTTCTGGGGGGAGAGGCGCGCACCGAGTTCGTGGATATGCCGCGACTCGACATCTCCTCCTCGCAGGTTCGCAAGCGCCTGACGGCCGGGGAGCCGATCGACGAGTTGGTGGGCAACGAGGTGGCGGCCTATATAGCCGAGCACGAGCTCTACGGTCGCCAGCCCGCAGGACACGCGGGAAGGGTGAGATGACATCCGAGGAGCTGCTGGAGCAGATCTGCCGCTACGCCGAGGACAAGAAGGCCGGCGAGCTTGTCACGCTCGACTTGCGCGAGCTGCTCGGCTACACAGACTGGTTCGTGATCTGCTCGGGCAGCACCGAGCGCCAGACCAAGGCAATCCACGACGGCATCCTCGAGGGCCTCAAGCACGAGCATGACCTGCTGCCGCGGCGCATTGAGGGGTTTAGTAGCGCCGATTGGATCCTGATGGACTACTTGGACGTGGTCGTCCACATCTTCACCCCCGCCACGCGCGAGTTCTATCGCTTGGAGCAGCTGTGGGGCGAGGTCCCGGCTCGCCGAGCCGAGAACGTCTAGGTACCGCCAGGTGCCGAGGTTCGACGAGTGGCAGATTGAGTTGCACGGACGCCGCGCGGTCTACCGGATCGCGGGCGAAGGGCCGCCGGTGGTGCTTGTGCACGGGATGCTCAACTCGTCCAGCCACTGGCAGGCGGTCGCGCTCGATCTTGCCGCCGAGCACACGGTCATCGCCCCCGACCTGATCGGCCACGGCGACTCGGCTGCCCCGCGCGGGGACTATTCGCTGGGGGCGCACGCGGCGAGCATCCGCGACCTGCTCACCGCCCTCGGCATCGAGCGCGCCACAATCGTCGGCCACTCGCTCGGCGGCGGCGTGGCGATGCAATTCTTCTACCAGTTCCCGGCGCGTGTGCAGCGCCTCGTGCTTGTATCGAGTGGCGGCCTCGGACACGAGGTCAGCCCGATGCTGCGCACCGCGACGTTGCCAGGTATGTCTGCCGCGCTGTCGCTCGCGGCTCATCCGCGGCTGCTCGGGGCCATGTGGGGCGTAGGCACTCGTCTGCGCGGCGCCGGCGTGCGTCAGGGCGCTTACGTGCAGGCGATCGCCCGCGCCCTGCGTCCGCTTGAGCGCCCACAGGCGCGCGAGGCCTTCCTGCAGACGCTGCGCGCGGTGATCGACGTGCGCGGTCAGCGTGTCAGCGCCACCGATCGCCTGTACTTGCTCGAGTCGATGCCAACGATGATCGTATGGGGTGAGCGCGACAACACGATCCCGATCGAGCACGGACGCCGCGCGCACGAAGCGATCCCCAACAGTCGCTTTCGCACGCTCCCGCGGGCCGCACATTTTCCCCACTTGGAAGAGCCCGAGGCCCTGGTGGCCGTACTGCGCGAGTTCCTGAACGACAGCGAGCCGTGCGAAATGGACGACGCCGATTGGGGCGCTTTG
The DNA here is from genome assembly GCA_049287685.1 of Solirubrobacteraceae bacterium. GTDB lineage: Bacteria > Actinomycetota > Thermoleophilia > Solirubrobacterales > Solirubrobacteraceae > Palsa-744. The sequence continues at coordinate 8,598 of JBAQGH010000096.1, read as the reverse complement.
CTATCCAGGCGCGCGCCGCGCCGGCGGCGTTTGGCAGACGCCGCCGCATAGGCGGTTTCTTGGGCTGATTCGGTTTGTGGGAAGATCCTCTGTGCAGGAGGGGTGCCGCTGCCATAGGGAACCAAGCGATTGATTCCCACAAACAGAACGGAGGCGGTTTGTATGACCGAGGCTCTGGAGTTGCACCCGGCCGAAGCTCAATCTGCGCAGGACGGATTCGCGGCGAAGATACCGCCTGTCATGCGCGGTTCTGTGCTGCTGCACACTTTGCGTTTTACGCTGGACCCAGACGGCTATTTCGCGTCTGCGCATCGTCGCTACGGTGACGTATTCACACTGCGGGTCCTGGGGCAGCAATGGGTCGCGATCGCCCACCCTGACGCCGTCAAGGAAGTGCTTTCGCTTGGTCCGGAGAAGGTCGACTCCGGCGAGGCCAACCAGGCACTTAGTCCTGTGCTTGGCGTGCGTAACCTGCTGCTGCTCGATGGTGGGGAGCACTTGCGCCGTCGCCGCATAGTGCTGCCGCCGTTTCACGGAGAGCGCATGCGGGCCTACGAAGAGACGATCCGTGCGGCGATCGGTGCGCAGGTCCAAAGGTGGCCGCTCGGCGAACCGGTGGCGACACTGCCACGTATGCAGGCACTCACCTTCGCGGTGATCATGAGATGCGTGTTCGGCGTGGAAGAAGGCGAGCGCTTGGGGGATCTGGGGGAGGCGTTGCAAGCCATGATCTCGTGGGTCACCGACATGCGACGTGTGCTGTTCTTCTTCCTGGTGGGCCCGGAGCGCCTGAACAGCGTGCCCGCCTTTCGCCGCCAGCTCGCGCGTGTTGACAGCGAGATACTCGGGGAGATTTCACGCAGGCGGGCGTTGACAGATCTCGATGAGCGCGAGGACATCCTCTCGATGTTGGTGCAGGCCACCGACGAGGATGGAAAGTATCTAACCGACGAGGAGTTGCGCGACGAACTGATGACGCTCTTGATCGCCGGTCACGAGACCACCGCGACGCTGCTCGCCTGGGCGGTCCACGATCTCGCCCGTGACCAGGACAGCCAGGATCGCCTTGCGAGCGAGGGCGACGCATTCTGCGATGCGGTGGTCACTGAGACACTGCGCCTGCACCCGCCGACCGGCGGGATCGTTCGCCGTCTGCGCGAGCCGCTCACGATCGGGGGCTATGAGTTGCCGACGGGCACCGATGTGCTGCCGATCACGCTGCTCGTGCATCGTCGAGCGGACGTCTATCCAGACCCGTGGACGTTCAGGCCGACACGCTTCCTAGACACTCGTCCACCCGCCGGCGCCTGGTTTCCGTTCGGCGGCTCGGTGCGCCGCTGCATCGGAGCGTCGTTCGCTCAGTTCGAGGCGAAAATCGTGCTGGAAGAGCTGACACGCGCCTTGCGCTTGCGTCCCGCTGGCAAGCGCCCCGAACGCACGAGCCGTCGCGCGGTAGTGCTCGTGCCCTCTAGGGGCGCGAGGGTGATCGCGCAGCGGCGCTGAGTCAGCCCTCGGCCTTCCACTTGATCGAGCAGCCTACCGGCTTCGTTTCCGCGAGGTCTGGATCGCGCCCGTCGAGCGCGGCGTCGAGCGCGGCGCGCAGGTAGGCCGCGTCCTGTGAGGGGTCCTCGTAGTCGGCGTCGGGGGCTCCCCGGTAGCGCAGGATGCCCTCAGCGTCGAGCACGAACACGTCGGGTGTCGTCTTGGCGTCGTAGGCGTGGGCGACCTGCTGGGACTCGTCACGCAGGTAGGGGACATGCTCGAAGTCGCCGGCCTGCACGCGAGCACGCATCGCCTCGGGCGAGTCGCGCGGGTAGCGCTTGGCGTCGTTGGGATTGATCGCGAGCACCTTGACCGCGCGATCGGAGTAGTCCCGGGCGAGTGCGACGATCCGCTCGTGCCAGGCGAGCGCGTAGGGGCAGTGGTTGCATGTGAACGCGACCACGGTGGCCGGCGCGCCACCAGGCTCGTGCATAGTGCCCTCGGTGTCGGGCAGGGTGAAGCTTGGGGCTTGTTGGCCTATCTCTGGCATCTATGTCCTTATTTATTCAGGGCCCAGCGTCGCGCGCCGGGTCCAGGTTGGGAGAGTTGGCGGTGCGCTTGGCCTGGCCTGCGACAAGCGCATCGCGCACATCGCTCGGGTCGGGTGTGGGCGAGATGCGCCCGCCGCGCCGGTGGTAGACGCGGCAGCTCAAGCCATACGGCTCGTTCTCGCTCTGCTGGATGTCTACTCCGTCGACGCGGATCGTGGGGGAGCCGACGAAGCGCTCTCGCTCAGCGTCGGTCTCATCGCGGATCTCGCGCAGCGAGATGTCGGCCTGATCGAGCCCCAGCTCGCTCATCGCCGCACGCAGCTCGGCGAGCGCCTTGGGGTGGGAGGGGCAGCCCTCCCAGAAGAGGAATTCGACGGTCATCGCTCCCACCTTATGACAGCTGAGCTGGGCGCTCGGAGCGACGCCATGCGTCCTCTGGCAAAGGGGCGGCTCGCGCGGTAACTATCATGTCGCAATACCGCCAGACATTCGCCTGTCGGTAGGTCAGACTGGGAGTTGTGATCGAGGACTTCGACCGTTGCTACCAGGCCGCTCAGTCGCGTGACCCGCGCTTTGACGGGTGGTTCATCACGGCCGTGACCTCGACCGGCATCTACTGTAGGCCGAGCTGTCCCGCGATGACGCCGAAGCGCGAGAACGTGCGCTTCTACCCGTCGGCTGCCGCAGCGCAACAAGCGGGCTTTCGTGCTTGCAAGCGCTGTCGTCCCGACGCCGCCCCCGGCTCGCCGGAGTGGGATGGGCGCGCGGACGTGGTGGCACGGGCCATGCGTCTGATTGGCGATGGTGTTGTGGATCGTGAGGGCGTGCCAGGTCTTGCGACGAGGCTCGGCTACAGCGTGCGCCAGCTGCAGCGGATGCTGCTCGCCGAGCTGGGCGCAGGGCCGATCGCGATCGCCCGCGCCCAGCGTGCGCAGACCGCGCGTGTCCTGATCGAGACGACCACGCTGAGCATGGTCGAGATCGCGTTCGCCGCCGGCTTCTCGAGCGTGCGCCAGTTCAACGACACGATCCGCACAGTGTTCGCGACCGCCCCGACGGAGTTGCGAGTTCGTGCAAGCAAGCGCCGGGACGCCGGTGAGAGCTCTCGCCGGGGTCGTCGCGTCGAGGATGTCTCGCTCTCCAGCACGGGCGCACAGGGCGCGATCCTGCTGCGGCTGCCGTTCCGCAAGCCTATGTGTCCCGACAACCTCTTCGGTCATCTCGCGGCTACGGCGATCCCAGGTGTCGAGGAGGTACGCGACGGCGCCTACCGGCGCACCCTGCGCCTGCCGCATGGCCCGGGCATAGTCGAGCTGAAGCCCACGCCGGAGCACGTCGTGTGTCGTGCGCGGCTCACAGACCTGCGCGATTTGACGACCGCCATAGCGCGTTGCCGCTGGCTGCTCGACCTCGACGCCGACCCGGTCGCGATCGACGAGCTCTTCCTCGAGGACCCACAGCTGAGTCCAGTGGTGAGAAGGGCACCGGGACGGCGGGTGCCGCGCTGCGTCGACGGAGCTGAGCTTGCGATCCGCGCTGTCTTGGGCCAACAGGTCTCCACGGCCGCCGCGCGTACGCACGCGGCCCGCATCGTCGCTCGCCACGGTGAGCCGGTGGGCGACGAGCACGGTGGGCTCGCGCATCTCTTCCCCGAGCCTGAGGCGTTGGAGCAGGTGCAGCTGGCGATGCCGGCGGCACGCAAGCGCACGCTCGCGGCACTCGTCGAGGCACTGCACAGCAAGCGCCTATCGCTAGACCCGGGCTGCGATCGCGGCGAGGCGCTCGCGACCCTCTCGGAGCTTCCCGGCTTTGGCCCGTGGACCACGCAGGTGATCGCAATGCGAGCGTTGGGCGATCCCGACGCGTTCCCGGCCGCCGACCTTGGCGTGCGCCGTGCGGCTGAAGCGCTCGGCCTGCCGGCTTCCCCAGGCGCGTTGAGTGTCCACGCTGAGCGCTGGCGACCGTGGCGAGCTTACGCAGTGCAGTACCTCTGGTCGGCCAGCTCCCATCCGATCAACCATTGGCCACCGCTAAAGAGCGGCGAAAGCGTCGATCCAGCGTCCACAGGGACGCTGGCACAGGAGGCAGCATGACACTCACAGGCACGAGACCGCCGACGATCATCACCACGACGATGGACACCCCGATTGGCGAGCTAACACTCACCTCTGACGGGGAGAAGCTCACTGGTATCCAAATGCACGAACAGCGTCACCTCAAAAAAATCCCGGTTGGGGCGCAGCAAGACGAGGACGGACTTGCGCCTGTCGTCGCGCAGTTGCAGGCGTACTTCGCCGGCGAGCTGACCGTTTTCGACTTGCCGCTTCAGATGCACGGCACAGAGTTCCAACGCCGGGTATGGGCGGCCTTGTGTGAGATCCCATACGGCGAGACGATCAGCTACGGCGAGCTGGCGCGCTGGGTGGGTAACCCCAAAGCCTCGCGCGCCGTCGGCCTAGCCAACGGGCGCAACCCGGTCGCGATCGTCGTGCCGTGCCACCGCGTGATCGGCGCCGACGGCAGCCTCACGGGCTACGGCGGCGGGCTCGATCGCAAGGTGTGGCTGCTGGAGCACGAGGCCGCGTACCAGCTTGGCGCGGGACGTCAAGTCAAGCTAGACCTGCAAACCCAGCTCACCTAGCGCAGCTCGCGCCGCCGCATGCCCGCATGCCGTGCACGCCGCCGCCGGGTGGGGTGGAGGAGGAGCACAGGTAGACGCCAAGGATGGGCGTGCGGTAGGGGTGCAGACTGGGCCTGGGGCGGAACACGGTCTGGCGCAAAGTGGCAGCGCCGCAGTTGATGTCGCCGCCGACGTAGTTGGGTTTGTGGCGCTCGGTATCCAAGGCGTTCACGCTGTGGCGAGCAAGCACGCGTTCGCGAAAGCCGGGAGCGAAGCGCTCGATTTGCGTCTCGATCCGCTCGCTCATGTCGCGCTCGGAGCCTGAGGGCACGTGGCAGTAGGCGTAGAAGGTGTGCGTAGAAGGTGTGCTGTCCCGCGGGCGCGCGAGTGGGATCGGCCAGGCAGGGCTGCACGGCGACGCAAAAGGGATGCCGCTAGTGGCGCCCGGCCGCGACGTCGGCCTCGCTGCGCGCGATCTCCTCGAAGGCGGCGAGACCGTTGGGACCGGAGCCGACGACGAGCGCATCTGGTGTGCCCGTCTGCGTGCCGCTCGCGCTCATCGGCTCGAGCCGGCTTGGCTTGCTCGTCGCGTGAGAAGGTCACGTGCCCGTGCCATGCTTACAATTGCAGCACGGCGTCCTGCGCGGCGACGATCACGTCAACACCGGAAGTCTTGGCGAAGCGCTCTTTCAGCTCATCCAGGGTATCGTCGCCGCGGTCAGGTCGATGGTGAGCGAGCAGGACCTTTCGTGCTCGTGCGCGGCGCCCCAGCTCGACGGCATAGTCGGCGGCGGCGTGTCCGAAGCGCCCTTCCGCGGCGAGCTCGGCCGGCGTCAGTAGTTGCGAGTCGTGTAGCAACGCGTCTGTCTCAGCGGCAAGCTCGAGCGCCGCGGTGTGGTACTCGCCGCAGCCGTCCGGTCCAGCACCGAGGGAGGTGGGACAGTGGTCGGGCATATAGGTGAATGTCGAGTTGGCGTCGCTGACGCGATAACCGAACGTGCGCCCCCCCTTGTGTGGGATCTCGCATGCCAACACGCTGAAGCCGGCGAGCTCTCGCTCGCCCGGAGCGATCGTCGCAAAGCTCCACGAGCCGCGCAGCTGGTCGGGTTCCATCGGAAAGTGCGGCGGCGACATCGAGCGAGCCAGCACCGACACCGCGTCGGCACCGTCCTCTTGCTCAGGCAGCAAAAGGTGCACGCGGGCGTTGTCGTGGTCGCCCGCGGAGAAGAACGGCAGTCCTTGCACGTGATCCCAGTGCAAATGCGTCAACAGGATCGTGCCGCTGAACGCTTGATCGCCGAGCAGCCCTGTCACCGAGCGTATGCCTGTGCCGGCGTCAAGGATCAAAGTGGGGAGGGGCGCGTCGTCGTGGGCGATCGCCACGCAAGAGGTATGCCCGCCGTAGCGCAGAAAGTCGGCGCCTGGCGCGGGGGTAGAGCCCCGAACCCCACAGAGATGAGCTCGCACGGGCTCTAGTCTCGCATGGGCTCGAGTCTCGCACGGGCTCCTTGGGCCGCTTCCCCTCATGACTACAACACCAAGGATTTTCAGATCATCGATGACTTGGTGGATCTCCGGGCCACTCCTCCGAGCGCCAGGGCTCACACAGCGCCGTGAACTCCAAAGATGTTCCCGTCGGGACGGGCTGAATGCGCCGGCACACCGCGCCCGATCGGTAAGACTCCCGGCTCACGCGGCACGGGCTCACGAGGACTGTCACCATCTTCGCCGTGGCGACACTGCAGCTGAACTTCGCGATTTCAAACCACTTCCTCGACGATCGTGGTCAGCGCGCGGGCTTCGTCTTGCTGGGCGGCTTTCTGGCCTCGTTCCTATTCATCCGCACGAGTGCGCGCCTGATTCGCAACCCCAAAGTGAGCTGGTGGCCGGGAAGCGTGACCACCAAAGGTGGGCTGCACCTGCACCATCTCGTGTGGGGGATCGTGTTGATCCTGGTGTCGGGATTCCTCAACTTCGTGCTGATCCCGCCGAGCCCATGGCTCGAGATATTTGCTGGCGCCTTCGGCATCGGCGCCGGCCTCACGCTGGACGAGTTCGCGCTGTGGATACACCTCGAAGACGTCTACTGGTCCAAGGAGGGTCGTGCCTCGATCGACGCGGTGGTCGTCGCGACGCTGCTAGGTGGTCTCGTAGTGCTTGGCATCGCGCCGTTTGACGCCTCCGACAGTGCGTCCCCGATCGGCTCACTCGTGGCGGTGGTCGTGATCGACCTGGTCTTCTCGGCGATAGCGATCCTCAAGGGCAAGCCGATGCTCGGCCTGATCGGCGTGTTCATCCCGATCGCCTCGATCCTCGGGACGGTGAGGCTGGCGTCGCCAACCTCACCCTGGGCGCGTAGACGCTATTCGCCGGATGGACGCCGCATGGCCCGCTCACAGGCACGCTTCAGGCGAGTGCGAGCGCGTCGGCGTCGGCTGATGAACGCGATCGGCGGCGCTCCTTCAAGATAAGCTGGCAGCCGCGGGCAGGGCTGACGGTGATGTTGCGCCTGCGTGTTTTCTCGCCGCGTGCCTGCGGCGGTTCCAGCTCGAAGCGCTGCAGCATCGTGCGTATCACGAGCTTCATCTCGAGCAGCGCAAAGCTCGCTCCCAGGCAGCGCCGGCGCCCGCCGCCGAACGGCAGCCACGTGTAGGTGCCGGGCGCCTGCTCGAGGAAGCGCTCGGGGCGGAACGCCTGGGGCTCGGGGTAGATGGCGGGGTCGTGGTGGACGAGGTGCGCGTAGGCGACCAGCATCACCCCGGGCGGGTAGCGAAAGCCGCCGATCTCAACCGGGCGCATCGTCAGCCGCGGCTCGGCGTGGGGGAGGACGGGCCGGTGGCGCAGAATCTCCTGGACGGTGGCCGTCAGGTAGGCGTCGTCGGGGTCGTCGAGCTCCTGATAGAGGCGCTCGCATACGGCCGGCTCGCGCGCCAAGCGCTCAAAGCCCCAGGCCAGCTGCGAGGCCGTCGTCTCGTGACCGGCGACGAGCGCGGTCATCAGCTCGTCGCGCAGCTCTGCCTGGCTCATCGGCGAGCCGTCCTCGTGCTCGGCGCTCAAAAGCAGCGCGAGCACGTCATCGCCCTCGTCGCCTGCGCGGCGGCGCTCGTCGATCAGCTCGTAGATCATCTCGTCGGCCGCGGCCAGCAGTCGGTCTTGACGAGCGATCGGGCCGCGCAGCGTCAGCAACCGCGGCGGGCGTGGGAGCATCGACAAGGGGTTCTGGGCGAACGCGAGCACCTCCGCCAGGAGGTCTCGCAACTGCTCCAGCTGCGCCCCCCGCTCCAGTCCGAAGACCGCGCGCAGGATGATCTCGAGCGTCAGGCGCTGAAGCCGGGGGTGAAGCTCGACCACCTGCCCGCACGGCCATGAGCCGAGCTCCTCCTCGGCCAGCTCTTCCATCAAGCCCGCCAGTCGCTGCATGCGCTCGCCGTGGAAAGCGGGCAGCAGCAACTTGCGCTGCTCCAGGTGCGGCTGCTCGTCGAGCAGGATCACCGAGTGTTTGCCGACCAGCGGTTCGAGGATGCGCGCGCCCTCGCCGGGGTGCAGTACGTCGGGAGGCGCGGTGAAGACTTCCTTGATCTCCTGGGGGTCGGTGAGCACGACAAACGGCGGCTGGCCGATCACGCGGATCGTGAAGCGCGGGCCGTAACGTGCGCGGGCGCGCTCGACGAAGCCGCTCGGGCGGCTCAAGAAGCCGAGCGTCTGCAACGGGGTTGGGATGCGGGGGCCTGGCGGCAGCTGGTCTCTCATCGGTCTCTGCTCCTCGTGCCGGGGTTAATACGAATGAGTATATCTACTCGAAGGTATAATGCAAGTGTGATCTCGACAAAGCCGCACGCCGACCCGAGCGGGAGAATCGACTGATGCCGCGTGGACACTTCGACCGCACCGAGCGCCGGGCGCAGACGCGCGCGCGACTGCTCGACGCGGCGGCCAAGGTCTACG
>JBAQGH010000095.1:0-2444 GCA_049287685.1 Solirubrobacteraceae bacterium | reverse complement strand
CGCCTGGCTGAGCAGCAGCGCCCCGCCGACGCCGCCGGCGGGGCCGGAGAGCACCGTCAGCGCCGCATGGGCGGCGGCTCTTCGCGCATCGGTGAGTCCGCCCGAGGACTGCATCACCTGGACCTTGGGCAGGCGCTGCTCGGCGGCAAGCTCGCCAAGCTTGCGCAGGTAGGAGGCGAGCAAGGGGGAGAGAGCCGCGTCGACCTCGGTGGTGCTTGCACGCTCGTACTCCCTAAAAGTGCCGACAAGCTCGTGCGAGAGCGACAGATGTACCTTGGGCAGGCTCGATGAGATCAGCTCGCCGAGCTTGCGCTCGTGCTCAGGATGGGCGTAGGAATGCAGCAGCACGACCGCCACGGCTTCGGGCTGGCTGGCCGCAAGTCGCTCCAGCAGCGTCTCGGTGGCGTCGCCGTCGAGCTCGCGCAACGGTCCGTTGGTTCCCATCCGCTCTGGAGCGCCGAAGCGCAGTTGCGGCGGCACAAGCGGTTGTGGCCCAGCCTCACACAGGCGATACAGGCTGGGACGGGCCTGGCGCCCAAGCTCGACGATGTCGGTGAACCCCTCGGTTGCGATCAGCGCCGTGCGCGCGGGTGGGCGGCCCTGCGATGACTCCAGCAGGGCGTTCGTCGCGACGGTCATGCCGTGGGCGAAGCGTCGGGTCTGACCAGCCTCGGCGCCCGCGCGAGTGAGCACCGCCGCGATCGCGGCCATCACGCCTTGCTCCTGCGCGGCGGGTGTGCTCGGTGCCTTGGCGGTGTGGATGGTCCCGTCGCCGCCCACCAGCACCGCATCGGTGAACGTCCCACCCACATCTACCCCGAGCAGCATGCCCGGGAAGGCTACTCAAGCCGCGGCGAGGCGCTCGCTATGCTCTGTGTCGGCCAGGTGCTGGTGCGAGGGGCAATAGCCGTTATGCGGCAACGGCACGCGCTGGCAGGTGGAGCCCTTGCGCGTCGTGGCGCGGCAGGTGGGCGGCTCGTCGGTCACGGCCGCGTGTGCCTCCAACGGGTTCTCGGCAAGGAAGCGCTGGGCAAGCCCGATATAGCGGCAAACGGTCTGCAACACACGCTCCTGAGCGTTCATCGGGAAATAGGTCCTGATGTCATAGAACAATGTGCGAGCGGGCTTGGCGAAGTAGTGGCGGTCGGTCGCAAGCCGCTCGACGGCCGACTCGCAAGCGTCAAGCACGTGCTTGTGGTTGGAGGCGGCTCCGGCGTCGGGCCTGGACTCCGTTATGTACGGAGCCAACTCCCTATATATGGCTCGGCTGAACTGATACATAGTTCTGCTCTCTTCAACACCGGCTCATGCCAAAAGGACCGGACTTGTCAAGTATCCAAGCCATTCCTAAGCGCCAGAGAAGTAATTGATTAAGCTCGGGTTAGCTTTTCGGCCGTTGCGCGTTTTTTGAGGATGTCTCACCCCATTTTGCGGCGTATTTGCGGTTGGTTCGTGGCGTGCGCTAGCGCCAATCCTGCCAGTCGAGCTGCTGCTCGCCGCCGCTCCGCACCACCGTGTGCTTGCCGTCGAGGCGCGTATCGCACTCCAGGTAATCGCTGCGGGTATGTGTGCCGCGACTCTCCTTGCGCATCAACGCCGAGCGCGCTATCAGCCGTGCCAGAGGGTGCGGACAGTCGAGAAGTTCCGTCAACCCGTCAGCGGAACGCTCGATCCCCGCGTGTCGCCACAACGCCAGTCTGACGTCCTGCCGGTCGTTGGAAGATCCCTCCGATCGTCCCTCCGATCGCCAATCTATGTTCGCGCCCACCTCCGGCGTCGAAGCGACGGCGTCGATCGCGGCCTGGCTGACTTCCGCGGTGGCATCGTCGAGCGCGGGCTCCTCGAGCGCCGCCAGCGCCGCGCGGCGGCCGAACACGAAGCACTCGCTCAAAGAGTTCGACGCCAGCCGGTTGGCTCCGTGCAGGCCTGTGCAGGCGGTCTCACCGACCGCATACAGCCCAGCCACCGCGGAGCGTGCATGCAGGTCGGTGACGATCCCGCCGATCGTGTAGTGCGCCGCCGGCGCCACCGGCACCAATTCGCGCGTCGGGTCGAGCCCAGCCTCGCGCAACGCGCCGACCACGTTGGGAAAGAGGGCCGGGTCGATCGCCCGCATGTCGAGGCTGACCGAGCGCTCCCCGCTGTCGCGCAATCGGCTTTGGATCGCGCGCGAGACCTCGTCGCGCGGCGCCAGCTCGTCGACGAAGCGCTGCCCGTCGCTATCGAGCAGCGTGGCCCCCTCGCCGCGGATCGCCTCGGTGATCAAAAAGCCTTCCCTGCCCTCGACGCCGATCACCGCCGTCGGGTGGAATTGCACGAACTCGAGGTCCGCCAGCGTCGCCCCGGCGGAGTGCGCGAGCAAGAGCCCCTGGCCGATCGAGCCCGGCGGGTTGGTCGTACGCGCCCACAGCGCGGCGGCGCCGCCGGTGCTCAGCACCGTGGCC
>JBAQGH010000094.1:0-16658 GCA_049287685.1 Solirubrobacteraceae bacterium | reverse complement strand
CCGTGCATGCACGGTCCGGGGCCATGCCGCATGCGGCATGGCCTTCTAGGACACTTCGGCGGGTTCGTCCTTCCCCTGCAGACGCTCGCGCCCGCGCTGCACGGCCGCAATGAACTTTGACAAGTTGACCTCGAGTGTGCCAAGGATCTCATCCGCGTAGTCCTCAGCGCCAAGCCTGATCTCGCGCTCGCGTGCTCGCGCGTCCTCAACGATGTCCTCGGCGGCCCGCTCGGCCTGCTTGGTGACCTCCTCCTCGCCCACAAGCTTCTCCTGGCGCTCGCGCGCCTCCTTGACGATGCGCTCGGCCTCCTTCTTGGCCTCGGCGAGCATCTCCTGGCGCTCCTTGACGATCCAGCGCGCCTGCTTGATCTCCTCGGGGATCGTCGCGCGCATCTGGTCGAGGATGTCGTAGATCTCCTCCTTGTCGACCCTGACCTGGTCGGTCATAGGCACCGACTTGGCGTTGTGCACCAGGTCGTCGAGCTTGTCGATCAGCACCAGCACGTCCATCAGCGATCACCTCCGTGGAGCATCCGATATGGCCCCACGACATAAGAAAAGGATATGAAGGGTCTCACGTCAACCAAAGTTCGTCAGCGCGCCAGCTCTTCCTGCAAGCGCGCTGCCACCCGTGGTGGCACAAGGTCGTCGATTCGTCCGCCGAACGTCGCCAGCTCCTTGACGCCGCTCGATGACAGGAAACTGTATTGCGGTGAGGCCATCAGATACACCGACTCTATCTCGGGATCCTGTCTGCGGTTGAGCTGGTTCATCTCGAACTCGTACTCGAAGTCCGAGATCGCCCGCAGTCCCTTGACGATCGCCTTCGCTCCAACCGTCCTGGCGAAATCGACGACAAGCGTGTTGAACGGCTGCGCGCGCACGCTCGGTACGTCCGCAAGCGCCTCTTCGATGAACGCCATCCGCTCCTCGATCCCGAACAGGGTGGCGTCCTTGCGCACCGAGCGGTTGACGACCGCGACGATGACCTCGTCGTACAGATCCACCGCACGGCGGATCACATCCAGGTGGCCGTTGGTGATCGGGTCATAGGAGCCCGGGCAGACGGCTATCGACTTGTCAACGCTCATCGTTGTCCTCTGTACGGTGGATTGTGATCGTGGTATCGCCGTAGCACTTGCACTGCGTCACGCCCAGAGACAGCTCGGCCGGCGCCCGCCGATCGCTCTCGACCACCACGCGCGCGCCCGGGGCGAGCACGGTCGGCAGCAGCGCCGACAGCTCGCGCTCGGAGTCGCGCAGCTGGCCGTATGGAGGATCGACGAATACGAGATCGTACGTTTCGCCGGCTCTGCGTGCGCTGCGCAGTGCCACGAGCGCCTCGCCCACCCTTACCCGCGCCTGCGGCTCCGCAAGCTCTAGTTGAGCAAGATTGCCCTTGAGCACCGCCACCGCGGCAGCATCGCGCTCGACGAACAGCGCCTTCGCAGCGCCCCTGGATAGCGCCTCGATGCCGAGCGCTCCGGTCCCGGCAAACAGGTCGAGCACGCTCACCCCGTCGATCGGGCCGAGCATCGAGAACAGTGCCTCGCGCACGCGATCGGACGTCGGCCGCGTCGTGCGCCCGCGCGGCGCGCTCAAGCGCCGACCGCCCAGGCGTCCCGCGATCACCCTCATGCTGGGATCGGCTTCATGCTGGGATCGGCTTCAGCGCCTCCGTGCCGAATGCACGCTCCAGCTCCGCGCCGAGCAGCCCGTGCAACGGTCCGCTCAAGCCAGGATCCTCCACCAGGATCGCGCGGGCCCGTGCGCGAGCCCGCTCCAACAGGTCAGTGTCCTCAGGCAGGATCGCGAACTTGAACTGCCCGACGCCAGACTGGCGAGTGCCGATCAGCTCTCCCTCCTTGCGCAGCCGCAAATCGATCTCGGCGAGCCTGAACCCGTCGGAGTGCTCCGCAAGCGCACGCAAACGAGCCGAGCCGGCCGGTCCAACGAGCATGCAGGTCGAGCTGTGCTCGCCGCGCCCCACGCGTCCACGCAACTGGTGTAGCTGAGAGATGCCGAAGCGCTCGGCGTTCTCGACCAGCATCACCGTCGCGTTGGGCACGTCCACGCCGACCTCGATCACAGTCGTCGCCACCAGCACCTGCACGCGCCCGGAGGCGAACGCCTCCATCGCCTCCTGCTTCTCGCGCGGGCGCATCTGTCCATGCAGAAGTGCAAGGCTCCAGCCGGCAAGCTCGCCGGCGCGCAGACGCTCGAACTCGGCCGTCGCCGCCTTGGCCTCGCCCACGTCGCCCACCAGCTCGGCCTGCTTACGCCCCTGTGCGAGCGGGCTTTGGCCGTGGGCGGGCGTGCTTCGGTCCTGCCCGGAAGCCTCCTGCGGCGCTTGCTCGACAAGTGGGCAAACCACATACGCCTGTCGCCCAGCCCGCAACTGCTCGTGCAGCACGCGATAGGCCTGCTCGCGCCCATCTCCGCCAGTCACGAGGCTTGTAGCGATCGGCTTGCGCTCACGCGGCAGCTCGCGTAGCACGCTGCGATCGAGGTCGCCGTAACGCGCGAGCGCGAGCGTCCTCGGGATCGGCGTAGCGGTCATGTGCAGCACGTGCGGGCGTCGAGAATGCTCCTGGCCTTCCAAGGCCGCACGCTGGCGCACGCCGAAGCGGTGCTGCTCGTCGACGACGGCAACCGCCAGCTCGCGAAAGCGCACCGAGGGCTCGATCAGCGCGTGCGTACCCACCACCAGCGACAGCTCGCCGCTCGAGAGCTTGCCGAGCGTATCGGCCCGCCGCGCCGCGGCGGTCGAGCCGGTGAGCAGCGCCACGGTCACCGACTCGCCGCCGAGCAGCCGCTGCACCGTGGCAAAGTGCTGTTGGGCAAGCGTCTCGGTCGGCGCCATCAGTGCCGCTTGCGCGCCATGCTCGACGGCACGCAACATCGCATGCAGGGCAACGACGGTCTTGCCGCTGCCGACCTCCCCCATCAGCAGCCGCTGCATCGGCTGTTCCCGTTCGAGATCCTCTGTGATTGTCGTGATCGCCTTGCGCTGATCGCCGGTCGGCTCGAACGGCAGTCCGTTTCCGAGCCAGCGCGAGCTCAAGCTCGCCGGCTCGCTCAACCTCAGAGCCCGTCCTTGCGCGGCCCGCCTGCCGCGGCGAATCAGGAAAACCAGCTGGCTGAGCAACAGCTCCTCGAAAGCAAGTCGCTCGCGCGCCCCCTCAGCCTGCGCCCCCGCGCCCTGGAAGTGCATCGCGCCGAGCGCCGTCGCCCGCGTGGGCAGGCGCTCGGCGACGCGCACGCCCGCGCTGAGCGACTCGACGATGTCGAGGAGATCCTGACGGCGCTCGCGCACGAGCGCCAGAATCTGGGTGGAGCTGACGCCCTCCGCCGCCGGATAATGGGCGACCGAGCCCGTCTCACCAGTAGCGATCTCCGAGCCGATCGCATGATGGGAGACGCGAAAGCGCCCGCCACGATCGGCCTTGCCGTGCAGCACCAGGCGCGTGCCGGGCGGATAGCGACTGGCAAGCCAGGGCTGGTTGAAGAAGGTCGCTCGCATCGAGCCGCTCCCGTCGAACACGCTGGCCTCGACGAGCCCGCGCATGCCGCGCTTGCGCACCGCGCGACTTGCGATCGAGCGCACCTGCACCGCTACGGTCGCCTGCTCGCCCTCGCGCAGCGCCGCCACCATGCGCGCTTCGCGATGATCACGGGGCAGGTGCTCGAGTAGATCGCTGACCGTCTCGATCCCAAGCGCCGCCATCCCATCGGTCGTCTTGCCGACCGGGAGGTCCAACGGCTCGGCAAGCCGCGAGGGTCGCGGCCAGCGCACCGGCGCGGCCAGCATCTGCGCGCGCGTCAGCGGCTGAACGTCTGCGAAGCCGACCGGAGACCGGTCGTGCTCCTCACTCGGCGGCGAGCAGCCACCAATAGGCCGGCTGGCCACCGTGGCGAAGCTCGAGCTCGACATGACCATCCATGATGCCCTCCAGCTCAGACAACTCCAGAGGCGCGCCGTCGCCGGCAAGCACGCTGATCAGCTCCGTGTCGGCCGCAAGCGCCTGCAACACCGCCAGCAGCGTCCCGCGCGGCTCCCCCCAGGCGACCACTTGCTCCTCGACAAAGCCCACCGCATCCCCTTGCTGAAAGCGACCCTGGGCGTCCGCGCGAGCTGCGGGCGCAACCGCGCCGGTCCTCAGTGCGTCGAGCGCTTCGTGCATCGCCTGTGCGTTCTCCTGCACGCCGCGGTCGCTCTGCAGCGCCACCGCGACCGCAAGCCCAGCCTGCTGGCTGGTGGCAGGCACCACGAGCACCTGCTTGTCCGAGAGCTCAGCGGCACGCTCGGCGGCCATCACGACGTTGGCGCTACCGGGCAGCACGACGACCTCCTCGGCGGGCACCTCGTGAATCCCCGCCAACAGCTCATAGGTCGAAGGATTCAGCGTCGGGCCACCGTCGATCGTGTGCACGCCAAGCTCGCCATACATGCGCGCAAGCCCGCTCCCGCTGACGACCGCCAGGGCGCCGCAGCTCACGCGCACACCCGTGCCGGCCCGCTTGGCGGAAGCCGTCGGGTCGCCGTTGTTGTGGCCTGCCGCGCCCACGGCACCGTTGGTCGGAAAGCCTCCCGCCAAGCGCTGCTCGCGCTCGGTCACCTGTGCGTGCATGTCGGCCACATCCAGGTGGGACACCTCGCCGACGCCGTCGAACAGCGCGGTGGCACGCTCGGGCTCGTCGGTGTGCAGATGGATCTTCAACGTGTTGGGATCGCCGACGACGAGCACCGAGTCACCGAGCTGCTCGAGAGCCGGGGCAAAGCTAGCCGGCACCAGCTCGCGGCCCATGACGGCGAAGTTGGTGCAGTAGCGGTAGGTGCTGGAACTGTGCTCGGGGTGAGTGATCTTGGCCGGCGCGTAGTGTTCGAGCTCCGGCGGCTCCTCGTCACGCAGCGCCGCCACCACACCGGCAAAGATCACGGTCAGGGCGTGACCGCCGGCATCCACGACGCCGGCGTCGCGCAACGCGGCGAGCATCTCCGGTCCACGCTTGACCGAGTCGGTGCCGGCCTCAACAGCACGTTCGAGCGTCTTTGCGATCGCGATATCCTGCTCGCGCGGCTCGGTCGCCGGGCCCAGTGGCGCCGCGTCCTCGCCGTGGGCGAGGTCGGCCATGATGCCATGGGCCATCTCGCGTGCAACCGTCAAGATCGTGCCCTCAGCCGGCTCGCGCACCGACGCATAGGCGCGATCGGCGGCGTTGGCAAGCGCGGCCCCAATCAAGGTCGCGTCGATCAATTGGCCCGGGCGGCTAACGAGCTCCTCGGCCGCGCCCCTGATCAGCTGCGAGAGGATCACGCCGGAGTTGCCTCTGGCTCCCAGCAGCGCCGCACGCGCGACCGACTGGACGATCTCCTCGCGGCCGATCTCATCGATCGTACGCGCCGCATTGCCGTCCTGCAGGCGGTCGAGCTCCTCGAGCACCGCCCTGAGCGTCAACACCATGTTGTCACCTGTATCGCCGTCGGCGACCGGGAACACGTTCAGATCGTTGACCTCCTCGCGGCGGGACTCCAGGTGCGCAAGCGCACCGGCCACCGCCGCTCTGAAGCGGATCAAGTTCGTATCGGTCACCAGCTCTGCTCCATCGAGTGCGCCCCCTCAGGCGCTCTTAGGGCATACGACTCGTTCAAGGTCCTGCTCACAGCCCCTGTCATACCACCACAACCACCGGTCGATCCGTTTGCCCCGCACGCGATGGACCTAAGAGAGCCAACAACAACCGTCGCTACACATGAAGCGCCTGTAGGGTCGAGAGGCAAGTCAGGCAAGGACGCAGCGAGCGAAATGTGCTTTGCACATGAGGCGAGCGAGGACCGCCGCCTGACGCAGCCTATCGGCCCTACAGGGCCTTTGTGACCTTGCCGGCCTTTAGACAACGCGTGCACACGTACACACGACGGGGCGCCTTGCCGACGAGGATCTTGACCTTCTGCAGGTTGGGGTCGAAGCGTCGCTTGGTGGCGACCATCGAGTGACTGCGGCTGTTGCCGAACGCGGGACCCTTCCCGCAGCTGTGACATACCTTGGCCATGACGATGCGCAGTCTAACCGCTCTGCAACGCAGAACGCAACGCGGCCATCTTCAACACGGCTTCGGCCGCGTGTCGGCCCTGATCGCGCTTGCCGCCACCTGTGCGGGCGAGCGCCTGCTCCATCGTCTCGCAAGTCAGCACACCAAAAGCACATGGCACGCTAGTACTGAGCGAGACCTGTTGAATTCCGCGGGCAGTCTCGGCGCAGACGTAGTCGTAGTGGTCGGTCTCGCCACGGATCACGGCCCCCAAACATGCCACACCGGCGAAGCGGCCCGACTGCGCCGCATAACTGGCTGCCAGCGGCAGCTCGAACGCGCCGGGCACGTCGAACACCTCGCTCGTTTGCTCGGCCCGTGTGAAACTTTCGATTGCGCTGGCGGTCAAGCGCTCGGCCAGTTCCTCGTAGAAGCGTCCGACAACGATCGCGAAGCTCATTTGCCGCGCTCGCGATCCCGCTCGCTTGCCTGCTCCCCGCCATGGGGGGCGCCCGAACGGGCACGCTCGGAGTGCAATAGCTCCGCGTCGAGGTTGAGCCCCTGATGGTGCAGGATGTGACCCATGCGCTGGGCCTTGGTGCGCAGGTAGGCCTCGTTGTGCTCGTTGGGCGCGTGCTCGATCGGTATCTGGGCGCTGACCGACAGGCCATAGCCCTCCAGGCCCTTGATCTTCTTGGGGTTGTTGGTGAGGATGCGGATCGAGCCGAGGCCGAGGTCCACAAGGATCTGCGCCCCGATCCCGTAGTCGCGCAGGTCGGCGGGCAGCCCCAGACGCTCGTTGGCTTCGACGGTGTCCAGGCCGTCCTCCTGCAGGCGATAGGCGCGCAGCTTGTTGAGCAGGCCTATGCCTCGCCCCTCCTGGGAGAGGTACAACAACACCCCTTCGCCCTCGCGCTCGATCATCGAAAGCGCCGAGGTGAGCTGTTCGCCGCAGTCGCAGCGCAGCGAGTGGAACACGTCGCCGGTCAGGCACTCGGAGTGCACGCGCACGAGCACGTCATCGTGTCCGGCGACGTCGCCCTTGACGAGCGCAACATGGTGCTTGTCGTCCACCAGCGAGCGGTAGCCGACCGCCTCGAAGTCGCCGAAGGCCGTCGGCAGGCGCGTGGCCACGACTCGTTCCACCAGCTTGTCGTGGCGCCGGCGGTAGGAGATCAAATCCGCGACGGTGATCATCTTCAGTCGGTGGCGAGCGCAATAGTCGACCAGATCCGGCACGCGCGCCATCGTGCCATCGTCGTTCATCACCTCACAGATCACACCAGCAGGATTGAGACCGGCGAGGCGTGCCAGATCGACCGCCGCCTCAGTCTGGCCCGCTCGCTCGAGCACTCCGCCCGCACGGCTCTTGAGCGGGAACAGATGGCCGGGCTGGACGAGATCGCGCGGCGCACTTTTGGGATCTATCGCAACCTGGATGGTGTGCGCACGATCGTGTGCTGAGATGCCCGTGGTGACGCCTTCACGAGCCTCGATGGAGACCGTGAACGGCGTTTCGAACGACGACTCGTTCTTGGCCGCCATCAAGTCGAGCCCGAGCTCGTCGCACCGCTCTGGCGTGAGCGAGAGGCAGATCAGCCCGCGCCCCTCCTTGGCCATGAAGTTGATCGCCTCCGGCGTGGCGAATTGGGCGGCCATCGTGAGATCGCCCTCGTTCTCGCGATCCTCGTCGTCGCAGACGACGACCATCCTGCCCTGCCTGATCTCCTCGATCGCCTCCTCGATGGTCGCGAACGGGATCGTTGTCTTGGACTGGCTCATATGTGGGCCTCCGTCTTCAAAAGTCGCTCGACATGCTTGGCAAGGATGTCCGCCTCTATGTTGACCCGATCCCCGACCTGCGCCTCCCCGAGGTTCGTGCGGGTGAGCGTCTCGGGTATCAGCGATACCGAGAAGCCCCTGTCGCGAAGCTCGCTCACCGTCAGGCTGACCCCGTCGAGCGCTACCGAGCCCTTCTCCACCAGATAGCGCGCCAGCTCCTCGTCAATATCGATCTCCAGCACCCGCGCGAACCCCTCCTCGCGTAGCCCGGCGATCGCGCCAGTCCCGTCAACGTGACCCTGCACGATGTGCCCGCCAAGGCGCCCATCGGCGCGCAGCGCAAGCTCGAGGTTGACGCGCGAGCCACGGCGCAACTGCCGCAGAGAGGAGCGCCTCAGCGTCTCCTGCATCGCCTGTGCACGGAAGGCCCCCTCGTCGATGGCGATGGCTGTCAGGCACACACCGTTGACCGCGACGGAATCGCCCTCGGCCAGTTCGCCTGCCAGCGCCGTCGAGATCTCGAGCGTGGCGCCATCGGCGTCGCTCTCGATGCTCTCAACGCTTCCCAGGTCTGCGATCAGGCCGGTGAACATTGTCTACGAACTCCTTTCAAAGTTTCGAGCGCCTGACAGGCACGTAGGGCAAGCTGGGCAAGGACGCAAGGAGCGCAGTGTGCTTTGCACACAAGCGACTGAGGACGCAGTCCAGCGCCGCCATACCTGCCTGTCAGTCACCACTCGCGCAGTCGGGCCGATACCAACAGATCATCGCCGACACGATCGCAGTCGAAGCTGAGCGCGCGCAATGCCTCGGATATGCGCTCGACACCCTCGCCCTCCAGCGGATCGCGGGCAGTGCGGCCGCCGAGCAGGATCGGCGCGAGAAAGAGCCTTATCTCGTCGATCTCCCCCGCGTCGAGAAACGCTCCAGCGAGATGTGGCCCGCCCTCCAACAGCACCGAGGCAATCCCACTGGCGCCAAGCTGGTCGAGTGCCGAGCGCACGCGTGCGGGCTCGTTCTGACCGGTGGCGACGAGCACCTGCGCGCCGGCGGCCTCCAGCGCATCGGTGTCGGCGCGGGCGGCCGCGCGCGAGACGCACACAGTCAATGGAACCTGCTCTGCGGCGGCAACGAGTTGCGAGGAGATCGGCAGACGCGCGAGCGAGTCGAACACGACGCGTCGTGGCTGACGCGGGAGCTCGGCCAGGATCCCGTCGGGTCGCGCGGTGAGCTGTGGATCGTCAGCGAGCGCGGTGCCGATCCCAACCACGACCGCGTCCACAGAAGCCCGCCAAGTATGGGCCAGCAACCGACTTTCCTCACCGCTGATCCATTGCGAGTCGCCGGCCCTGGTGGCAACCTTGCCGTCGAGTGTCATCGCCGACTTGAACAGCACCCAGGGGCGTCCCACACGTGCGTGCTTGCGAAATGCCTGGTTGAGCAGGCGCGCGCTGGTGGCCAGCTCGCCGTCGGCGACCACCACCTCGACGCCCTCGTCGCGGAGAATGCCCAAGCCGCGTCCGGAGGCCTTCTCGGTCGGGTCGTCGGAGGCCACGACGACGCGCACAATGCCCGCGTGCATGATCGCGTCGGTACAGGGCGGTGTGTTGCCAACGTGGCAGCACGGCTCGAGCGACACATACAGGGTCGTCCCGGTCAGATCCGCCGGCCCGCAAGCTTCGATCGCGTTGACCTCGGCGTGTGCGTCACCGTAGCGCTCGTGCCAGCCCTCGCCGAGAACCTCACCGTCGCGCGCGACAACCGCCCCCACGAGCGGGTTGGGCTTGACCTGCTCGGCGCCGTTGCGCGCGAGCTCGATCGCTCGTCCGAGCAGCATCCGGTCGGTGTCTGTGGTGATCGCCATGCCTTCCTCCAGGATAGGGCCTGACGCCCTATCGACTAGGGGCGCAGCGTCCACCGCGTAGGCGATACACGGTCATTTCCGGCCCAGGATGCGCATAGGAAAGCGGGTAATAGTCGAACGACCAGTCGAAGCTGAACCGCGTCGGGCTACTCCCCGGCGAGTAGGGCGAGACGCTATAGGCGACTTCCGCCTGGGTGGCCAGCGCGTGGTAGTAGGCGCTTGCAAATGGTGCGGCGCGCGGATCGGCAAGCGCGCGACCGGACTCGGTGGAGCCGACCACCACCCAGCAGTAGCCCAGATGCTCATACCAGCCGATCAAGGCCGGGCTGAGCGTGGTCTCATAGTCTTCTAGCGTCACTTGGTGGATCGTCTGCGGAGCGAGGCTCCCGTCCGGAGCGATCACCGATTGCAGCGACTGGTACTTCTGCCAGCGGTCCGAGCGGGAGCCGCCTGCGCCTTCTTCGACCCACGAGTCGAGCACGACGGGCTCGACCACGATCGGGGTGCCGCGCGGCACGTGGGCGACCATCCAGGCACGCGTGATGTTGCGCGTGTCCGCACGCGAGAGCACGAGATCGTTGTGGACGCTGTAGACGAGGCCTTGGGCAAGCAGCACGCTCGCGATGAGCGCCCCGGCGAGTAGCGCGAGACGCCTCCGGCGAGACGAGCTGCGCGGTGCTTTGCCCACGACAGGCACACCGGGCGCCAGGGACATCTCTGAGGAGACCGGCGCCCCGTCCCCCACCTCTGGCGCCTTTAGATCAACAACGATCCGCTTGCCCCCTGCGCGCACGGGGGGCATCGCCTTTTCGAGGATGACGCGCACGAGCCGCGAGGCGAAATATGCGGCGAGCAGACACGCGATCGGGAAGATGGGCAGCAGCCAGCGGCCGAAGTAGCGATCCTGCACGCCCATGAATCCGAGGAACAAGATCGCCGCCGGCACGAGCAGCCA
This sequence comes from Solirubrobacteraceae bacterium, assembly GCA_049287685.1. Classification (GTDB taxonomy): domain Bacteria; phylum Actinomycetota; class Thermoleophilia; order Solirubrobacterales; family Solirubrobacteraceae; genus Palsa-744. The sequence continues at coordinate 6,024 of JBAQGH010000094.1, read as the reverse complement.
ACCGATACGCGGGTGGCGACGCCAGATCGTGATCGCGCCGCCGAGCGCGGCCAGAGCCGGCGCCCAACCAAGACCCCATGAGAACGACCACAGGTAGTAGAAGATCCCGATCTCCTTGGGCGCACCGAGCTTGCCCTGTGCTTCGTCGGAGAGGCTCGATTGGTGTACCAGTTCGGAGTAGAAAAGTTTGAAGTCCAACAGCGAGTAGGGGTTGGCGATCAAGAATGCGGCGAACGCGCAAACCCCCGCCAGAGCTACGCCGAGCACTACGCGACACACGGGGCGCTCGAGGATCGCGTGGTCACCGGTCGGCTGACCACGGGCCGGGTGGACGCGCGTAGCATCGATCGAGTCCAGATAGTGCGCGGCGGCGGCCACGACGAGCGGCACGATCGCGATGCCGGCCGTGTACTTGCTCGCACACGCCAGCCCAAGGCCGATTCCGGCGAGCGCATAGTCGTGCTTTCGCCCATATCGCATGACGCCTGCGCTGCCGAAGAGCGACAGCGTCAGCGGCAGCAGCGTGACCGCGTCGTTGAGCGCCAAGTGCCCGTAGGAGACTGGAAGGAACGAGACCGCCTCGATCGCGGCCGCGAGCAGACCAATGCGACGATTGAACAGACGGGCTCCGAGCAGATACAGCATCCACACGGCGGCGGTGCTCAGCAGCGCAACGGTCACCCGCCCCACCAAGAACACTTCGCCAGGGTGGCGCGCATATTCGCTGCGCACGCCGTGAGCCCCTCCGAACCAAGCGTCGAACACAAAGTGCAATACATAGGTGAGCGCCGGCGGGTTGACGAAGTAGCGCGGGTTCAGCCCTTCGGAGAACATGGTGACGGCCTTCGGCACGAAATGGCCCGCCTCGTCGATGTTGTAGACGTAGGGGAGTCCCTCCTTGATGCCCCACAGGCGCAGGCCGAGTGCGACGCACAGGACCAGCGCGAGCCCGCACCACGCCCACAGCCGTCCATCGCGATCTGCTGGCGTCTCGCCCCGTCGATCGCGCGGGTCGTGCACAGGGGGACTGCGAACGCGCGTCGAGGTGCTGTCAGACTCAGCCGGCGGCATACGCGCTGTGCTCAGCAGTTGGCATACACGGCGTAATAGCTACTCGTATACAAGCGTTTGTAGCCCGCCGGCGGCACCTGATTGCGCGGATCGTCGCCGACGTCGACGATCGCGTCGACGAACACGGCTTCGCCGAGCGGATAGACCGCGACGCTTCCATGGCGCAGCCGATCTTCGAGCCGATCGGCGCCCTTGAGCGCGTCCGCGCTCGCCTCCGAGCGGGCGACGATGTCGCGCTGACCCGTGCTGCCCAGGATCCAGCGCGCATCGGGGATCAGCTTGTTGTTCGGCAGCGACAGCAACGAACAGCGTTTCAGCTCAGCCTCCACTGCCGAGCTGTGGAGGGCGCTTGCAAGCCCCTCGTGGAAGTTCTCGTGGTCAGCCAGCGTCGTACGCAGGCTTGAGAGGCTGAGCGTGTTCGCCGCGGAGGCGGCGCCGTAGAGGACGAGCAGCGCGGCCGCCACCATCCATAGGCGCCTCAGCGCCGTCCCAGGATCGAGCATCGACCAGCCGCCAACCGCGACCGCGCAGAAGACGAGCATCACGACCGAGGAGCCGATCATGTAGCGATCGACGACCGACGCGCCCACCGCGCCCTCGGCGACGAACACGAACAACAAGGTCGCGAGCACGACCAGTGGTACGAGCACGCGTCGCGGGGTCAGCCAGATCGCGATCAACGCACCGGCCATGCTGCCGAGCACCACAGGCAGCTTGTCGATCCGCACGGCGTAGTTCCAGGTCGAGGAGAGGACGCTGGAGAAGCCCTGCGTACGTTCCAGTTCGGAGGCGAGCCCTGAGGTGGAATGAAGCGAGTAGAGCGGATCGCCTGTGACCACGGCGTCGACGCCGATCCACAGCAGCGGCGCGATCGCGGCCAGCGCCAGATAGCGCAGGCGCGTACCGGTGTCAGCCGGGTAGGCACACCACAGCCAGTAGACGCCACTCAACACCCACGCATCGGGGCGCAGTAGACCGGCGGCGGCAAGCAACAGGAACACAAGCGGCCCGCGGCGCGGGCGCTCTATCTCAAGCGCCGTTGCCCATACGACGAGCGCGACATAGCTGATGTCTAGGTAGCCCTGGGCCGCGAGGTTCTCGATGAAGAAGCGACTGAGCACGAGCAGCCCGGCGAAAGCGCCGACGATCGGACCGAAGCAGAGCCTGCCAAGCCGATAGAGGCCGGCGACCAGCGCCACGAAGGAGACGATCGAGCCGAGCACGACCAGGCGCGCACCACTTTGGCCGACGATCGAGCAGAGCGCCCCGAAGGCGATCGCAAGAGGGTGCTCGGTCGGTCCGCGATAGACGTTGAAGTCGGGCATGTGCAGGTGCAGCAGGTCCCGCCCCCACAGCAGCGCGTAGAAGGAGTCGTACGTGGGATACGTGGGGAAGGCGAAGTAGCCGACGAGCGCCAGCACGCACATCGCGGCGAACGCAAGCTTCGCCCACACCGATGCCGGCACCGCACGCAGCCTTTGCAGCGAGCCACCCTCATCGCCCGGCCCGGGCCGTGTCAGCGTCGCGCTTGCCATCCGATCGTAGAGCCTATCTGCGCATCCGTCCGCACCAACCCGGCCACGCCTGCCCTCACGCGCTTCGGGAAGCGCCAGCGGGAACTTCGGTGCACACCCCCAGGCACGCCGGCTCGACGGGATAGGCTTTGCCGGTGAAGCTCATCATCCAGATCCCCTGCTTCAACGAGGCGGAGCAGCTGCCCGCCACGCTTGCCGACCTGCCGCGCAAGATCGCCGGCTTCGACGTCGTCGAGTGGCTGATCGTCGACGACGGCTCCACCGACGAGACGATCGCTGTCGCACGCACACACGGCGTGGACCATGTGGTGCGTCTCACGAACAACAAGGGACTGGCAGCCGGCTTCCAGGCCGGGCTGGATGCCTGCCTGAAGCTCGGCGCCGATGTCGTCGTGAACACCGACGCCGACAATCAGTACTACGGCGGGGATATCGTCAAGCTGGTCGGACCGATCCTCGAGGGTCATGCCGACATGGTCGTGGGCGACCGCGAAGTGAGCAACATCGAGCACTTCTCGGCGTTGAAGAAGATCCTGCAGCGCCTTGGCTCATGGGTCGTGCGCCAAGCCTCCTCGACCTCTGTTCCAGACACGACCTCGGGCTTCAGGGCCTACAACCGTGAGGCCGCCATCCAGATGCTGGTGGTCTCGAAATTCACCTACACGCTTGAGACGATCATCCAGGCCGGCAAGCAGCTGGTTGCGATCGACCACGTCCCGATCAGGACCAACCCGAAGACGCGCGAGTCGCGCCTGTTTCCCTCGATGGGTGCCTATGTGCGACGCAACTCGATCTCGATCTTCCGCATCTACGCGCAGTACGAGCCATTGCGCGTGTTCTGGAGCTTGGCCGCACTGATCGGTGTGGCCGCGCTGGGCGTGTGGATCCGCTTTGTGGTCGCCTACGCCGAAGGCAACGGCAAGGGGCATGTGCAGTCGTTGATCCTTGGTGCCGTGCTGTTCATCGCGGCGGTCGTGCTGTGGGCGCTTGGCGTGATCGGCGACCTGCTGGCCGCGCAACGCGTGATGACGCAGAAGACGTTTGAGCGGGTGCGCAGGATCGAGCTGCAACTCGGTGTGGAGCCCTCTCACTACGAAGCTAATCCGGCCCGGGTGGGCGGCAAGGACGCGGGGCCGCTCGCCGAAGGCCGTCCACAGGATGCGCGCGAATCGGAGCGGGCGGTGGAGGTATGAGCAGCGGCGTGACCGTGTCGAAGGACGGCGTCGTCACCGGCAACACCTACGACAAGTACGGCTCGAGCAACCCGCTGGTGCAGCGCATGATGGCCGGCTTCGAGCGTACGCTCGACGAACTGTTCGCTGCCGCCAGCCCTGCTTCGCTGCTGGACGTTGGTTGCGGAGAGGGCGTGCTCGTGCACAAGTGGGCGCAGCGGCTCCAGGGAAGCCGCGTCGTGGGGATCGACCTCGAGGAGCCCTCGATTCAGGCCGGCTGGGAGCAGCGCCAAGCGCCGAACCTCGAATACAGGGTGATGCGAGCCGAGAACCTGCCGTTCACCGATAACGAGTTCGACGTTGCCTGCGCGATCGAGGTACTCGAGCACGTGCCCGACCCTGAGCATACGCTTGCGGAGATGGCCCGCTGTGCCGAGCACCGGCTGCTCGTCTCGGTGCCGCGCGAGCCGCTGTGGCGGATGCTGAACATGGCTCGCGGCGCCTACTGGCCGCAGCTGGGTAACACGCCCGGGCACCTCAACCACTGGTCCAAGCGCTCGTTCGTGCAGCTGCTCTCGCGCTATGGGGACGTTGTCGAGGCGCGCTCGCCGTTCCCCTGGACGATGCTGCTTGTCCGCCTCGGGTGAGCGGCCCACGACAGCGCCTGGGGCTGCTGCGATGACGGGCCGATCCACCACAGCAGACGAGCAGGCCACGGCTGAGCTGGAGCGCGCGCACCAGAAGTCGCCTCGCTCATATGGCAGCGGGGCACGCATCCTTTCGATTGGGATCGCCTCGACCGGGATCTTGACGTTTGCCTATTTCTCGATCGCCAGCCACGTGCTCGGGGAAGTCTCGGCCAAGCGACTCGACCTGTTGTGGTCGATCATGTTCGTGATCATCTCGGTGATCTACCGGCCGATCGAACAGCTGCTCTCGCGCACGATCGCCGACCGCCGCGCACGCGGGCACGAACAGCATTCGGTGCGCGTGCCGATCGCGATCCAGGCCAGCTTCGCGCTGGTGTTCCTGATCCTCGCACTGGCTTTGCACGAAGTGCTGATCGACAACGTCTTCGACCACTATGCCGCGCTGTATTGGGTGCTGGTGGTCGGCACGCTTGTATATGCCGCCAGCTATTTCGCCCGTGGCTGGCTGGCGGGACACGAATACTTTGGGCTGTTCGGTGGCCTGGTGCTGATCGAATCGCTCTCGCGCCTGTGCTTCGCGCTGGCGGTGGCGCTCGGCATCGCCAACGGACAGACGGCGGTCGTGCTGGGAATCGCGGCGGCGCCGTTCGTCTCGCTCGTCGTCGTGCCCGTGGCATTCGCGCGGCGCTCCAGCGAGCTTCGCGGCGCGCCGGAGATGGAGGAGCTGGACGCAGCCTTGGCGGGGCCTGGGACCGAGAGCGTGGAGGAGGCTGTAGCGGCGGACGAGCTGTCGCTGCGGCGCGGCTCGGGCTTTGCTTTCGCGGTCTCCGGGGTGATGCTCTCCGAGCAGACGCTGCTCAACGCGGCTGTCTTGACGGTGGACATCACCTCGACCAACGTGGCGCTCGCCGGGATCGTGTTCAACGTGCTGCTGATCGCGCGCGCGCCGCTGCAGCTCTTCCAGGCGATCCAGACATCGCTGCTGCCGCACCTGACCGGCCTTGAGGCAACCGAGGGCCACGCTGCCTTTGCCAAGGCGATCCGCGTGACGGTGATGGCGATCGCCGCGTTCGCATTGGCGACAGCACTCGGTTTGCTGGCGGTCGGGCCGCCGGTGATGAAAACGCTGTTTGGCCAGAGCTTCGAATATGGCCGCGTCGGCCTCGCGCTGATCGGACTTGGGATGGGCATGCACCTGACATCCGGGGCGCTCAACCAGGCCGCGCTGGCCCGCAACCAGGCGCGCACCGCCGCCACCTGCTGGATCGTGGCAGCCATGGTGTTCGTCGCCTGGATGCTGTTGCCACTCGTCTCAGAAGAACTGCTGCGCACCGAGATCGGATATCTGGGCGCTACCAGCCTGCTTGCCCTGATGCTGAGCCTTGTATACAGGCGGGGAGCGCCGCTGCGTCAGAGCGTGCCGGCGGCCGTAGCGCAATAAGAACGTGTTTCAAAATAGGCGGTACGTCCGGTGTGTTCATGGACCAAGCTGGTCGTCGCGGGACGTCGCAGCGCGTACTGGTAGTACGTGCAAGACGTCACGTGGCGATCCAGCGCCGTGATCTAAGGCCCACCCACCCGCATCCGGGCGTGCCG
>JBAQGH010000093.1:0-15436 GCA_049287685.1 Solirubrobacteraceae bacterium | reverse complement strand
GTCCTGGCTCGCCTGAGTACTGCTTTGCCTGGCGCTACGCAACCGGGTGGCTGGCGGCCGCCCAACGTGTAGCGCCACCCTCCACCCGCGATGAGGGTGTGTTGATCTTCGATGCGAGCCTGAGCATGGACATCGACGGCCTTTATGTGCAGGCGCTGGAGCTGTTCCTCCGGCGCGCGGGCCTGCGCGTGTTGACGTTGCCAGTCGAGCTCGACAGCACCCGCGTGGGGAGCGCGCTGCGTGCGCTGCGCCCGCAGGCGATGGTCCTGAGCGGGCACTGCGCATCGCTGGACGCAGTCGGGCGTGTCGTGTACGCCACCAGGCAGAGCGGCGGCGACCTTCAGGTGTTCGACTATCGCGGAGCATTGCCCGACACCGGCGCGAGCACCGTCACTCGCATCGGCCCCGAACCGTCGGAGGCGGTGCGGATGTTGCGCGAGCAGCTTGCGAGCCCCGCGCCCAGCGCGCGGATCGCGTCGCCGGCACGGCCGGCGTCCGTGAGCGCCGCCGCTTCCTAGCTGCCACGACGCGCACCTACAATGGGGCGCCCGTGACCGCTCCACCCAGACACCCATTGATACCGCCGCGCGAGGTGGACGCGCGCCAGGATCTCCCCGAGCTCGAGCAGGAAGTGCTCGAGCGCTGGCGCGAGCGCGACGTGTTCGCCGAGTCGCTGCGCAATCGCGACGGGGCCGAGCAGTGGGTGTTCTACGAGGGGCCCCCCACCGCCAACGGCAGGCCCGGCTCCCACCACGTGCTCTCGCGCGTGTTCAAGGACATCTACCCGCGCTACAAGACGATGCGCGGCTATCGCGTGGAGCGCAAGGGCGGCTGGGACTGCCACGGGCTTCCCGTCGAGATCGCGGTCGAAGAGAAGCTCGGGATCAAGAGCAAGACCGAGATCGAGCAGTACGGGATCAAGGAGTTCAACGAGCAGTGTCGCAACTCCGTGTTCGAGTTCCTGGAGGAGTGGGACCGCCTGACCGAGCGGATCGGCTTCTGGGTGGACCTCGAGCACGCCTACAGGACGCTGGACGAGAGCTACATCGAGTCGGTGTGGTGGGCGCTGAAGACGATCAGCGACAAGGGGCTGCTGTACGAGGGGCATAAGGTGGTGCCGTACTGCTATCGCTGCGGAACGGCCCTCTCATCGCATGAGGTGGCGCTGGGGTACAAGGATGTGGTCGATCCCTCGGTGTATGTGCGATTGCCGATAACCGTCGATCGCGGTCCGTTGCGGTCAGGCGATGCGCTGCTCATCTGGACGACGACGCCATGGACACTCCCGGGCAATGTGGCGGTGGCAGCAGGCCCAGACATTGAGTATGCGCGAGCACGGGTCGGTAACGAGATACTGGTCCTAGCCACGACACTGGTGGAGAAGGTGCTGGGGGAAGACGCAGAGATACTTGACACTTTCCCGGGGAGCGAGTTGATTGGGGATAAGGTCGATGGCAGACGCACAGGGGGCGCGTTCTACCAGTCGCCGATCTTCCCCACAAGCGGGCGCGGCAGCGGTGGAGCCCCGATCATCGCGGGCGATTTCGTAACAACCGAGGACGGCACTGGGCTGGTGCACATCGCGCCGGCGTTTGGGGACGATGATTTCCGCGCCGCCGCCGCAGCAGAGATATTCGACCCGCGCAATCCACATACGCTCTTCAATCCCGTCAAGCCGGATGGCACATATGGCATGGACGTGCGCAACAACGCTGGCGGCTCCTATAGGGGACGCATCGTCAAGGACCCCGAGCTGACCGAGGAGCTGATCGCGGACCTCGAGACACGCGGACTGCTGTTCCGCCGCACCGACTACGAGCACTCCTACCCCCACTGCTGGCGCTGCGACACCCCGCTCATCTACTACGCCAAGCCTTCCTGGTACATAGCCACCTCCAAGCTGCGCGAGCGCATGATGGCCGCCAACGAGACGATCAATTGGTACCCGCCGCACATCAAGCACGGGCGCTTCGGCGACTGGCTGTCAAACAACGTCGACTGGGCGCTCTCGCGCGAGCGCTACTGGGGCACGCCACTGCCGGTTTGGCGCTGCGAGGCCGGGCACACGCTGACGATCGGGTCGTTCGCCGAGCTGGAGCAGCTCTCGGGCACGACCCTCGAAGATCACCACCGGCCCTACGTAGATGAATTGGTGCTCACGTGCACCCACGAGCACAACCCTCTATCCACTCCATCGACCAACGGCGAGTCACACGGGGAGCAAAGCGCGTCCACGGGCGCGGTGTGCGGCAAGCCGATGAAGCGAGTACCTGAGGTCATCGACGTGTGGTTCGACTCCGGCTCGATGCCCTTCGCCCAGCACCATTACCCCCACGAGCACGCCCAAAAATTCCAAAAAGAATTCCCCGCCGACTTCATCTGCGAGGCGCTCGATCAGACGCGCGGCTGGTTCTACTCGCTGCTGGCCGTCTCGACACTGCTGTTCGACAAGTCCTCCTATGAGAACGTTGTGTGCCTAGGCCTGATCCTCGACGCCGATGGGCAAAAGATGTCGAAGTCCAAGGGCAACACCGTCGAGCCGTGGCAGGTGCTCGACAAGTACGGCGCCGACGCGTTCCGCTGGTACTTCTTCACCTCCAAGCAACCATGGGACGGCTACCGCTTCTCCGAGGACGCCATCGGCGAGGGCGTGCGCCTGTTCCTCAAGCAGCTGTGGAGCACGTATTTCTTTTACACGCTCTACGCGAACGCAAATGCGGACGTGCTCGCCGGAGGGGTTGGGGTAGGGGCTGAGGGGGCCGGTGCGACGGGACGCGGAGCCGGCGGGAGCGGAACCTCTGCCGCGACCGCGGATGACGCCCTTGACCGCTGGGCACTCTCGCGCACGGCCGCCACCGCGCAGACGGTTGCCGAGCGCCTGGACGCCTACGACGCCACAACCGCCGGGCGCGCTATCGCAGAGCTCCTGGACGACCTGTCCAACTGGTACGTGCGCCGCTCGCGACGGCGCTTCTGGGACGGCGACGCGGGGGCATTCGCGACCTTGCGCGAATGCCTACTGATCGTCTCCAAGTTGCTCGCACCCTTCTGCCCGTTCGTGGCCGATGAGATCTACGACAACCTCGACGGCACGCTCGCGAGCGTGCACCTGTGCGACTTCCCCGTGGGCGACGCCCTGCCGGCGCGTGACGAGTCCCTCGAGCAGGCAATGGCAACCGCGCGCGAGACCGTGCGCCTCGGCCTGGGCGCCAGGGCCCAGGCGAAAATCAAGGTGCGCCAGCCTTTGGCCGAGGCGGTTGTGGTGGCCGACGGCCGCGAGCGCGCGGCGATCGAGCGCCTGGTGGAGATCGTGCGCGAGGAGCTCAACGTGCGCCAGGTGCGCTTCGTGGAGGCCGCGGAGGAGCTGGGCGAGTACGAGCTCAAGGCCAACTACCGCACTTTGGGTCCCCTGTTCGGCAAAGACATGCCGCTCGCGGCGAAGGCACTCGCGGCGCTCGACCCGGCTCGCGTAGCGGCCGCTGTGCGCGGTGGTCCCGCCGGCGGGACAGGCGGCGGGACAGGCGGCGGTGTCGGGATCTCCGTCGGCGACCGCGAGCACATGCTCACCGAGCAGGATGTGATCCTGACGATGAAGGCACCCGAGGGCTACTCGGTCGAGCGTGAGGGCGCACATGCGGTGGCGCTCGACTTGAGCATCGACGACTCGCTGTTGCGCGAGGGGCGCTCGCGCGAGATCGTGCACGCCGTCCAGACCGCGCGCAAGAGCGGGGGCCTCGAGGTCGAGGATCGCATCGAGCTGGTGCTAGGCGGCGACACGACGTTGTTGGACGCCGCCCGCGAGCACGAGGCGTATGTCAGCGGCGAGACGCTGGCCGTCAGCCTGGTCTTGGGCAATGGCGATGCGGTCGCGATGGGCTATCGCGAGCAGACCGAGATCGAAGGGCTCCCCCTCGAGATCGCTCTCAGTCGCGTGCTGGATGGCTGATCAAAAAAACGCGATGCCCCGCGTGCGCGCGCGGGGACATCGTCCTTTTGCTCGACCTACCTACGCCGCCGCAAGCACCGAGTCCAGCTCGGACTCGATCTTCTTCTTGGGGTAGGCCCCCACGACCGTCTTGACGGCCTGCCCGCCCTTGAACAGGATCATCGTCGGGATCGACAGCACCTGGAAGGCGGCTGCCGTCTGCTGGTTCTCATCGACGTTCAGCTTCACGATGCGCAGATCCTCGCGCTCGGAGGCGATCTCCTCCAGGACGGGGCCAACCACGCGGCAAGGCCCGCACCAGGGAGCCCAGAAGTCGACGAGCACGGGCTTCTCCGACTCGACGACCTCGGCCTGGAAGTTGGCGTCGGTGACTTCGCTCAAGCTGCCTGCCATGGGATTCTCCTATCGCATAGGTCGCCTCGTGGCGACTTGACGCTCAACCCTTGTCGAGCGGCCCCTACCACTATACAAAGTGAAGCGCAAACCCCGTCTCCTCGGTCCACGCGGTCACGGAGTCCATCAAACGCGTGCGCGCGTCGGCGCGGTCCTCGAGCCACACCAGCGTGGCGTGAAGCTCGCGATCGATCATCAGCAGACCATCCATCCCTCGCGCGCGCTTGAGCGTTGCGAGCGCCTGCTCGGGCGTGTGCGCGATCGGCGCGCCCACGTTCAGCGAAGTGTTCACCGATACCTCCACGTCCAGCCTGCGGCCCATGGCGAGGAGATACTCATGACAGAAAGGGTCCACCTCCGGGCGCACGATCTGGAGGCGACCGGTCCCATCGTGATGGATCACCGCGGGGATCTCCTGGAGCGCCTCAGATCGAGCCCGTGCGGTCAGCACCATGTAGTTGTAGGCGTTGTAGTCGTCGTCGGATGCCCCCTCCTCCAGCTCGAAGAAGCGCTCGGCAGCCGCGCGCGTAAGCATCGGCGCCAACGGTCTGATCAGTTCGCGATGCTTCACCCGCTCGTTGAGCACCCGCCGCGTATCGGGGTCGCAGGGGTTGGCGAGAATGCTGCGATGCCCAAGCGCACGCGGACCGGTCTCGGAGGCTCCCTGAAAGAGACCCATCACGCCACCGTCGGCGACCGTGTGGGCAAGCAGGTCGGCTACCTGCGCCCTCACTTCGGGGTCTGAGCAATCACCCAGTGACATGCTTCCAACCGTCGGCTCGGCTTTGACGGCGTCGCGAACCATCGCGGTCGTGGGAGCGAGCCCACAGTAGAAGGCGTGCTTCAGTGGCTGGCCAGGGCGGGCGCCGGCGCGCATCGCGAACGCATACGCCGCACCAGCCGGCGCGCCCGAGTCTCCGGGCGTGGGGGGCACCCACAGATGCAATCTCGTGCCACTAAGCCCGAGGTGGCGTTTGTACCAACGCTCGTCAAAGCATTCCAGCAGACGCATGTTGGCGACGCAGTTCAGAGCGGTGCCGCCACTCAGTACGAGACGGTGGCCACCTGTCACACGGATCAGATGATCGACGATATGCACCAGCGCATCCTCGAACACCATCTGCACAGCGGCCGCCTTGTCCACGCGCTCGCGGGTGATCTCCGGATGGCTGACATCCTCGACATTCAAAACCGCATCCGGGTTCCACATGTTCTCGAGCGCGATCGGTTCGCCGAGGATGTCGATCAACTCCTCGCTGTAGGGTTTCCCCCAACCTTCTTGAGTCCAGTTTGCAAGCGCTCGGTTCAGGTGAACCTCGCCGTCCGCGCCAAAGTGGAGTAGATGCTTCAGCCGCCGGTAGTAACGGTTGACGAGCCTATCCCCATCCCCCCAGGCGGCGGCGCCCATGTAGCGCCCCTCTGAGCTCAACATCGGCCAGCCGCCCTGGGTAGAGCTCAGGATGCCGTACAGCGTGCCGAGCGAGTCCAGCGTGTTCGTGCCCTGCATGCGCAACAATTCGAGTTGGCCTTCACGGCAGTCGTAAAGCGACATCGATGCATCGTCACCGGTCCCGTCAAGCACGATCGTCATCGTCTGTTGTCCATCGCCGGCAAACGGCGAGAGCGCATAGCTGAAGTAGGCGTGATTATCGTGATGGCGCATCATCACTATCGGCATGGGCTCGTCGAGCCCGAGCTGCTCTCCGATGCGCTCGGAGGCCTTGACGATGACGGTTCGATCGTCGCTGACCACACCGTCCGGGCGTTCGCGCATCTGTCGTCCCATGCTCGTGGGGGCCTCCTCCAGAATCGCCCGCAGCGCCAGCATGATCAACGCGCCCGGGTAGTCCCAACTACTCACGCATGCCGCCAGATCCTGTGGCTCTACGCCAAGCGCCCGCATTTGCAGCACGACCGCCTCCAGTGACCTCCGCGGGTAGTCGGTGCAGTGCTTTACGGCGAGATAGCGCTCCTCCTCTTCGTTGCAGATCAGCTCGACGGTGCCCTCCCGGGAGATCCGCACCAGCGCAGCGCCCGAGTTGTGAAATCCGCTGCCCACGCCTAGCACATACGCCTCGCGCCCGGCGCGGATCGTCTCCTCGAGAGCCGCCAGCCGCGCGCGGGCCAACGCACTGTCGAAACCGTGCAGTCCACGACGCGCCTGCCTCTTGCGCAATAGCGGCAGAACGACACGGCTGCCCAAGGCCGCCAAGCGAGGCCTTCTCGGGCCCCATCTGCCGAAAACGATGCTCTCCCCTGCAAGTTCCGTAAGCCGATCCCCCATCTTCGCGAAATATACTCTTTAGGACTGAGGATGGGAAACAATGTGTCTATGACGCCATGTCATGACATCTTGCATGTTATCTATACCAGGGGCGCAACCCTGAGGATCGCTCAGTGCCCGACCACAACGGTGAACCCACCCCAGCGCCCGACGATCGGCGGGTGCAAGCCGGTTAGCGCGGCGAACAGGTGGGGGGAGACATACACCTCGATCAATGCGGCAAGGACGAGCATCGGCAGTGCAATTGCGACCGTCACGACGGTCGCCGCGAGCAGCTGATCCCACTCTCCCCTGCGGCTGGCGATGATCCAGGCGGCAAGCGGCAGGAACAGGGCCATCAGCTCGGGGATCGCGTGCGGCAGTACACCAAGCAGCAACAGCGCCGGCGAGACTTTCATGAAATGGGCGACACCGGCGAGCGTATGCCCGAGCACATAGGCCTGGGCGGACAGCGAGAAGGTCGTGGCGCACACCACGAAGGCGATCGCGACACGCCCACCGTGCTCGTGCACCCACAGCGAGATCCCGCTCTTGCCCTCGGCCTGCAGCGGCAACGAGCTGCCGGCGATGAAGCCCGCGACGCAGGCAGCCGCGTGCAGCGCGAGCACGAGCAGGTTGTGCGAGACAACAGCGAAGGCATCGTTTAGATCGCCCACCGCGAAGGGGGGCTGCAGTTCGACCGGCTGTACGTAGTTGGTGAACAACTCGGATATGACGAGCACCGCCAGCAGCAGGCCAACGGCCGCAAGCAGCGACCCGGCCACCCAGCTGCCGAGCACGGGCAGCGGCCGGCGCTGCCAGGTGCGCAGCGTCATGCGGGTACGGCGAACGCCGTGGTAGAGCGCGTATGAAGAGGCGTCCACGGTCTCTCTATCGGCCGCTACGCACGTCCACGTGAGCGGGGAAGGGCGCACGATTTCGCGGCAGAGCCGGGCGCCCGACGCAGCGTCAGGTACGGGTCGAGGTACGCGGCCCCGGGGACGGTGCGTGTACCTCGCTTTGTGTCGTTGCGCGTACCGGCGGCGCGGGCGGCTGAGGCCCGAAGCGCAGGCGCGGCACCAGCCACATCGCCTCAGCAGCGATCCACCAAGACATCTTGCTTTGGCCGAGCTCGCGGTCCTTGAAGAGGATCGGCACCTCAACCACGTTGAAGCCGGCGCGCGAGGCGCGATAGGTGAGCTCAACCTGAAAGGCATAGCCCTGCGAACGCACGCTGTCGAAGTGGATCGCTTCGAGCACATCGCGCTTGAAGCACTTGAAACCGCCGGTGAGGTCCTTTATGCGTAGACCGAGCACCCAGCGCGCGTAGGTTGAGCCGCCCTGGCTGATGAAGCGCCGCAACAGGCTCCAATCGACCACGCCACCGCCGGGCACATAGCGCGAGCCCAGCGCCAGGTCGGCGCCGGAGCGCACCGCCGCGAGCAGACGAGCGAGGTCGGCAGGGTCGTGGGAGAAGTCGGAGTCCATCTCCATCGCATAGGCGGCACCGTGGTCGAGCGCGTAGCGGAAGCCAGCCAAGTAGGCAGGGCCGATGCCGTTCTTCTCGGTGCGGTGCAGCACCTCGACCTGCTCGCGCTCAGCCGAGAGCCGGTCGGCGATCTCGCCCGTGCCGTCGGGCGAGCCGTCGTCGACAATCAGCACCTTGTAGGCGTCGTCGTTTGCCCCCGACAGCACCCCGCCAGCCGCCGCCACAATCGCCTCGATGTTCTCGGCCTCGTTGTAGGTCGGCAGGATCAGCCAGGGGACGTCGCACTCGGCATGTGGATCGGCAGGGCTCACGGGTGCGTACCCTAAAGCGTGGCAGGTGGCGATGCGCCTCCCGGCGAAACACACTGCCTGGCGCAGGATGCGCCTCAAGCTCATGATCCCGAGGCCATTCATTACGGTTGCGGCCGTTTCGCTCCTTATCGCCCTGCTGTGGGCAGGCACAGCGTGGGCAGACCCGCCTCAACCTAGTGTGAGCGCCGGCGAGTTGAGCAGCTACATAACCTCAGTCGCGCGAGCATGGGAGCCCTATACGACCGCGGACGGGCGCGTCGCTGACCCGCTCAATCCCGCCGATACGGGCGATAACTACGGCGTGATCCTGCTCGCCGACGTGATGCTCAAGCAGGCCAAGGGCAGCGGTGACAGCGGCTTGGAAAGCACCGGTGAGCGCATCCTCAGTTCGGCCTTGACGCTGCCGATCCCCAACGACCCATTCAACCTGCTGGCGATCGCCGCCGTGATCCACGACGGCGAGCAAGGCCTGTTCCCCGCGAGCGTGTGGGGAACGCTGCAGGCGCCGCTGATGTGGCGAGCCGGGCAGATCGGACCGCCTACCGAAAGCAGCTGCCTCACGGAGCCAGGCTGCTACGGCAACTGGCGCCTGGTGTGGGCAGCCGGCGCCGCATTGCTGCTGAGCGACCACATCGAAGGCGAGCCGGAATCGCTGTCGGTCACTCCCGCCAGCGTGAGCGCACAGATCCGCACCAATCTCGAGTTGGCTGTCACGCACGCCGGCGCGCCGCTTCAGAGCCTTGCCAGTGGCGAACTTCGCGCCCATGCCAAGCCGGGCGCACCCGTCGCGCTCACGAGCTCACCGGCGGGAGGGATCGCGCGCGAGCTTTCAGATCCCGGCTCCGAGCCGGTCGCCTACGAGCTCTTCTCGACGTTCATGCTGGAGAGCATCGGCGAAAGCGACCCGCAAGCGATCGGGCAGACCGTATCGAAACTGCGTCGTCAGGCTGACCGCTATGCGCTCGAGATGATGGCTCCTGACGGCCAGCTCTCGCTCTCGGGCCGGTCGCTCGACCAGTCATGGGTGCAGGCCGCGGCAGCCGCACTCGGCGCCAGGCGCGCGGCTGTCGAACCGGCCAACGCGGCCATGTGGCGTGCTTACGCCCAGCGTGCGGTCTCCTATCTGCAAGCCGCCTACCCGCTGCGCCCCAGCGGTCTGCTGCCAATCGTCCCCGGCCTCGACTTTGACTGGAGCCCGTCGATCATGGACGGGTATGCGGCGTTGAACCAATACGAGGGCCTAACGCTGTGGCTGCTCTCCGACGCGCTGGCCAAGTGGCCGCAGCCGGGGACGCCAGAGGTCTCGCTACCGGCGGACAATCGCGAACTGCTTGTCGACGATCTCGCCTCCAGCGGCCTGGTGTGGGGCCGGTCGGGGAACGTCTGGTGGGAGCTCGCCGGACGCGCCACGAGCAACGACCAACGCGGGGCGCAAGGTCTCGTCGCCGCGAAGCTGAGCGACATCTCCGGCTGGCGTGACCTGCTGGCGCTACGTCCGATCCACAGCGAGTCATCGAGCGCGTGGGCGCTCACCTACGCTGACGGCACAGTCGCAACTCCCGCCTTCACAGGCGTGCACGGCACGGGTCGCAAAGTGCTGCTGCTCGGCCGCTATAGAGCCGTGGGCGGTCGCGTGCTAGGACGTGTCAGCTGGACGCTAAGCGCCACCGCGGCAGGGGTCAAGCTGGGCATGAGCATGCCCGCCAAGACAACACTGCACACGACTATCTGGCTCACCCCAGAGCACCAGCACCTTGCCGCCACCGGAGCCACGATCAAGCACGGAGCCTGCGCCGTGACAGCCTCAGGTGGCGCGTGCCCGGTGACGATCTACTGGCGTAACCGGCGCACAGCAACGTTCGAACTCAGCTAGAAAACCTTCGGGATCGATTTCTGGATGCTGCGGTGCAGTTCGCGCGCGACCACGTACAGCGCCGGGCGCGCCGCGCCGTTGGCCTTTATCAGGCCGGCGTCCCAGGTCGCCTTCCTGGCCGCCCTGGCCGTCGGATTGCCTGGCGAGCGCCAGTGGTAGTAGTAGATGCGGGTGATCCTCGGGCTGAGCTGGGCTAGCCTAAAGATGTTTTCGGCGGCCCTGGCCGCGAACGCTTCGCCGTGATCGATCAGCTTGCCTTTGAAGCGCCACCACACCACTCCGCCGATCTCGCTGAACCACACCTGTCCGTGCGTCGCCGCGAGGAAGTTTTCGATCAACGCGGGGCTGTCGGTGCTGACGCTGCTGTAAGGGTTGAAAGGCCAGATCTTCGGATAGGGATGGGCACGTTCGAGAAATGATCCGACCCAGGCCTCGACGTTGCCGTCGGAGTCGAGGATGTCCGGCGCCGTGATCTCGCAGCCGTGGCAGTTGGCGGCAAGCACGTTGTAGTACTCGGCGGCGAGCCAAGGGTGATGAGCCGTGGGCTGGGTATCGTGGGTCGCCTCGTCCCAGGGGACGAACTCGGTCACCCAGGGGAACAGCTTGCGGAAACGCTTGAACGCGTTCAGAAACTGCCCGGGGGTAGGCGCGCGACCGTTGTTGTCGGCGTGCTGAAAAGTGACCAGCGGAATGATGTGGTAGGCATGCTTGACAGCGTCGAGCCAGGCCGTGGCCTGAGCAAGATCGTGCTTGTTGAGCGCCACGTTCCACGGCACGACGTCGCGTGCGAGATGCACGCCAAGCTCGGCCACGCGCGGGTCGGAGAACGTGCTCGGTTCGTAGTCGGAGAGCCCAAAGCGGTAGGACACGCTGGCCTTGGTGCCCCTCAGAGCAGGGTTCTTGGCAGCGGTCGCAACCGCCGCGAGCAGACCCACGAGAGCCAAGCACGCCAGTAGTACCGCGAGGCGGCGTGTGGCACGAGTAGGAAGCATTTCGCACGGTTATCATAAGCGGCGATGAGCTGGTGGCGCGCCACTCTGTCGGCGGGCCTGCTCGTCGTGGGACTTCAAATCTTTGCCGTGGAGTCGGCAGGCGCGCAGCACTCCAGCCGGCCTCGGGGCGGCTTCTTTGCCTCGAGCCGCGCCGAATTGCTTGCGGCCCGCCGGCCCGTCTCACTTGCCTCTGAGCACCCCACGTATTCCACGGCTGCTGTCACGGGCTCATCGACGGCCACGACCCATTCGCTCCCACGCAACGCGCACACTGCGCTCGTACAGCGCTCGCCGTTTGGGCTGTCGCTCGAGTATCCGCTGATGGCGAAGGCGCTCGGCCCGGGGCCGTGCCCCAGCCCAGCGCTGGTGGCAACGTTGCGCGAGCTCGGCTCTCCTGCATTGCGCATCGGCGGCGACTCGCAAGACCTTGCCGGCCCCACAGCCGCCTACCGCTACTTCATTTCCCCCTCCTTCTGGACCACGCTCGGCTGCTTGGCGCGCGAGAGCGGCGTGCAGGTCACCGTCGGGCTCAACTTCGCGACGAGCCCGCTCGCGGACGAGCTCACGACGATTGCCGAGGCGGAGCAAGCGATCCCGGCGGCGCAGCTCAGCTTCTCGCTCGGCAACGAGCCCGACCTGTACGGGATCAGCCACATCTTTCCCGACGAACCGGGAGTCGAGATCCCCGCTTTTCGTCCGTCGCCTTGGACGGCGGCGCAGTACGCAAGCGAATGGCAGAGCCGCCGGGCGATGCTCGGCCAGGTCAGGATCGAGGGCCCCGACCTTGCCGGGATCAGCTGGCGTACGACGATCGGCCCGATGCTGCGCAGCGACCCGCCGGACGTGTTGGACGTGCACGCTTATCCGACCTCCGCCTGTGGGGCGCCGCTGACCACTGCGGCCCGTCTGCTCACCGAGCACGCAAGCGTGGGGCTGGTCGAAAAGTACGACTGGCTGTTGAACGTCGCGCAGGCCGTACACAGACCGGCGATCGTCTCCGAGAGCAACAGCGCTTCCTGCGGCGGCAAGCCTGGCGTGTCGAACACACCGGTGGCGGGTGTGTGGGCGGCTCGCTACGTGGTGGCCGCGCTACTCGGCGGCTTCCAGCAGGTGCGCTTTCATTCCGCGGGCGGCAGTTACGACCCACTCGTGTTCAACCCAAACGGCACCGTCACGCTGCAGCCGCTCGGGCAAGCGCTGCTGTTCCTGCACCGCTGGATCCCGCTCGGTAGCCGCATCGGGCCGGCCGCGCGCGTTCCGGGCGTGCTCGCCGCCGCGGTATCCGATGGCAAACACACGAGCACGATCGTCAGCTCCTTCTCCTCCAAGCCGCTCACCTACGAAGTCGGGGTCTCGGGCGCGGCTGGGCACGTGCGCACCGAGACATTGACGACGTCGAGCTCGGTCGAAGCGGGCGCTTGGGTCGCGGTTCGCGCCCATCGTACGCGCCTGCGGCTCGCACCGAACACGGTCGTTGCGATCCGGACGAGCTAGTGTCGCGACGCGCCCTCTCAGCTGACTCTCGCCGCAAGGTGCCAAGCGCGGATGCCAAGCGTTAAGCGCGTGGCCGGCGAGCTGCCCAACTCCGCGATCGCCGAAGCACTGGAAGAGCTCGGCGACCTGTACGAGCTCGACGGCGCGATCGTGCACCGCGTGCTCGCCTACCGCAACGCCGCGCGCGCGGTGCGCGAGGCACCGGTGTCGGTGGCCGAGCTGGCGCACGCGGGCCGCGTGACTGAGCTGGCGGGCATCGGCGCAACGCTCGAGCAGAAGATCCTCGCGCTGCTCGATAGCGGCACGATCCCAGCGGCGGACAAGCTGCGTGCGAAGGTGCCCGCCGGGCTGATCGCAATCACGCGCCTGCCCGGCCTCGGGCCCAAGCGTGCGCGACTGCTGCACGCACAGCTCAGCATCGACTCGATCGATTCGCTGCGCAAAGCCGCACTTGCCGGCAAGCTACGGACGGTGAAGGGCCTCGGGGCAAAGTTCGAGGCAAGCGTGATCGAAGCGCTGGAGCAAATGCCCACCGACTCCGCCGAGCGCGCAAAACGCCTGCTGCTACCCGATGCGCTGGAGCTGGGTCAGGCGCTGGCCCAGGGCCTCGCCGCAAGCGGCGGCGAGGGAACCCAAGTACTGATCGCCGGCTCGGCCAGGCGCATGGCCGACAGCGTCAAGGACATCGACCTGATCGCGGTGACGAGCAAACCCGTGACGCTCGCCAAGCGCCTAGCCGCGCTGGCGGAGATCGAGAGCGTCAGCTCCGCCAGCAAGAGCGGAGCGAAGGGACGTACCCACTCCGGCGTAAGCGTCGATCTGCGCATCGCCAAGCCCGGCCAACTCGGCAACCTCCTGCAGCACTTCACCGGCTCGGGCAAGCACAACGCCGCCCTGCGCGAAATGGCGGTGCGCAAAGGCTTGCATGTGTCCGAGTACGGCATCAAAGACGACGCGGCCGGTGCTACGGACATATATGCGAGCGAGCAGGAGGTGTATGCACGGCTTGGCCTGGCCTATATCGAGCCGGAGTTGCGCGAGGATCGCGGCGAGCTCGCCGCGGCCGGAGCACTCCGGCAAGACCCCGCCGACGCAGCCCAACATGAGCTACCCGAGCTGATCGAGCTCAGCGACATAAAGGGCGATCTGCACTGTCACACCGTCGCCTCCGACGGGCGCAACACGATCGAGGAGATGGCGCTTGCTGCGCGCGCCCTCGGCTACGAGTACGTGGCGATCACCGACCATTCGGCCTCGCACGGGTTTGGCAACGACGTATCTCCCGAAGAGCTGCGTCTGCAAATCGAGCATGTGCGCGAGGCCGACTCGAGCATCGAGGGGATCAGGGTCCTGGCCGGCAGCGAGGTGAACATCCTGCCTGACGGCTCGCTCGACTACGAGGACGAGCTGCTGGGAGAGCTGGACTGGGTGATCGCCAGCGCGCACACCGCCTTCGGCATGAGCGAACAGAAGATGACCGAGCGTATGATCGCGGCGATGGAGCACCCGTTGGTCGACGCGATCGGACATCCGACGGGGCGTCTGATCGAGCGGCGCGAGCCCTATGCGCTTGACATGCACGCGCTGATCGAAGCGGCCCTGCGTACTGGCACGATGCTCGAGATCAACGCCAACCCAAACCGCCGCGACCTGAACGATGTCCATGCGCGTGCGGCCGCGCGCGCGGGCGCCACCATTGTGATCGACTCCGACGCCCACGGCGTCGAGCGCTTCGCGGTTATGCGCTGGGGCGTGGCGACCGCGCGTCGCGCGTGGCTGAGCGCCGCCGAAGTGGCCAACACGCGCACCTGGGAGCAGTTCGCGAAGCTACGCAAGCAGCAGCGGCAGTAGTTGCTCGGCGACTTGCCGATCGACCGCATCGCGACGAAACGGCGCTAGCGCGCTCAGTGCGCGTTCGGCATAGCCCGGCGAGGGGTCTTCAAGCGCCGTGCGGATCGCGGCGCCGAGGTCATCCCCGACAAGCCGCTCGTCAAGCTTGCGCGCGATCGGCAGCGCCGCATAGGGGCCGGGCGAGGGCGTCGTCACGAGCATGCAGCCGTCCGCCAGAGCCTCGAGCTGGGCGATGCCATAGTCCTCGCGGCGAGCCGCGCACACGTATACGCGCGCGCGGCGCAGCAGCGCGCGGTAATCCTCTCCAGGCAACATCCCGACGACGCGCACGCCTGGTGGGGAGATTCCATAGCCAAGGCTAAGTAGCTCGCGCTCGTCCACGCCCGCCACCAGCAGCTCCTCGCCGGGCTTGCCTGCCTGCCGCCAAGCATCGAGCACGATGTCGAGGCCCTTCTTATTGGGGTTTGCCGCGTATGTGATCGCGGCGATGTCACGCGAGTCAGATGGCCCAGACGGCTCGACGGGCACCGGCAGCACAAGCGTGCTCTCTGGCGCGCGGGCGTCGCGCACAGCCGCAGGGACCTCGAGCAGAGCGTCCTCGCTCTGCGCCAGCAAGAGCGAGGCTTCGCGCAGGCGACGACGCTCCAGCGGTCGCTGCCACAGGCCGTGGCGACCCGGACGGTTGGCGGCGGCAGGCGCGTCGAAGCGGATCGCCCCCGGACGCGGCCACAGCAAGGCCGCGGTGGTCGTCGAGTAGATCAACGCGCGTGCAGGCGTGCGCACAAGCTCAGCCATGGCCGTTCGCCTCGCGGCGCGCGCCCACA